>DASZKU010000378.1:0-32597 GCA_035552815.1 Solirubrobacteraceae bacterium | reverse complement strand
CGGCTCCGAGAATCGCTCGATCCCGCCGATCAGCAGCCGCAACCGCGAGTGGTTGGGCGTCGTGAGCAGCAGCCGGCCGCCCGGGCGCAGCACGCGGCGGACCTCCGAGAGCCAGCGCGCGGTGTCGGCGACGTGCTCGATCACCTCGCTGGCCCACACGAGCTCGAAGGAGGAGTCATCGAAGGGAAGGGGCCCGTCGAGGGGCACGAGGCGGAAGGCGAGCTCGGGGTGCGCCGCCCGAGCGCGAGCGATCGCCGCCTCGGCAACCTCGGCGCCGATCACGTCCGCGCCCGCGCCCGCGAGCATGGCGGTGAACTCGCCCGCCCCGGACCCGAGGTCGAGCGCGCGCTCACCGGGAGCGATGCTCGATCCGAGCAGGAAGTCGCGGCGCAGCGCCAGGTCGGGAGGCTCGAGCTCGGCGGGGAGCCGCTCCCACAGTTCTTCGAAGTAGTCCTTCAAGGGGACGGAATCTAGACCGCTCGACATTCGGGGATCGGCAGGTCTATCGTCGCCTTGACTATGTCCCGCCGGCTGATCGCGGTCGCACCGGTCGACCACCCGGGCGGCGCGGAGACCTGTCTGCTGCGCCTGCTCGCCGGCCTGGAGCGCCGCGGATGGTCGATCGCGCTCACCACCCCCGGCGCCGGACCGCTGCGCGACGCCGCCCTCGATGCGGGCTACGCGTGGCACGCACTCCCGCTCGGGGGTCTCGCCCCCCGCAGCGGCGCCCGCGCCCTGCGCTCGTGGCCGCGCGCGTGGAAGCTGGCTCGGGAAGCGAGCGTCGTCTACCTCAACGGGGCGGTGTGCGGGCGCCTCCTCCCCGCCCTCCCCCGCGGGACCAAGCGCGTCCTCCACGTCCACGACATGGTCGAGCGCGTGCCCCCGTTCTGGCGCCGCGCCGACGTCGTCCTCGCCGCCTCGGGGGCCGTCGCCGAGCGCCTGCACGGGCTCGCCGCCCACGTCGTCTACGGGCCCGTCGACCCCGATCCGCCCGCCGCCATCGCGCCGTGGCCGACCGGGAACGGCCCTGTCGTCGGCTTCATCGGGCGCTTCGAGCCGCGCAAGGGGCCGCTCGACCTCGTGCACGCGGCCCCCGCCATCCGCGCCGGCGCGCCCGGGGCGCGGATCGTCATGGTCGGCGACGACCCCTACGGCGCCGATCCCGACTACGTTCGCGCCGTGCGCAGCGCCACCGAGGTCGAGCACCATCCCTGGAGCCCGAACGCCCCCGGTCTCATGCGCCATCTCGACGTCCTCGTCCTTCCTTCCCGGGTCGAGCCCTTCGGGACCGTGCTCTCGGAGGCGATGGCCGTGGGCACCCCGGTGGTGGCAAGCCGCGTCGACGGCCTTCCCGAGGTTGTCGAGGACGGGGTCACCGGGCGCCTCGTGCCCCCGGGCCAGCCCGACCTCCTTGCCGCCGCCGTGCTCGAGGTCATCGCCCGGCGGGACGAGATGGGGGCGGCGGCCCGCGAGAGCGCGCGGCGCTTCTTCGTCGAGGAGTACGTGGACCGCGTGGAGGCGCTCATCGTCCCGTGAGGGTCGCCTTCGATAGCCGTGCCGCGGCCGACTCTCGCGGTGTCGGCCGCTACGCCCGCTGCCTGCTCGAGGCGCTGCGCGAGAACGGGCACGGGGACGTCGTCGAGTCCCACGACCCGCGCCGGTTCGATGTCTTCCACGCCCCGTGGATCGACGGGGCCATGCTCCGCTCGCCGGTGCCCATGGTGGTGACCCTGCACGATCTCATTCCCCTCAAGCGCCGCGGCGAGTACCTGCGCTCGGGGCTGCGCTTCCGCCTGCGTTACCTCGCCGTCCAGCGCGCCGTGCGGGTCATCGTCCCCACCCGGGCGGTGGCCGAGGACGCCATCACCCACCTCGAGATGCCGGGCGACCGCCTGGTGGTCATCGCCGAGGCGGCGGCGCCCGCCTTCCATCCCCGCCCCGAGGAGGAGGTGGCGGCGGTACGCAAGCGCTACAGCCTCCCCGGCGAGTACCTGCTCTGGGTCGGGGGCCTGAAGCGCCCCGATCCCCGCAAGCGGGTGGCGGCGCTCGCCCGCACCCCACGGGAGATGCCCCTGGTCCTCGCCGGCGACACCGGGCGCTGGGCCAACGAGCTTCCCGACGTCACCCTGACCGGCGGCGTCAGCGACGACGAGCTGGCGGCGATCTACACCGGCGCCCACGCCCTCGTCTTCCCCAGCGACGACGAGGGCTTCGGGCTGCCCCCCGTCGAGGCGCTCGCGTGCGGCACCCCGGTCGTCGCCTGCGACGTGCCCGCCCTGCGCGAGGTCCTCGACGACCGCGCCACCTTCGTCGAGGTCGACGATCTCGACGCCCTCATCCCCGCCGCCGAGGCGGCCGAGCGCCCCGCTCCGGCCCCGCCGCCGTGGACGTGGCGCGAGGCGGCGGAGGCGACGTGGGAGGTCTACCAGGACGCCGCCGCCGCGCCGACGATGTGGCGCGGGGCCAGGCGCCGCTACCGCGCCTAGGCGCGTGGGCGCAGTCCGAAGGGCGCCGTGTCCACGCGCCGGCGGGCCTGCACGGCTCGGCGCTGGGCCAAGGCGCGGCGGGCGAGCCCGGCCGCCTCGCGGTAGCCGCCGAGGAGCTCGCGCTCGCGCAGGAGCACGTGCCCGAGGGCGAGCGCCTCGTAGCCGGCGATGAGGACGCCGTCGCGCGCGAGGCCGCGCCCGGTCTCGTTCTTGAGCATCATCAGATAGCGGTTGCGGAACTGCTGGCGGCGCTCGGCGGCGCTCACCTGGGCTCGCGTCGAGGGGCTATAGGTGCGGATGTGGAGGGCGACGGCGCTCGGCTCGTAAGCGCACCGCCAGCCCAGGAGCTGCGCGCGCCACGCCAGATCGACGTCGGAGGCGTACTTCTCGAAGCCCTCGTCCAGGGGCGGGCCGTCGATCGCGCAGTCGCGCAGCGTCTCGCGGCGGAAGAGCGCGGCGGCGCCGTCGGCGCCGAAGCACAGCCCCGGCGTGCTGTAGCGCTGGGCGGGGGCGCCGTGGCCGATGAGGTTGTTCTTGCGCCGGCGGTCGAGGATCAGGCCGGCGGTGTCGATCTCCCCGAGCGAGCGCCCGGGGCCGGCCGCGCGCACGAGCTTGGGAGCGACCGAGCCGATCTCTGGCTCCCACAGCCGCGGGCGCATGCGGGACAGGAAATCGGGGCCGAGGAAGCAGTCGGCGTTGAGGAGGAGGACCTCGTCGGCGCCGGTGGCGGCGATGGCGGCGTTATTGGCGGCGCACCAGCTCAGCCGGTGCCCGAGGCGGAACACGCGCGCGCCCGCCTCGGTGGCGAGCTCGGCGGTGTCGTCGGTGCAGGCGTTGTCGATCACGGTGACGCGCGCGCCGGGTTGGGCGAGGGCGAGGGGCAGCGAAGCGCGGACCTCTGCGGCCCGGTCGGTGCTGATGAGGAGGATGTCGGTCTCAGGCTCGCTCAAGCGATCGAGCACAGGCGCTCGAGCCCGACGGGGCCGGCGGCGGCGAAGGCGCGCGAGCGCCAGTCGAGCGAGAGCGACGCCTGGTCGACATCCTCGTCGCCGTCGGGGAAGGCGAGGACGCCGCCGACCTCGCGGAGGATGAGCTGGCCGGCGGCGATGTCCACCGAGCGGCAGCCGCCGAGCGCCACCATCCCGTCGAGGCGCCCGCAGGCGACGTAACACAGGGTCAGGGCGATCGACCCCACGGCCCGGAGGCGGTCGATGCCGCTCGCCGCCAGGGCCTCGGCGGCGTCGGCCACGAGCTGGGGGCGGATGAACTCGAGCCCCACCATCTCGAGCGGCGAGGCGGGATCGAGGTCGGGCATGCGCACCCCGTCGTGGAAGGCGCCGTCGCCCGTTCGCGCCCACCACTCCTCGCCGCGGTCCCCGTCGCCGACGTAGGCCCAGCGGATGTTCCCGAGCACGGGGCCGTCGCCGACGGCGATCGACACGCACCACCCGGGCAGCCCGCGCTTGGCGTTGCGCGAGCCGTCGATGGGATCGACGATCACGTGGACGGGCCCGCCGCCCGCCATCTCCACGCGTCCGCGCTCCTCGGAGACGACGGTGAGCGGGAGCCCGGTGAGCTCGAGCTCGGCGAGGATCGCGTCCTCGGCGGCGCGGTCGATGACGAGCGAGATGTCCCCGCCCTCGCCGCGGCCCGTCGGGCGCGACCGGGCGGCGAGCGGGTAGGAGTGCAGGGCGCGACGAGCGGCGGCCTCGGCGCGTCGACAGATTCCCAACCAGTCGGCCTCGAGTGCCGCCTCGGTGGCGGAGGCGGTCATCGCGGCTACATGCTATCCGCGGGACAGCTCGCGGTACACCGCCGCCGTCTCGCGCGCCGTCCGCTCCCAGGAGAAGCGCGACGCTCGTTCTCGTCCCCGGCTGGCGAGGCTCTCGCGCTCATCGGCGTCGGCGAGGAGGGCGGCGAGGACGGCGCGCAGATCTTCGGCCCCGCCGTCGAAGTAGAGGGCGGCGTCGCCCCCCGTCTCGGGGAGGGCGGTGGCGCGGGCGGCCACCACCGGAGTGCCCCGGGCCATGGCCTCGAGGAGGACGAGACCGAATCCCTCGTACAGGCTCGGGTGCACGAGGACCTCGGCGCCGCGGATGAGGGCGTCGAGGCGCGCGTCGCTCACGTAGCCGGTGAGCTCGAGGGGGTGCTCGCCCGCGAGCCGGCGCAGCTCGGGACCGGAGCCGGCGTCGACCCCGGCGAGGACGAGCCGGTGGGGGATCCCGGGGTCGCGGCGCAGGGCGGCGTAGGCGCGCACGAGGGCGGCGAAGTTCTTCTTGGCGCGCAGGTCGCCGACCCCGAGCAGGTAGGGGCCCGGGGGCGGGTCGAGCCCGCCGGGGTCGAGAGCGGGGGCGAGGGGGATGACGCGGACCCGGGCCGGGTCGACGCCATAGCGAGCGCACACGTCGTCGCGGGTGAACTCCGAGGGGCAGATGATGCGCTGCGCCGAGCGGGCGGCGAGGGGGACGATCGTCCGGTACTTGCGCCCGGTGACGGGATGGAAGTCTCCGGGCCAGTCCTCGAAGGCGAGGTCCTGAATCGTCACCACCCCGGGGCACGGGCGCACGAGGGGCAGCCAGCAGTTCAGCGCGTGGACCATGGTGGCACGGGTCCGGAGCAGGGTCCAGGGCAGCTTGACCTGCTCGAAGAGGAGCTCGGGCCCCGCGCCGCCCTGCTCGAGGACGAGGAGCTCGAGGCCCTCGCCGGCGCCGTTCCTGAGCGCGCGCACGAGCTCGAGCTCGTAGCGGCCCCATCCCCGCAGTTCGGGCGCGAAGGCGTCGCGGGCGTCGATGGCGACGATCGGGGCGGACACGGGTGTGCATTGTGGCGCCGGGCTCGGCGCGGCGGCGGTAGGATCCGCCGCGCCGTGCAGGCCAACCTCGCAGCCACCGAAGAGCCAGGGCCCGGCACGCGGGATCGCCCGTCCTCGCCCATCTTCGACATCCCCATCGACCTGGCGCAGCCGGCCGAGCTCCTGCGCACGATCTCGGGCTGGGCGTCGCAGCGCCGCACCCGGCGCGTCATGTACGTCAACGCCCACGTCGTCAACCAGTCGCGGACGACCTCCGGGCTCGGGGAAGCGCTGCGCCGCGCCGACCTCGTGTACTGCGACGGCTACGGGGTGAGGCTCGCCGCCCGCTTCCTGCACCATCCGATTCCCCACCGAATGACGGGCGCGGACTGGATCTGGGGGCTGGCCACGCTGTGCGAGCTCTCGGGGCAGCCCCTGTACCTGCTGGGCTCCGAGCCCCCCGTGGCCCGCGAGGCGGCGGCGCGGCTGCGCCGCTGGTACCCGCGCCTCGACGTCGTCGGCGCCCACCACGGGTTCTTCGAGCTCGACTCCCCCCACAACGAGCGGGTGATCGAGGACATCAACGCCTACGGACCCGCGATCGTCCTCGTGGGGATGGGCACGCCAAAGCAAGAGCTGTGGGTCGATCGGTACGCTGAGCGTCTCGACGGTGCCGTGGTGTGGACCGTCGGCGCGTTGTTCGATTACGTCTCCGGCCACATGCCGCGCGCGCCGCGGTGGTTGGCGGACAATGGCTTCGAATGGATTTTCCGACTAGCGATCGAGCCCCAGCGGATGTGGCGACGGTACCTGCTGGGGAACCCGATCTTCCTCACGCGGGTGGCGAGCGAGGCGCATCGCCGGCGCAGTCCGGGCGAGATGGCTCGGCGCTAGCTTCGCCGCGCGGGCTCTCGCTCGCGCGCCTGCAGGCCCTCGATCCGCGCGCGCTCGCCGGGCTCGGGCTCGCAGTCGGGGTCGCGATCGCGCTCGTCCTCGCCCTCGACACCGGCGTCGTCGGGGTGCGGGCGGTGCCCGCCGTCCTGCGCACGGCCGCGGTGGGCGTCGCCTTCTTCGCCTTGTGCGGCTTCCCGCTCGCGTGCGCGCTCGCGCGCGGTGACCTGCGGCCCCACCGGGCGCTCCTCGTCCTCCCCCTCGGAGCCACGGCCTCGAGCCTCGTGCTCGCTGCCCTCGGGCTCCTCCACGTGCCGCTCAAGGTCTCGCTGGCGGTGGTGATCGCCGTGGCCGTGATCGCGACGGCGCGGGCGCTCCGCCGGCCGGGGCATGACGCCGCGGAGGCGGCTGGCGCCGAAGGCGCGGCGGCCGGGGCCGATGGCGCGGCGGTGCGGTCTCCGTGGGTATTGCGTATCGCCATGCCCTTCGCGCTCGCCGCCCTCGTCGCCCTCATCACCCTGCTCCCGAGCTTCCGCTCGGGCTACGCAAGCGTCCCCGGTCAGAACGGGGACGCCATCCTCGTCGTCGGCACCGCGACCCTGCTCGAGCACGCACCCCCGACGGCGACGCGGACCGACACGCCGATTCCCAGCATCCCGCTGGAGTGGCGCTCGAAGTATCCGATCTACTACGCGCTGGCGGCGATCTCCACGCTCGCCGGCCAGGATCCCATCGAGGCCTTCCCGACGGTCTCAGCGCTGATCCTGGCGCTGGCGGCGCTCGGGTTCTTCTTGTTTGCCCGCTACGTGTTGCGGGCGCCCCTGTGGCTCGGGCTCCTCGTCGTCTTCTTGCTCCCGCTCGACCGGATCGCCATGTACGTGACCATCCATCCGTACTACAACGAGCTATGGGGCCAGTTCACCCTCCCCTTCGTGCTCCTCTTCGGCTGGCGCTACCTCAACGAGCCCAGTCGCCGCGATGCCGTCCTCTTCGCCCTCTTCGCGGTGCTGTGCCTGCTCGCCTATCCGCTCGTCGCTCCCTTCCCGGTGGTGTTCCTGATCGCCACCGGCGTGGTCGTGTGGCGCCGCCGGCGCGCCGACGGCCAGCCCGTGCGCTGGCTCTCCGGGCTCCACCTCCCGCGCCCCGGACCCCGCTCGTGGCTGTGGGTCCCGATCGTGGTCGTCGCCGTCCCCGTCGTCTACGTCCTCGGACGGGGCTTCGTCGAGAAGACGTGGTCCGCGCTGCAGGTCGTGGCGCCGTGGTCGAGCCTGGTGGGATGGTCGGGCTCGGCTTTGCCCTTCCTGCCCTTCCCCGAGTTCGTGGGGATGCCGGGATCGGCCGCCGTCGACTTCGCCGGCCTGGCGGTGGTGTGCCTGCTCGCCGCCGCCGGCCTGTTGCGCCTTCGCGCCGAGGCGCGCTGGCCCGCTGGGGCGATGGTCCTCGTCACCGCGTTGATCGGCATCTACTTCCGCGAGCGCTTCGACGGACAGCTCTTCTTCTTCAAGGACCTCGCCTTCGTCGGCCCGTACGCGATCATGCTCGCCCTCGTCGCCCTCGGCTGGCTGGTGACCACACGCGCGTGGCGGACGGCGGCGATCGGGGTGGTGGGCATCCTCGCCGCGCTCGTCGTCATCCCCGCCGGGGCCGGGCGCGAGGTCAACGGCACCTATCCCCAGGCCAACCAGTACGTGCTCCAGCTCCGCCAGTGGGACCGTGAGCTCCCGCGCGGCTCGAGCGTGCTCGTCGACGTCTACCCGAGCGGCTGGCAGCTGTGGGCGTCGTACATGTTCGTCGATCACCCGCTGGCGGTGCCCATCCCCCTCGACGGGATCTTTCCCCACCCGGCGATCGGCTACAAGGCCGACTACCTGATCGCCCTGCGCATCAAGCCGCCGCCCCGTTACGCAGTCCTCGGGCAGCCCATCCTCAAGAACGCCGAGTACCAGGTATGGCGCATGAACCCGAGCCTGAAGGCGCCGCTGGTGGCGACCCGGCCGCTCATCTACGACCTCACCCACATCACCCTCGGGTAGTGGCCTCGACGGCCTCCCGCAGGCGCGCGGCCACCTGGTCGGGCGCGTAGAGGGCGAGTCTCGCCTCGCCGCGGCGGCGGAGCTCGGCTCGCAGCTCGACATCGGTGACGGCGAGGTGCACGAGTTCGGCGATGACGGCGGGGTCGGGGTCCTCGACGAGGAGGGCGGCGTCACCGGTGGTCTCGGGGATCGCCCCAGCCGGCCGCGCGATCACCGGCACGCCTTGCGAGAACGCCTCGAGCACGGGGATGCAGAAGCCTTCGTGGGCGGAGAGACACAGGAAGGCGTGGGCGGCGCGGTAGCGCTCGCCGAGCTCGGCGTTGGTGAGGCCGCTCTCGATCGACACCGCGCCGGGGGCGAGCGACTCGGCCAGGCTGCGGAGGAAGTCGAGGTAGCGCGAGGAGATGGGATCGCCGACGAGGACGAGCCGCGCGTCGGGAGCGCGGTGGCGGCGGTAGAGCGAGAAGGCCCGGATCACCTCATCCTGGTGCTTGTGGGGGGAGAGGCGCCCGACGAAGATGACCGTGGGGGGGCCGGTGGGCTCGGCGGTCTTTCGCGCTCCGAGCCGGGTGTAGTCGACGAGCAGGGGTACGACGGCGGTGCGGGTCGCGCCGAGCTGTTGCAGTTCTGCCGCGTTGAAGTGCGAGTCGGCGGCGGCGACGTCGACTGCGCGTACGAGCACTGGGAGCTGCTCGCGGCCGACGGCGCATTGCACGGCGACGTTGGGCGCGTGCTCCCAGAACCAGGGGGCGGGAGTGACGTTGTGGTAGAGAAGGAGCTTGCGGTTGGGGAGGGCGAGGAGCTCGCGCAGCCGCGGGGCGCCGGCGGAATGGTGGATGAGGAGGATGTCCTCGGCCTTCGGCTTGAAGCGCTTGAGCATGCGGATATGGCCGTTGAGGCCGGGGGCGACGTGGACGGCGTAGTCCTTGCCGTCCCATCCCCACTCGCGAAAGCGGGAGCGGAAGCTCACCGCCTCGGTGGTGATGGCGTCGTGAGGCCCGGCGCCCGAGAGGAGCTGATGGATCCTCATGCGTCGGACGCGTCGCGCTCGTGCTCGCGCTCGTGCTCGTGGTCGTGCTCGCTGAGGCGGCGCTCGAGCTCCTCGATCCGCGTCTCCAGCCGGCGGACGTGACCGAGGACGTGGACGTTGAAGCGCGTCTGCTGGGAGATGAGCTCGGCGTGATACTGCTGGAGCAGGCGCACGAGGCCGCGCTTGAGCAGGGTGACGGGGGCCCCGAGCTTGCGCGTGGAGCGCACCTCGCGCAGGTCGGGATCGATCATCGCCCACTCGAAGAGGTTCTCGAGGGTGGTGGGGGCGGGACCCTCGTGATCGGCTTGCTGGCCGTCGGGGTACGCCCCCTCGGCGCGCCTGGTGGCGGCGGCGGCGCGGGCGTGCTCGAGGGCGTGCTCGGGGTCGGTCATGGCGCCACCCGCGCGGGCTCGGGGTTGCGCCAGCGCCCGCGGAGATCGACGATTCCCTCGGCGCCGGGCTCGGCCGCCACCGAGAAGCGGACGGTGCGGTCGAGGCCGGGATCGACGCCCCGCTCGCCGGCGGCCAGCGATACGTCGTAGTCGCCGCCGAGGAGGGCGAGCGAGGGGATCTCGAAGACCAGGCGCGGTTTCGCGAGCTCGGTGGCCGTCGAGAAGATGCGCTGCCCGTCGCCGGAGCGGATCTCGAGGGCGAGCTCGGGATGATCCACCGGCTCGTTGGTGCGGATCTCGGCGGCGATCTGCATCGCCGACCCGGTGCGGAACACCGTGCACGCTCGGCCCGCGCCGTCGCGGAGCTCGACGTCGGCGACCTCGAGCTCGCGCGCGGCCCCGGAGCGGACCGACTCCCCGCCGCCGTGCTCGGTCCCCATCAGACGGTGGTAGTGGAGCAGGCCCTCCGCCGTCGGGCCGTCGAAGACCACCTGGCCGCCGTCGAGCACCACCACGCGCCCACACACGCGCTCGATCGCCCGGGCGTCGTGGGAGACGAGGACGACGGTGGTCCCCCCGGCGATCTGCTCGGAGATCCGCCGCAGGCATTTGCGCTGGAAGGCCTCGTCGCCCACGGCGAGGATCTCGTCGATGAGGAGGACGTCGGCGTCGAGGAAGGCGGCGATCGAGAAGCCCAGGCGCAGGAACATGCCCGCCGAGTAGGTCTTCACCGGGACCTCGATGAAGTGGCCGAGCTCGGAGAAGGAGACGATCCGCTCGATCCGCTCGTCGATCTGGGGCTTGGTGAAGCCGTAGAGGGCGCCCTGGAGATAGATGTTCTCCCGGCCCGAGAAGTCGCGGCTGAAGCCCGAGCCGAGCTCGAGCAGCGAGACCATGCGCCCGCCCGAGGCCGCCTCGCCCGACTGCAGCGGGATGATCCCCGCGAGCACTCTGAGCGTGGAGGTCTTGCCGGCGCCGTTGCGGCCGACCATCCCCACCGTCTCGCCGGGTTCGATGTGGAGGCTGACCCCTCTGAGCGCCGGTACCGGCGCCGGCCCTTCGGCGCGCGCGCCGAGGAGCAGGCCCTTGAACGTCCGGGCCTGGTCGGCGCGGATGCTGAACGACCGGGTGGCGTCGCGCAGGACGATCTCGCCGGGATGCAGGCTCATACGATGACCGCCAGCTCACCCTCCATGCGCACGAACACGGCGCGCCCGAGGCCGAGCACGACGACCGCCGCCACCACCGTGTAGAGGAGTTGTCCGAGCTCGGGGGCCCGGCCGTAGAAGAGGATCTCCCGGATCGCGAGCATGAAGGGGGCGATCGGGTTGACCCAGTCGAGCAGGGTCCCGAGGAAGGGATGCCGCTGCACGGGGGCGAGCTCGTTGGCGACGAAGAAGATCGGGGTGATGAAGAACCAGGGGAGCAGGGCGGCGGCGACGATCGGGGCGATGTCGCGGAAGTAGGCGTGGAGGACGGCGACGATGAGCGCGCATCCGAGGGTGAAGGCGAAGAGGAGCGCCACGAGGACGGGAAGGAGGAGGAGCGCCGGGCTCACCGAACCGCACAGGGCCAGGGCGATGGGGACGAGGAGCACGAGCAGGGCGGCGAAGGTGATGAGCTGCACCGTCACCGCCGACCCGGGTATCACCTCGCGGGGAAAGCGCGCCTTGCGCACGAGGCCGCCCTGTTCGATGAGCGAGGGCGCGGCCGAGAGCAGCGACTGGGCGAAGAACGTCCACACGACGATGCCGATCATCAGGAAGATCGGATACGGATGCGGTCGGGAGCTGCCCTGGAGGTTGAGCACGAAACCGAACATGAGCGTGTAGGCGCCCATGAGCACGAGCGGGTTGACCAGGTACCACAGCACCCCGAGGGCGGAGCCCTTGTACTTCTGGCGCAGCTCGCGGCGCACGAGCTGGGAGAACAGGTAGCGGTAGCTGAGCATCGCCCTGGATTATCGCCGCGAGGGCGGCTTCTCCAGGATCAGGCAGACGGAGGTGAAGACCGAGCGCCTGAGCTGCATGAGGATCATCGGGTACTTGTGGCCCGATTTCGGGAGCAGGCGCCCGTCGGGCGCGCACAGGGTCAGATTCTCCCAGGACTGGGCGGTGATCTTGGTGTCAAGCGGCTGCAAGAGGCGCAGGCCGGAGGGCTTGACGATGTTCTTGATGAGCTCGCGGGGGGTGAAGACGTCGGCGAGGGCGACGCGCCGGCCGGGCTTGGCGCCGGGCATCTTGCGGTTTGCCGTGACGATGCGCTTGGTGACCTCGGCGGTGGAGGTGTCGAGCGGGTGGTGGCGGACGAAGCACTCGGTGACGATGACGGCGTGACCACCGGGCTTGAGCACGCGCCCGATCTCCTTGGCGCTTTGGGCGATGTCTGCGGGAGAGCCGAAGTGCTCGATCGAGGACAGGGTGAAGACGACGTCGAAGCTCTCGCTCGGGAACTTCAGCTCGCGGGCGTCCATCCACAGGACCTCGAGGTGGTCCTCGCGGTAGGGGAAGGGGGCGTGGGCGCGCGGGTCCTCGAGCATCGAGGGAGCCGCCTCGTTGCCCGAGAAGGCGCCCTCCCCGTAGACGTCGGTGGCCACCACGCGCCCGATCCGGTTGGCGAGCCAGAAGGCGATGCGCTCGTCGCCCGCCCCCACCGAGAGGGCGCGGGTGTCCTCGGTGAGCCTCCCCGTTTCCTCGAGGAACATGGCGAGCATGGCGAACTCCCACACCTTGCGCTCGATGTGGGTCCCGGCGTCGCGCTCGGGGAGGATATCGCCCACGGTCGCGAGGAGCTCGCGATCCTCGAAGTCGCGCAGGTCGCAGAGCTTCACGTACTGGCGCCTCATGGGCTCTCCAGGAGCAGGGTCACGGGACCGTCGCCCGTGAGCTCGACGGCCATGTGGGCGCCGAAGACGCCGGTTCGCGCCTTTAGCCGGGTGGCGAAGCGCTCGTACAGGGGCTCGGCTTGGTCGGGCGGGGCGGCTTTCGTGTAACTCGGGCGGTTGCCGCGCCTGGCCTCGCCGTAGAGGGTGAACTGGCTCACGCACAGGACCTCGCGGCCATTCAGGGGCTCGTTCATGCGACCGTCGGGATCGGGGAAGATGCGGAGCTTCCGGACCTTGTCGGCGAGGCGGTCGGCGTCGCTTTCGGTGTCGCCGGTGGCGAAGCCGAGGAGGACGAGGAGTCCGGGGCCGATGGCGGCGATCTCCCGGCCGTCGACCGAGACCGAAGCTCGGGTGACGCGCTGAATTAGGGCACGCACGGCCTCACGGCCTCACGGCTTGCGCGGGGGCGGGGGATCACCGTCGGGGCGGGGGGCGAGCTCGAGCTGGTACCAGCCCACGTCGCGCCAGGCACCCGACTTGTAGCCGATGTTCTGGTAGACGCCCACGGGGACGAAGCCGAACGACCGATGCAGGGCGACGCTCGCCTCGTTGGGGAGGGTGATGCCCGCGCAGGCGATGAGCAGGCCCTGAGCGCGGAGGCAGTCGAAGAGGGTTCCGTACAGCGCCTTGCCGATGCCGCGGCGATGACTGGCGGGCTCGAGGTAGATGCTCACGTCGGCGGCCCAGCGGTAGGCGACGCGCTCGCGGTGCGGGCACCCGTAGGCGAATCCGACGACGCGCCCCTCCTCGTTCTCGGCCACGAGCCACGGGTGCGTGTGCTGGGTGCGCCCGACGCGGGCGGCGAACTCGCCGGGGCTCGGCGGGTCGGACTCGAAGGTGATCACGGTGTCGCGCACGAACTCGCCGTAGATGGCGGCGATGGCGGCGGCGTCGTTCTGGGGATCGGCGGAGCGGAGGCGGGGCATGCTGTGAAGGCGGGCTATCGTACCCCCGGCGATGACCGAGCTGACCGACGAGCAGCGCGCCTTCGTCGAGGCGATCCGCGACTTCGCGCGGCGCGAGTGCGGCACCCGCGAGCAGCGCGACGCCCTCACCGATCGCGGTCACGATCCTCACAATCAGGAGATCTACGAGCGGATCGCCGCGCTGGGCTGGCTCGGCGCCTCGATCCCCGAGGAGTACGGCGGCTCGGGCGGCGGCGCCGTCGACATGTGCCTGCTCTGCGAGGAGTTCGCGCGCGGGCTGATCCCCATGGGCTTCTACTCGGTGAGCATGATCACCGCCGGGGCCTACCAGCGCTTCGGGACCGAGGAGCAGAAGCACGAGATCCTCGGGGGGATCGTCGCCGGCGCCGTCGAGGCCATCGCCATGTCCGAGCCCGACTCGGGCTCCGATGTCGGCAGCCTGGTATGCCGGGCCGAACGCGACGACGGCGAGTACCTGATCAACGGCCAGAAGACGTGGATCACCGGCGCCCACAAGGCCGAGCACATCCTTCTCGTGTGCCGGACCACGCGGGGTTCGGACAAGCACGACGGGCTCTCGATGATCTCGGTGCCCGCCGACGCTTCCGGGGTCGAGATCCGCGGCATCGACACCATGGGCGGCCGCGAGGTCAACGACGTGTTCTTCACCGACTGCCGGGTCAGCGCGGACCGGCTCCTCGGCGTCCAGGACGGCGGCTGGAGGCAGCTCATGGCCGGGCTCAACCACGAGCGCCTGATCATCGCCGCCCAGCTCCTGGGCGTGGCCGAGCGCGCCTTCGAGGACACCCTCGCCTACGTCAAGGAGCGCAAGCAGTTCGGCCGTCCCATCGGGAGCTTCCAGGCCCTGCGCCACCGCCTCGCCGACCTCGGGTGTGAGATCGAGGCCGCCCGCCTGCTCGTCTACGAGGTGGCGCGGATGACCGACGCCGATCCGGGCCGGCTGCTCCCGCGCGAGGCGTCGATGGCCAAGCTCATGGCCACCGAGACGGCCAAGCGCGCCGCTCTCGAGGGCATGCAGATGATGGGCGGGGCCGGCTACGCCACCGAGTACGACATGCAGCACCACGTCCGCGTCGCCCTCGCCGCCACCATCTACGGCGGCACGAGCGAGATCCAGCGCGACATCATCGCCAAGACGTACGGGCTGTGAGGATGGCCTTCAGTCGCTCCGCCTCGCGCGCAGAGCGTTCGCTGAAGCGCTCCCAGGTCAGGCGCACGGTGGCGACTCCGGCGGCCAGGAGGTCGGGGTCGCGGTCGCGGTCGCGCTCGAACTGAGCACGGTCGGAGTGAAATTCCCAGCTGTCGAGCTCGACCACGAGCCCGTGCTCGGGGAAGAAGACGTCGGCCTCATGGCCGGCCACGTAGGTGTTGACCTGGTGCTCGGGGAGGCCGTAGCGCGCCGCGAAGGGCAGGAAGGCGTCCTCGAACTCCGAGCGGGTGGGGCCTCTCTGGGGGTGAGCGGTGTGCTGGCGCAGGCGGTTGGCGGCGCGGGTGGGCGCGTGGCGGTTCACGAGCTCGATCACGTCACCGAGCTTCAGGTAGCCCCCGAGCCGGAGGTCGTTGATGGCTCGGGTGAGCTCGGGGCCGGTGAGGCGCAGCGCGTTGTCGAGGAGGGTGCGCGCGGGGGTGGTGACGGGGATGCCGAAGTGATCGGTGATGTCGGCCGCGGTAAGGGTTCTCGAGCGGTGGATGTGGAGCCGGGCGCGCCGCCGCGCCGATCGCGCCGTGACCTCCAGTGGCGCCTTCCAGGTCTTGGTGATCCCCCACAGGGTGGCGGCGGAGCCGTGGCTGAGCGCGGCGCCGGGCCCGCAGGCGAGGACGGCCGCGAGGGCGCGGGCGTAGGGGGAGACGGGCAGGTAGCCCACGGCGTAGATGCCGCGGTGGAGGCGGTGGAGGCGGCCCGTCTGTACGCGGTAGTTGATCAGGCCGTCGGTGAGGCCCAGCGCCAGGAGCTGCTCACGCGAGATGGCGCCATGCTGCCTGCCCGCGATGGCGGCGATCGCTCTATCGACGGCGGAGTTCTTCACGGCGGGAGCCGTGATGAATAGTCGATGACAATTTGAAGGTATTCATCACGACCCCGGCCAGTGTCAGGCGCTCACGCGCGGTCGAGCCCGAATGCGCCCGGAACGTTGCACGGGCGAAGGAGAGTTGTTACGCGGCCGTCGCAATTCCTCGGGCTCGACGTGCGTGGACCCTGACACTCGGAGCTGGAATCGGCCGGCCGGGCGGCGAGACCAGACGGCCGCGCTAGAGTCGCCCGCCCATGAACGCAGAGGACTGGCTCGCAGCCTTCGCCGAGAAGCTCGGCACGCCGCCTCCGGCCCCGGCCGAGCTCGAAGCCCTGCTCGCCCTCGCCGGCACGGCGGCGCACGCGTCCGAGCGCACTGCCGCGCCGGTGGCGTGCTGGATGGCGGCGCGGGCCGGGGTGGCGCCCGAGGACGCGCTCGCGCTCGCGCGGAAGCTCGAGGTCGCGGGCGCCGATGCCGGGGGCGTCGATGCCGGGGGCGCTGACGCCGCGGGCGCCGCGGGCGCGGGCGTCGACGCCGCGGGCGCCGATGCCGCGGGCGCCGCGGGCGCGGATGCCCCGTGACCCCCGCCGAGCACGACATCGTCCTCTTCGGCGCCACCGGGTTCACCGGGGGCCTGACCGCCGAGTACCTGGCCGCCCACGCCCCCGTGGGCACGCGGATCGCCCTCGCGGGCCGGAACCCCGCCAAGCTCGAGGCGGTCCGCGCCCGGGCCGAGAAGCTCAGCGACGTCCCCCTCCTCCATGCCGACGTCGAGGATCCCGCGTCCCTGCGCGCGGTGGCCGAGTCGGCGCGCCTGGTCATCAGCACCGTCGGACCGTTCATCCTCTACGGCGAGCCCCTCGTCGCCGCGTGCGCCGCGGCGGGGACCGACTACGTCGACATCACCGGCGAGCCGGAGTTCGTCGATCTCATGTGGCTGCGCTACCACGAGCAGGCGCAGCGCAACGGAGCCCGGCTCGTCCACTGCTGCGGTTTTGACTCGATCCCCCACGATCTCGGCGCCTTCTTCACCGTCCAGCAGCTGCCCGAGGACGTCCCCATCGACATCAGCGGATTCGTCAGGGCCCACGGGGCGATCTCGGGCGGCACCTACCACTCGGCCATCAACGGCTTTGCCCGCGCCCGCCACGCCGCCCGCTATGCCCTCAAGCGCCGCCGCCTCGAGGCCCGCCCCGCCGACCGTCGGGTCCGGGGGATCGCCGGCCGGCCCCACCACGACGCCGAGGCGGGGGGCTGGGTCATGCCCCTGCCCACCATCGACCCGCAGATCGTCCTGCGCTCGGCGCGGGCCCTGCCCCGGTACGGCCCCGACTTCTCCTACGGCCACTATCTGGTCCAGAAACGGCTCGCCACCCTTGCCGCCCTCGCCGGCGGCGTCGGCGCCGCCGTCGTCCTTGCCCAGCTCGCGCCCACGCGCCGCCTCCTCCTCTCGCTCAAGAGCTCGGGCGACGGGCCGACGCCCGAGGAGCGCGAGAACGCCTGGTTCCGGGTCCGCTTCATCGGCGAGGGCGGGGGCGAGCGGGTGATCACCGAGGTCAGCGGCGGCGACCTCGGCTACGGTGAGACGGCGAAGATGGTCGGCGAATCGGCGCTCTGCCTGGTACACGACGAGCTCCCGGAGACGAGCGGTCAGGTCACGACCGCGGCGGCGATGGGGCAGCCGCTGGTCGAGCGCCTGCAGCGCGCGGGGATCGCCTTCCGCGAGGTCTCGAGGTGACGATCACCCCCGATCAGGCGATCGACGCCGCCAACGAGGTCTTCGGCCGCCACCCCGGCCACCGCGCTCTCCACGCCAAGGGCACCCTGGTGGACGGCACCTTCACCGCCACTCCCGCCGGCGCGCGGCTGTCCCGCGCCGCCCACATGCAGGGCGAGCCGGTCAAGGTCACCGCGCGGGTCTCCAACGGCAGCGGCGACCCCGACGGCCCCGACTACGCCCCCGACGTGCGCGGGCTCGCGGTCAAGTGCTACCTGTCCGACGGCTCGCGCACCGACATCGTCGCCCAGTCGGCCCCCCGCTTCCCGGCGCGGACGCCCGAGGCGTTCGTCGAGCTCATGCGCGCGAGCGCGCCGAGCGCGACGATGCCGCTGAAGTTCGCGCGCTTCCTCGCCCACAACCCCGTCGCCCTCGGCGGCCTCCCGGCCAACACCAAGGCCCTGCTCCCGCCCGCGAGCTACGCCACCATCCCCTATTACGCGGTGCACGCCTACCGGTGGATCGATCTCGAGGGGAACTCCCGCTACGTCCGCTACACGCTCCTCCCCGACGCCGCGGAGCGGTCGCTTGCCCCCTGGCAGGCGCGCCGCCGCGGCCGCGATTATCTTCAGGAAGAGATCCGCGCACGCCTGACGCGCGGGCCGGTGCGGTTCCAGCTCGAGCTCCAGATCGCCGCACCCGGGGACCCCGTCGAGGACCCGACCGCCACCTGGCCCAAGGAGCGCGAGACCGTGCTCGCCGGGACGCTCGAGCTCACCGGGCTCGAGACCGAGCGCGAGACGCATGGCGACGTGCTCGTATTCGACCCGGTGCGGGTGACCGACGGGATCGAGCTCTCCGACGATCCCGTCCTGCGCTTTCGTGAGCACGCATACTCGGCTTCTGTCGCCCGGCGAACCGCGACCTAGGAGAACTGCGATGGCACACAAGTGGACGGCTGAGGACATCCCCGACCAGGCGGGACGCCTCGCGGTGGTGACCGGCGCCAACAGCGGCCTCGGCCTCGTCACCGCGCGTGAGCTCGCGCGCGCCCATGCCAGCGTCGTCATCGCCTGCCGCAACCGGGCCAAGGGCGAGCAGGCGCTGGAGACGATCCGCGCCGCCGTCCCCGGCGCGCAGGCCGAGGTCCAGGAGGTCGACCTCGCCGATCTCGCTTCCGTGCGCGCCTTCGCCGCCCGCCTGAGAGAAGCCCACGACCGCGTCGATCTCCTGATCAACAATGCCGGCATCATGGCGCCCCCGCGCCGCACCACCGTCGACGGCTTCGAGTCCCAGCTCGGCACCAACCATCTCGGCCACTTCGCGCTCACCGGGCTGCTCCTCCCGAGTCTGCTCGCGGCACGCGTGGTGACGATGACCAGCGCCGCCCACCGGATCGGGCGGATCAACTTCGACGACCTCCAGAGCGAGCGGCGCTACCGGCGCTGGCTCGCCTACGGCCAGTCCAAGCTCGCCAACCTGCTCTTCGCCTTCGAGCTCCAGCGCCGCGCGAGTGCGGCCGGGACGAACCTGCTGAGCATGGCCGCCCATCCCGGGTACGCCGCCACCAACCTCCAGACCGCGGGCCCCGAGGTCGCCTACGAGCGCTGGAGCATGGCCGTGGCCAACCGGGTCGTCGCCCAGAGCGCCGATATGGGGGCGCTCCCCGCTCTCTATGCGGCCACCGCGCCCGATCTCCCCGGAGGCACCTTCGTGGGCCCGGACGCCTGGGGTGGGATGCGCGGCCACCCCCAGACCACCACCGCCAAGGCCACGGCCTACGACACCGCGGTGGCGGGTCGGCTGTGGGACGTGTCCGAGGAGCTCACCGGCGTGCACTACGAATTCGGCGCCGCGGCGGCCACCGGGTGAGATGAGCCACCCAGGTGAGATGACCCGCCGCCTGAGATGAGCTATCGCCTGAGATGAGCTATCGCCTGAGATGAGCTACCGCCTGAGATGAGCCACCACCTGAGATGAGCTACCGCCTGAGATGAGCCACCGCCTGAGATGAGCCACCGCCTGAGATGAGCCACCTGCTGAGATGAGGCACTGCCTGAGATGAGCTTCCTGCGCGACGAAGGTCCCGCCGCGCTCGAGTGGGCCGCGAGCTATCTCGAGCGCGTGGGGGATCTGCCCGTCCTCGCCCAGGTGCAGCCCGGGGCGATCCGCGCCGCCCTCCCGGCGGAGGCGCCCGACGAGCCCGAGCCCTTCTCCGACGTGCTGCGCGACCTCGAGGAGATCCTCCTTCCCGGCGTCACCCACTGGCAGCACCCCCGCTTCTTCGGCTACTTCGCGACGAGCTCCTCCGAGCCCGCGATCCTCGCCGAGCTCCTCGCCGCGACCCTCAACCCGGTGGCGATCCTGTGGCGAACCGCCCCGGCCGCGACCGAGCTCGAAGGCGTCGTGCTCGACTGGACGGCGAAGCTCCTCGGCCTGCCGGCGGGCTGGCACGGCCACATCGAGGACACCGCCTCGACCTCGACCCTGGCCGCCATCATCGCCGCCCGTCACGTGAGCGGTCGCGAGCTCGTGGTGTGCTCCGAGCAGGCCCACTCGTCGGTCGAGAAGGCGGCGCGCATGCTCGGCATGGAGCTCCGCAAGGTGCCGTGCGACGAGGAGTTCCGGATGCGCCCGGATGCGCTCGGAGATCTCGGCGACGCCGCGGCGGTGGTCGCCACAGTGGGGACGACGGCGACGACATCCGTCGATCCCGTTCTCGCTATCGCCGATGCCTGCGCCGAGGCCGGGGCGTGGCTGCACGTCGATGCCGCCTACGCGGGCACGGCGATGGTGTGCCCCGAGCACCGGTGGGCCTTCGCGGGGGTCGACCGGGCCGACTCGTTGGTGGTCAACGCTCACAAATGGATGCTCACGCCGATGGACTGCTCGCTGCTGTGGACGAGCCGGCCGGCTGACTTCCGCGCCGCCTTCAGCCTCGTCCCCGAGTATCTGCGCACGCCCGATGCCGAGGACGCCCTGAGCCTGAGCGAGTACGGCCCCGCCCTCGGGCGTCGCTTTCGCGCCCTGAAGCTCTGGGCGGTGCTGCGCTGCCACGGCCGCACCGGGCTGCAGGAGCACGTCCGCTCGGGGATCGGGCTGGCTCGGCGCTTGCAGGGGTGGGTCGCGGCCGAGCCGGGGTGGGAGCTGTGCGCGCCGCGGCCCTTCTCGGTGGTGTGCTTCCGGCTCGACGGTCCCGACGAGCGCAACCGCGAGCTGCTGGAGAAGGTGAACGCGTCCGGCGAGATCTTCATCTCCCACGCGGTGCTGGACGGGCGCTACGTGCTCAGGCTCGCGGTCGGTCAGATGAGCACGACCGAGGCGAGCGTCGAGCTGGCGTGGGAGGTACTGCGCGACACCGCGGGCGCGCTCGCGTAGCGTTATCGTTGCGCCCACGTATGGGCGCTCTGAGGGGGAAGCCACGCGACTGGGCCGCGCTGGCAATCGTGGTTGCGGTGGCACTGGCCGGATGTGGCGGGTCCGGTGCCCCGAGTGCTGACCGGGCGAAGCTCGCGCGGGAGATCTCGAGCCAGCTCCAGGCGGGCAACGCCCCGGCCGGCCTGGGAGCGTGTGTCAGCAAGCAGAGCCTGGGGCTGCCGACCGACCAGCTCCGTGCTCTGGCCAACTCGGGAACGAATCCCCCGGCGGCGACGCGGCAGCTGGCGTTCCGCCTGGTGGGGACGTGCATCAGACAGGGTAAGGGCATCGCCGCCATCCATGCCCTGATCACCCGGGCGATTCTCACCGGCTCCGTCCGGACGCTGCCCACGGTGTTCACGAACTGCATCGTCGCCAAAGCCAACGCCACGACACCGGCTCAGCTCGCGCAGCTGATATCGGCCTACGCGACCGAGAACCTGGCCGCCGCGCAGACCCGAGCCCGGCAGGTCGGGTTGGGAATCGCGGCGCGATGTTTCGCCGCCCCCGGGGTCATGGGCGCGCTCAGGCCGCTCTTCCTCGCTCCCGTCCGGCGTTACCTGAAGACGACCTCGGCGGTATTCCGGAACTGCGTGGTCGCGAAGTTCGAGCACATCCCCGCGACTCAGCTCGAGCAGCTCGCGCTCAACCCCTCGACGGCATCCGCGCGCGGGGAGGCGCTCGGAGTGCACGCTGCGCGGGCATGTATCGCCTCCGGAGCAAAGCCGTGACGTTTGTGTCTTGATCCGTCACAGGGGCGGGCGCGACGATCGGGGGCGTGCCCGTTGAAGGCGACATTTCGCCCGCTATTCGGCAAGAACGTCGCCTGCAAGCGCTGGCCGCGCGGCAGCGCGGGCTGATCACCTGCCGCCAGCTCATCGCCCTCGGTTTTTCCGGCTCCGCGATCGCCCGACGACTCGCGCTGGGCCGCCTGCATCGCGTTCATCGCGGCGTTTACGTAGTCGGGCGGCGCGAGCTGTCACGGGAGGGCGTCTTCCTCGCCGCCGTCCTCGCCGTCGGCGACGACGCGGTGCTCAGCCATTTCGCGGCGGCGGCGCTGTATGAGTGCTGGACGGGACGCACGACACCCATAGATGTCACCGTGCCGCGGAAGATGCGGCGGCGCACCCAGATCCGAATCCACGGGGTCGGCGAGCTGCCCGCCGACGCCACCACCACCCACCGAGGAATCCCCGTGACCACTCCGGCACGAACCGTCCGTGACCTGGCCGGCGCGATGTACTCCGCGCGTGCCTACCGGCGGGTGGTGCACGAGGCGCTCGCGCGAAAGCTCCTCACCCCCGCCACCCTCCAGGCCGAGATCGACGGCGCCGGCCCTCATTGCCGGGGCATCGGCCGGCTGCGGGCGGAGATCGCGGCGGGCGTCACCCCGACGCGATCGGGGCTCGAAGACGACGTCGTCGAGATGCTCCGCCGCCATGAGGTTCCGCGTTTCCAGACCAACGTCCACGTCCCCGGCACGCCGGGCTGGGTGGAGGTCGACGTGCTCTTCCCGGCACACCGCCTGGTGATCGAGGTCGACGGCACGCCCTGGCACGCCACCCCGTTCCGGCGCGAGTTCGACGCCTACAAGCAGTCGCTGGTGAAAGCGGCCGGCCACCACCTCATCCGGCTGACCGAGGATGACGTGACAGCGGTGACCGAGCCACTGACGATGGCTGAAATCCTCGGAGCGCTTACTTGAGCTCGCTCGAGCTCTTGCCCAGGAGCAGGCGCGCGACGACGAGGAGCTGGATCTGCTGGGTGCCCTCGAAGATGTCGAGAATCTTGGCGTCTCGCGCCCACTTCTCGAGGAGCTCGCCCTCGCCGTAGCCGACGCTGCCGCACAGCGCCACGCAGCGCAGGGCGATGTCCGTCCCCACGCGCCCGGCCTTGGCCTTGGCCATCGAGGCCTGGAGCGAGTTGGGCCGCCCGTTGTCGGCCATCCACGCGGCCTGGAGGGTGAGCAGGCGCGCCGCCTCGTAGTCGGCCTCCATAGCCAGGAACTCCGCCGCGGCGGCGCTCTGAGAAAGCGGCGGCGCGTCGTAGTCGATCGCGACGCCGGCGCCACCAAGGCGCGAGCGCGTCTCCTCCAGGCACGCCCGGGCCACGCCCAGGGCCATCGCCGCCACCAGCGGCCGCGTGTTATCGAAGGTCTGCATGACGCCGGCGAAGCCCTGCTTGGGTTCGATCTCGGGGCTGCCGAGGAGGTTCTCGCGAGGCACCCGGCAATCGGAGAGGACGAAGTTGGCGGTGTCGGAAGCGCGGATGCCGAGCTTGTGCTCGAGGCGGTCGAGCTTCAGCCCGGGGTTGTCGCGCTCGACGACGAAGGACTTGATCGCGGCGCGGCCCTGCGAGCGGTCGAGGGATGCCCACACGACGATGAGGTCGGCGCGCTCGCCGGCGGTGACGAAGATCTTCTCGCCGTTGAGGACGTACTCCTCGCCCTCGAGCCGGGCGGTGGTGCGGATGGCGGCAGAGTCAGAGCCGGCCTCGGGCTCGGTGATGGCCATCGCCGCCCACTTGCCGGCGAAGCGCTGCATCTGCTCGGCGTTGGCCACGGCGGCGATGGCGGCGTTGCCGAGCCCCTGGCCGGGCATGCTCAGGAGCAGGCCGACGTCGCCCCAGCACACCTCGGCGATGCTCAGCACGTTGGCGAGGTTCGAGCCGTTCCGGGTACCGCCACGCTCCGCCGCACCCGCACCCGCACCCGCACCCGCACCCGCACCCGTACCCGCACCCGCACCCGAAGCCGACGCCGAAGCCGACGCCCCGTTCCCCGAACGCGTCGCTCCCGTCGCGCCCGCGCCCCCGAGCGCGCCGCTCTCGTTCATGCCCTTGATCAGGGCCGCGAGCATGTCGAGCTCCTTGGGGTAGGTGTGCTCGGCGCGGTCGTACTTGCGCGAGTTCGGGCGCATGACCTCGGCCGCCATCTGGTGGGCCTGGCTGACGAGCATCCCGAACTTCTTGGGGACCTCGAGGTTGATCATACGAGCAGGGCCCCCTCGATCACGCCCGCGGCCCGGAGGTCGCGATACCAGCGCTCGACCGGGTGCTCCTTGACGTAGCCGTGGCCGCCGAGGAGCTGGACTCCCTCGGAGCCGATCGCCATTCCGTGCTCGCTCGCCAGCCGGCGCGCGAGCGCCGCCTCGCGCGCGAAGCTCTTGCCGTGATCGGCGCGGCTGGCGGCGCGATAGGTGACCAGGCGCAGGCCGTCGAGCTCGATGGCGATGTTGGAGACCGCGAAGGCGACGGCCTGGCGGTTGGCGATCGCCTCGCCGAAGGCGGTTCGCTCCTTGACGTAGGGGATCACGTAGTCGAGGACGGCCTGGCCGGTGCCCACCGCGAGCGCGCTCCAGGCGATGCGCCCGAGCTGGATGCACTCGGCGTACACCTCGGGGCGACCAGAAGCGATCAACGCGCCGGAGGGCACCGAGACATCCTCGAAGCTCAGCCGTCCCGTCGCCGCGGCGCGGATGCCCATGGCGGGCTCGGGCTCGACGGAGATCCCGCCGGCCGTCGACTCGACGATGAACAGGGCGGGGCCGCTTCCCTCGAGCGCGGCGGCGACGATGAAGAGCTCGCCGTCGGCGGCGCGGGGGACGAGCGACTTGACGCCGTCGAGGATGTAACCGCCGCCGGGCGAGCGACGAGCCCGCGTCTGGAGTCTGAAGGGATCGAAGAGGGCGCGCGGCTCGAGTACGGCGAGCGAGGCCGCCGGGATCTGCTCGCCGACGAACTCGGGCAGGTAGGTCGCCTGCTGGTCCTCGTCGCCCCACAGGCTGAGCGCGGTGCTCACCGCGGCGGGGGCGAGGCAGGCGACGGCGAGGCCCATGTCGCCCTGCGCGAGCGCCTCGCTCATGAGCACGGCGGTGACCGCCGAGCGCTCGCTCACCGCGCCTCCGAGCTCCTCGGGGACGCCGATCATCGTCAGCCCGAGGTCGTCGCTCTGGGCGAGGAGCTCGGCCGGTGCCTGGCAGGCGGCGTCGGCCTCGAGGGCGGCGGGACGCAGGCGCTCGAGCGCGAAGTCGCGCACCGACTCGGAGAGCATCTGCTGCTCGTCAGTGGGGGTGAGGTCGAAGAGCCCGGTTGCAGACGTCCTCGGCTGGCGCGCCGGCGTGGCGAGCTTCTGGGCGGCGGCGAAGGTCCGGCCCGCGCCGGCGGCGGTGCGCACGGTGGTCTTCGAGGCGCCGTAGAGGAGGCGCTCGGCCTGGTCGCGGAGACCGAGGCGGTCGACGACGGAGGAGCCCGCGAAGCGGTTCAAGGCGCGCAGGCCGATGGCCATGCTCCGGTCGGTCAGGGTCTGGGACATGTCATTAGTCGTTGTGACGTCGTTTGATGTAACGATGCGCGGCGCGTATTTGTAGCACGAACGGTCCTTATGTAGTTCTTACGTGCGGGGCGTCATCCTCCACATATGCGCGTATTGGTCGCCGAGGATGAACGACGGTTGGCTGATGCCATCGCGCGGGGTCTGCGCCAGCAGGGGATGGCCGTGGACGTGGCGCCGGACGGGAAGGAGGCGCTGACCAAGGCGCGGGTCGTCCGCTACGACGTGCTCGTCCTCGACCGCGACCTGCCCGGTGTCCACGGGGATGTCGTGTGCCGGACCATCCGCGGCGAGCGTCCCGAGACGGGGATCCTCATGCTCACGGCCGCGGGCGCGCTCGAGGACCTCGTCGAGGGCCTCTCGCTCGGCGCCGACGACTATCTCCCCAAGCCCTTTCGCTTCGCCGAGCTCGTCGCGCGCATCCACGCCCTCGCTCGCCGCGCCGGGCCCAGCCGCCCGCCCGTTCTCCACCACGCCGACATCGAACTGGACCCCGCGCGCCGGGCCGTCGTCCGCCAGGGCCGGCCCGTCGAGCTCGCGCGCAAGGAGTTCGCCGTGCTCGAGGCGCTGATGGCCGCCGAGGGCGCCACCGTCTCCGCCGAGCAGCTCCTCGAGCGCGTGTGGGATGAGCACATCGACCCGTTCACCAACGTCGTGCGCATGACGATCATGACGCTGCGGCGCAAGCTCGGGGAGCCCACCGTGCTCGAGACGGTGATCGGGGTCGGCTACCGGATGGCGTGATGGGGGTGCCGCGGGCAATCCGGCGGGCCGCGGCCCGCCCTCTGGCGCTCGGGCGGAGGCTCTCGAGCGCGGTGCCCGCCCGCACCGTCCGCTTTCGCCTCACGGCAACCTACGGCGTCGTCTTCCTGCTCACCGGGGCGATGCTCCTGACCATCGGCTACGCGCTGGTGCGCCACAACATCAACGGTCACCAGGACCTGGCCAAGACCTATCGCAACCTCGGGCCCCTGCCACCCCACCCCTTCCAGGGCGCGTTCGCGCCGGGCTCGACCCTGGGCAAGCTCTTCCGCGCCGAGCACGCCCAGTTCGTCAGTAACGCCCTGCACCGCCTCGTCCTCGAGTACGTGCTCGCGCTGGCGGTGATGACGATCATCTCGGTCGGCGCCGGGTGGCTGCTCGCGGGCCGGGCGCTGCGCCCCCTGCGCGACATCACCGCGACCGCGCGGCGCGTCTCGGGACACAATCTCGGCGAGCGCATCGACCTCGAGGGTCCCGCCGACGAGCTCAAGGAGCTCGCCGACACCTTCGACGGAATGCTCGCCCGGCTCGATTCGGCCTTCGCCAGCCAGCGCCACTTCGTCGCCAACGCCTCCCACGAGCTCCGGACCCCGCTGGCGATCATGCGCACCGAGGTCGACGTCGCCCTCGCCGACCCGGAGGCGGGCACCGCAGACCTGCGGGGGATGGGGGAGGCGGTGCGCGAGACGATCGACCGGTGCGAGCGCCTGATCGAGGGGTTGCTGACCCTGGCCCGCAGCGAGGCATCGGTGGTCAGGGGCGAGCCCGCGGATCTCGCCGAGCTCGCCGGCGACTGCCTCACCGACCTGCGCGCCCGCGCCGAGGAGGCGAGCGTCGAGGTTCGCGCTCGGCTCGGAGCGGCGCGGGCCCGCGGCGATGAGCGCCTGCTCGAGCGCCTGATCGCCAACCTGATCGATAACGGGATCCGCTACAACGAGGCCGGCGGCTTCCTCTCCGTGGCCACCGAGACCAGCAACGGGCGCGCCCTCGTGCACGTCCGCAACAGCGGCGCGCAGATCGATCCCGCCGCCGCCGCCACCCTCACCGAGCCCTTCCGGCGCCTCGAGCGCGGGGGTGGCGGGTTCGGGCTCGGGCTCTCGATCGTGAGCTCGGTGGTGGCCGCCCACGGGGGCCGGCTGAAGGTGCACGCGCCGCCGAGCGGGGGCCTCGAGGTGACTGTGGAGCTGCCGGCAGCGCCGGGGGCGGGAAAGGTAAAAGTTCCCTCAGCCCTTACGGCAAACTGACATCGCCGTCGCTACAAGTGGGCTCGACCATCCCGTGTCCCGGAGGAGACCTCACTGATGCAGCCCACTCGCACGCCCATCGTCCTGCGCGGACGGCGCCTCTTTGCCGCCTGCGCGCTGGCGGGCTCGCTCGCCG
Organism: Solirubrobacteraceae bacterium; assembly: GCA_035552815.1. Taxonomy (GTDB): domain Bacteria; phylum Actinomycetota; class Thermoleophilia; order Solirubrobacterales; family Solirubrobacteraceae; genus Palsa-465. The sequence continues at coordinate 5,525 of DASZKU010000378.1, read as the reverse complement.
TAGGGCTCTCCGCATGCGGATCGTCCGGGTCGACCGCCGCCGCGGGTTCCTCGAACTCCGGGAGCACGAGCGCGTCGTCGAACTCGCGCTACCAGGCGCGCCTGAAGGCCGCCGAATGCCTGCGCGCCCACGGCCTCAACGTGCCCGACCCCTCGGCAACGGGCGGAGGCGGCGGTGGCGGAGCGGGCGGGGGCGCAGCGGGCGGCGGGGGAGCGGGCGGGGGCGGCGGTTTGCGCCAGCTCCTGGCCACCCCGGCCGGCGTCGCCGCGAGCAAGGCGTGCAAGTCGCAGATCGGCGCCGCCTTCTCCTTCGCGAGCATCACCCCGGCGCAGCGCCAGCAGTTCCAGCAGGCGGCCGTCAAGTTCGCCGAGTGCATGCGCGCGCATAACGTCAACATCCCCGACCCCAGCAGTAACGGCGCCGGTGGCTTCGGGATCTTCCGCTCGATCCCCTCGAGCGAGCGCAACAGCCCCGCCTTCAAGACGGCGTTCTCCGCGTGCTCGAGCAACCTGCCGGCCCGACCCGGCCGGGCAGGCGGGGCGGGCGGTCCGGGGGGTGCCGGCGGCACCGTCGGCGGTCCCGGCGCGTAGGCCTGTAACCGTGCTGCAACCATCGATCCCGTACCACTCCTGACCGTGACCCGGCAAACGATCACCGAGCGGCTCGCCGGCGGCGGCGGGCCGCGGCGCCGGGCCGCGGCGGCGGCGGGGGCGATCATCGTCGTGGCGGTGGCGATCGCAGTCGCCGTCAGCGCCGGCGCGCCGGCCTCGAGCAAGGGGCAGGGCTCCCCGGGCACGTCCGCCGGTGCGACCACGGTGCAGCGCCGCGATCTCGTGCAAACCGACACCGAGTCGGGCACCCTCGGCTACGCGAACACGCAGACGGTGTTCAACCGCCTGAGCGGAACCATCACCTATATCCCGAATATCGGCAAGGTGGTCAAGCCCGGCGGCGCCCTCTACCAGGTCGACGGCTATCCGGTGATCCTCTTCAACGGCACCTATCCGGCCTACCGCACCCTGAGCTCGAGCGACACCGCCGGACCCGACATCACCGAGCTCAACGCCGACCTCAAGGCGATGGGCTTCGATCCCTCGGGCGCGATCACCGTCGATAACACCTGGCAGGCCGCCACCACCGCCGCCGTCGACAGCTTCCAGGGCTCGATCGGGCAGACCGAGACGGGGTCGATCACCCTCGGCCAGATCGTCTTCCTCCCCGGCCCGCAGCTCGTCAACGCCGTCGACACCACCCTCGGCTCCACCGGCGGCAGCGCCGGATCGGGCGCGAGCGCGGGGACGGGCACGGGGACGGGCACGGGCGCCTCGAACACGAATCCCACCTCGAGCGCCACCAACGCCAGCTACCAGCCCACCGGCCAGCCTCACGCCGAGTTTGTCGACTTCGGCGGCTCGAGCACGCTGAAGCGCAGCAGCGCGGCGGTGAGCGCCACGCCTCCGTGCGCCAGCAATCCGACGACGACCACGACGACGACCACGACCACCCCGGCCCCGACTTGCCCGTCGGTGACCACTCCCACGACGACGCCGACCACCACCCCGACGACGACGCCAACGCCCACGACCACCCCGAGCAGTGGCCTGTCGGCGATCGTCCAGCTCCTGCGCACTCAGAACAAGCTGCTCCAGGCCGAGCTCAAGGCGGCGCTCAAGGGCACGGGCTCGAAAGCCCCGACAAGCGGCGCCGCGGCGACCGGGGGCACGAAGAGCGGCGGCGGCGGCTCGGCCTCGTCCGGTGGCTCGGCCGCGACGGGCGGTGGCTCCGCCTCGACCGGTGGCTCGGCGTCGACCGGTGGCTCGGCCTCGACGGGCGGATCGAGCGCCACCGCGATCCTGAGCACGACGTCGACCAACCTCGTCGTCACCGTCGACCTCGACGCCACCAAGCAGAGCGAGGCCCGGCTCCATGAGCCCGTCACCGTCCAGCTCCCCGACGGGACCACGGTCAACGGCAGGATCACCGGGGTGAGCCCGGTGGCGACCACCACCAACAGCGGCTCGAGCAGCTCCTCCCCCTCCTCGAGCGCGCCGGCGGCGACGATCCCGGTGACGGTCTCACTCGACAAGAGCACCAATACCCGTGGCCTCGATCAGGCGGCGGTGAGCGTCAACTTCGCCCAGCAGACCGCCCGCAACGTGCTCTCGGTGCCGGTTACCGCCCTGCTCGCGACCCAGGGCGGCGGATACGCGGTGCAGGAGGCGGCGGCCCCGCACAAGCTCGTCTCCGTCACTCCCGGCCTGTTCGCCGCCGGTTACGTGCAGATCTCCGGTCCTCAGGTGCAGGACGGCATGCAGGTCACCGACTCGCAGGGATGACCGCGGCCCCCAGCCCCGAGAACGCGGTCGCCCTCGAGCTTCGCGACGTGGGCAAGGAATATCCCGGCGGGGTGCACGCGCTGCGCAGCGTCAGCGTCGACATCCTCACCGGCGACCAGGTCGCCGTCGTCGGGCCCTCGGGCTCGGGCAAGACGACGATGCTCACCATCCTCGGGACGCTCGAGCGCCCGACGAGCGGCGTGGTCCACGTCGCCGGTCGCGACGTGGTCAAGGCCTCCGACAGCGACCTCGCGGGGCTGCGCGCGTTCGAGATCGGCTTCGTGTTCCAGGGCTTCCACCTCCAGGACTCGATGACCGCGCTCGACAACGTGGCCAACGGGATGCTCTACACGGGCGCGCCCCTGCGTGAGCGCCGCGAGGCGGCCAAGGGCGCACTCGAGCGCGTGGGGCTCGGAGAGCGCGTCACCCACCGCCCGCAGCAACTCTCCGGGGGCGAGAAGCAACGGGTGGCGATCGCTCGCGCCATCGCCAAGCAGCCGACGATCATCCTCGCCGACGAGCCGACGGGAAACCTCGACTCGAAGTCCGGACAGGCGGTGCTCGAGCTCCTGCACGAGCTCGCGGCCGAGGGAGCGACGCTAGCCCTCATCACCCACGACGAGCACGTGGCCGAGACCTTCTCGCGGCGTCTGCAGATGCGCGACGGCGAGATCGTGAGCGACGAACGCCAATGAGCGTCGCCGCGCTCAAGGGGCCGGGGCTCCCGCGCCGGCGCCGTCGCGGCGGTCGCGATGTGGCCCGGCTCGCCCCCCATGAGCTCTTCGGGGTTGCCTTGCAGGGGTTGGGGACGCGCCGGCTCCGGGCGGCGCTGTCCGCGCTCGGGATCGCCATCGGGATCGGGGCCATGGTCGCCGTCGTCGGCGTGTCGGCCTCGAGTCAGGCCAACCTGCTGAGCACCATCGACCGGCTGGGGACGAACCTGCTCACGGTGACCCCGGGCACCACCTTCTTCGGCGCCAACGAGGTGCTCCCGAGCACCGCCATTCCCATGATCCATCACATGGCCAACATCAACCAGGTGTCGGCGGTCTACGCGGTGCCCAACATCAACGTGTTCAGGACGCCCTTCGTCCCCTCCACGCAGACCGGCGGTATCGGCGTCGACGCCACCGATACCGGGCTCGTCAAGGCGATGAACAGCAGCGTCGCCTCGGGCCTGTTCTTCAATGCCGCAAGCGAGACCGAGCCCACCGTCGTCCTCGGGGCCGCCGCGGCGGCTGACCTCCAGATCGAGAAGGTCACCGGCCACGTGCAGCTCTTCGTGGGGGGAACGTGGTTCACCGTCATCGGCATCCTCAACTCGATGACCCTCGACACCAGCCTCGACAACGACGTGTTCATCGGGCTCCCCGCCGCCGAGCACCTGTTCCAGGTCCAGCCGAGCCCGTCGGAGATCTACGTGCGCGCGAACGTCAACGACGTCAGCTCCGTGGCCAACCTCCTCGCCGCCACCTCAGATCCCCAGAACGCGAGCGGCGTCAACGTCAGCCAGCCCTCGAACGTCCTCGAGGCGCGCGCCGCGGCCAAGGGGCAGTTCACCACCCTCCTCCTCGGCCTCGGCGCCGTGGCCCTCCTCGTGGGCGCGATCGGGATCGCCAACATCATGGTCATCTCCGTGCTCGAGCGGCGCGGGGAGATCGGCCTCCGGCGCGCGCTCGGCGCCACCCGCCGCCACATCAGCACCCAGTTCCTCGCCGAGTCCGCGCTCCTCGCCGCCCTCGGCGGGGTGGCCGGGCTCGTCTTCGGGGCGGTCGCCACCTGGGTCTACTCAGTGGCCCAGAACGAGCCCTGGGTCGTCCCCGTCTACGCCCTCATCGCCGCCCCCGCGGCCGGCCTGCTCATCGGCGCCGTGGCCGGGCTCTATCCGGCCGCCAAGGCTGCGCGCCTCAGCCCCACCGAGGCCCTGCGCGCGACGTGAGCGGCTCGGCGGGGCCGACCTCGGGCGACGTGGGCGGCCCCGGGGCCGACCTTACGGTGAACTGACGGGCGCGCCCCTAGGCTCGCACCATGTCGAGACGTCGTCCTCGAATCGAAGGCCGCGTCCGGTGCCGCCAGGGCATCCCCGCGCCCCAACGCGTCTGCCGTGGCCTTCCGGATATGGCTCGACTGCGGCGAAGTGCGCCTCGCCGCACGCGGGAAGATCCCCTCCCCGCGGCCCCGGTGACCGGCCTCGATGGATGCATCGACTCCCGCGTCCACTCGACGGCCGGTGCCGGGGCATTCACGGCCCTGGTGGGCCGGGACGGGCTCTGGCGTTTGCGGGCCGGTGAATGCCCTTGCATCCGCGTCCGCTGTGCTGGTGGGCCGCGATCCTGGGATCGGATGCGGCTGCGGTAGCCGGGGCATTCACGGGCGCGGTGGCCGGCGATGGGCTCTCGCGTTTGGGTGCCCGTGAATGCCTTTGCATCCGCGTCCGCTGTGCTGGTGGGCCGCGATCCTGGGATCGGATGCGGCCGCGGTAGCCGGGCGCTATTGGGGCCAGAAGTCCTTGACGAGCACGCCGTCGCCTCCCTCGGGGCGGTCGGCGCCTACGGCGATGACCTCGAGGCCGTCGGGGCCGCCCTCGAAACCGCGCACGACCTCGGGGGCGACGCGGATGGCGTCCCACTGGTGGAGGTCGATGACCTCGTCGTCGAGCTTCATCCGGCCCGAGCCGGAGATGACGACGTAGGCCTCCTCCTGCTCCTTGTGGCTGTGCCCGAAGGGCGCGCGGAAGCCAGGGGCGTAGCTGAAGTAGCTGACACCGAGGTGATCGGAGTCGAGATGCTTGCGTCCGAAGCGTGCCTCGAACCCTTCGCGGTCCGCGGCGGAGTCTTCGACCTGCTTGAGGTTCTTCATGCTGTAGCCGGGCATGGGCGGGAGCCTACGCGATACTGAGAGCGATGGACACTCCCGAGCTCCTCTGGGAACCCTCCGATGAGGAGATCGAGCGCGCGGCGCTCACCCGCTATCAGCGCTGGCTCGGGGAGACGCGCGGGCTGCGCTTTGACTCCTACGACGAGCTCTGGCGCTGGTCGGTCGACGACCTCGAGGGCTTCTGGTCCTCGATCGTCGAGTTCTTCGAGGTGCGCTTCGAGGTGGCGCCGGAGCGCGTGCTCGGGCGCCGGGAGATGCCGGGGGCCGAGTGGTTCCCCGGCGCCCGGGTGAGCTTCGCCGAGCACGTGTTCC
>DASZKU010000377.1:0-17517 GCA_035552815.1 Solirubrobacteraceae bacterium | reverse complement strand
ACATCGGCGAGTGCAAGAACCCCTCGCGCGATGCCAAGATCGCCCTCAACCTCGAGGGCGGCTACGGCCTCTTCATCTACACGCTGATCCCCGTTGCCTTCGTGATCGTGCTCGGCAACCACGCGCTCGGCACTCCGGGGTTGGTCGACCCGAGGACGATGTTCGTCACCTTCTCCTCGAAGGTGTTCGGCGCCGGGGGTGCCTCGACGGCGCTCAACTGGATCATCGGCCTGATGCTCATCGTCGCGCTCGTGCTCTCCTGCCTGAACGCGATCACCGGGACGGCCCGTTCGCTGCACCAGATGTCGACGGACGGCAACTTCCCGAAGATGTTCTCGAGGCTGAACCGGCATGGCGTCCCCGCCGCCGGCATGTTCTTCACCGTGATCTGCTCGATCGCCGTGGTGTTCATGGGCGGCGCCGTGCAGATCTACACGTTCTCCAACGTCGGCTACTTGATCATCATGATCCCGGTGCTCTTCGGCTACTACTACCTGCGCCAGCACCGGCCGAACCTGCCGCGGCCGATCCGGTTGCCAGAGTTCATGAAGTACGTGGCGCTGGTGATGATGTTGTTCTTCCTCTTCATCTACTTCTACGGCGGCCCGACCTACGCTTCGTGCTCGTGCTCCCAGGCCGGTAAGTCGACCCTGCCCTTCTACTTCCTGGGCTTCGGCGCGCTCGCCCTGTACTTACCGCTGTATCTGTGGCGGAAGATGGTCGAGGACAAGCGTGACGGCGGCGGCGTGAAGGCGGAGGCCGAGGCGACGCTGCCCGTGGGGATCGCCACGGAGGTCAGTAGCCCGTGAGCGCCAGATCAGCCGAGGCCTTCGGCGCGGAGGTGCGTCCGCGCCGCCGCTCGAAGGTGGTCGGAACGATCGCCGGCGTCAAGGTCAAAGGCACGCCGATACCGAAGGCTCGGACCGCTTCGGTGCTCCTGGCCAGCGAGGGGCGCGGGTTCACGGCAGAGAGCATCGCGCTCGCGGCCGACCTGGCACGTGATGAAGACGGCACCGTTCTCGTGCTCTCAATCGCGCGCGTCCATGGCGTGGCCTTCGGGCTCCAGGCTCCGGGCCTGATGCCCACGAAAGCCGAATGGGATGAGCAGGGTGACATCGTCCGCCGGGCGGTGGCGAAGCTGCGCCGCCGCCGCCTCGAGGTCGAGGGGCAGGTGCTGGGCACGCGCAAGCCCGCGCAGCGCATCTGCGCCATGGCCTATGAGCTCGGCGCCGCCGCGATCGTCATGGGCGCCGATCAGTCTCGTTCGCGGGTGATCGCCAGCATGATGTGGACACAGGAGCCCCAGCACGTGGAGCGACTCGCGAAGGTGCCGGTCCACCTGGTGATCGACGAGTCGTCCTGAGTCCGATGGTCGGTCCGCGCCGCGAGCGCCGACCGATCCGCCCCACGCGATGAGTGACCAACACGACGTCCGCACCACCTGTCCGCGCGACTGCTACGACGCGTGCGGAGCGCTCGTGCGCGTGAAGGATGGACGGGTCGTGCACGTGCGCGGCGACCCCGATCATCCGGTGAGCCGGGGCAAGCTGTGCCGCAAGTGCACGCTCGCCTACAACGGCGTGTTTCTCGACCCGACCGCGCGGCTCACCGACCCTCTGGTACGCCGGGGGCCGAAGGGAGGGGGACGCTTCGACGCCGTGAGCTGGGAGGAGGCGCTCGAGCTCGTCGCCTCGCGGCTCGGGGCGATCGCCGCCGAGGACGGCGCCCGGATCATCTACTCCCATTACACGGGCAGCTTCGCCCTGCTCTCCTACTTCTTCCCGATGCGCCTGATGCGCCGCCTGGGGGGTACCGAGGTGGCGCCGGACACGATCTGCAACGACGCCGGTCACACCGCCCTCAGCTACGTCTACGGGACCTCGCTCGTCGGCTTCGATCCGCGCACGGTGGCGCAGTCGCGCTGCATCCTCGTCTGGGGCGCCAATCCGTCGGCCTCGGCGCCCCACCAGCACGAGGACTGGCTCCCGTCCGCCCCAGGATCCGTCGTTGTCGTCGACCCCGTACGGACACCAACCGCCGAGCAGGCCGACCTCCATCTCCAGCCGTTCCCGGGCAGTGATGCCGCGCTCGCCTTCGGGTTGCTCCACGTGCTGGCGCGGGACGGGCTCGTCGATCACGAGTTCCTGGCCGGCCACGCGATCGGCGGCGCGGAGCTGCTGGCGCGCGCCGAGCCGTGCGACCCGTCGTGGACGATGGCCCAGACGGGCGTGCCCGCCGACGCGGTCGAGCAGGCGGCGCACCTGTACGGCGCCGGACCCTCGCTGCTGTGGATCGGCCAGGGCCTGCAGCGCCAGCCCGGGGGCGGCAACGTCGTGCGCAGCGTCGCCGCCCTCCCCGCGGTCACGGGCAACCTCGGACGGGTCGGAGCCGGGTTCCTGTACCTGAACGGATTCGGCAGCCGCGGGATCGACGAGGACTACCTGAGCGCCGCGGCGGCCTACCCCGAGGTGCCCGAGCCGATCTCGCACATGGCCCTCGCCACCACGCTCGAAGACGCCGAGCGCGCGCAGGCGTTCGTGTGCTGGAACGTCAACCCGATGGCCTCGTGTCCCGAGCAAGGGCGTCTTCGGCGCGCGCTCGAGCGCGAGGATCTCTTCACCGTCGTCACCGACCTGTTCGCGACCGACACCGCCGACCTCGCGGACGTCGTGCTCCCCGCCGCGAGCTGGCTCGAGTGCGACGACATCGTCGTCCCCTACTTCCATCGGGCGCTCGCCGCCCAGGTCAAGGCGACCGAGCCCCTGGGCCGGGCGCTGCCCAACAGCGAGATCTTCCGTCGCCTGGCGGCGGCGCTCGGATCCTCCGATCCGCCGCTTCTCGAGCCCGACGATGAGGTCATCGCCCGGGTCCTCGAGGGCACCGGGACGGGGCTCGACTTCGAGGAGCTGGCACGCTGTGGAACCGTGTGGACACCGGCCGACACCCCGGCGGTGCAGTTCGGTGACGGCCACTACCCGACCGCCAGCGGACGCATCGAGCTCGCCTCCGAGGCCGCCGAAGCCGACGGCCACGGGAGCCTGCCGCGGCCGGCCGCCGACGAGCGCCCGGGGGCCGGCCGGCTGCGACTGCTGTCCCCGGCCTCGCCGTGGGCGCTGAACACGAGCTTCAGCAACGACGAGCGGGTGGTACGCCGCTCGGGAGCCCTGACCCTGAGCCTGACGGCCGCCGACGCCGCCGCGCTCGAGCTCAGCGACGGGGCGCTCGCCCGGGTGACGAGCTCGGCCGGCAGCCTCGTCGTTCCCGTCGCCATCACCGATGCGCTGCCGGTGGGCGTCGGGCTCATCCCCAAGGGTGGCTGGCCGAAGCTCAGGGCCGACCGCTCCAATGTCAACGCGCTCACCGTCGCTCAGCCGAGCGACATGGGCGCCAGCACCACGGTGCACGGGCTCGAGGTCGTCGTCACCCCAGTCGACGCCCGCGGGCCTTGACGACGTCGCGGGAACGGCCGGATGCCCTGCTGGCCGCCCATGCGCCGTTCGATGCGCTCGACCCCGACGTCCTCACCGAGCTCGCGGCACGGGCCGAGCGTCACGAGTTCCGGGCCGGCAGCGCCATTCTCGTCGAGGACGGCCCCCCGACGCCCGGGCTGTGGGTGGTGCTCGAGGGAGTGGTCGAGCTCCTGCACCAGGGCGAGGTCGTCCAGCTTCTCGAGCCCGGTGAGAGCTTCGGGCATCCCTCGCTGCTCACCGCGATGGCGCCCGCCTTCACCGTGCGAGCGCGCGAGGACGCGGCCTGTGCCCTGCTTGACCGAAGCGCCGCGCTGCGCGCGCTGGGCACGCCGGCCGGCGCCGCCTACGTCGCCCAGACGATGCGCGCGAGGCTGATCCGGACCGGCCACACCATTCATGGGCTCCTCGACGTCGGCACCACTCCGGTCTCGGCGATCATGCGTCCGGCGGTGTTCTGCGGCGCGGAGGAGACGATCCGCGCGGCGGGCCGCCGGCTCGGCGAGCCCGGGGTGGCGGCGCTCCTGCTTTCGCTTCCCGGCCGCGAGCTCGGGATCGTCACCGACGGCGACGTCCGAGCGGGGCTGATCGACCGTGAGCTCGATCTCGACGCGCCGGTGTCGATGGTGGCTCGTGTCCCGGCGCCGCAGGTGCCCCGCGCTCAGCTGGCCGTGGAGGCGGCCGTCGACATGCTGGCGGCCGGCGTCGACTGCGTCGCGGTGCTCGACGGTGAGCGGCCCTGCGGGGTCCTGTCCGCGGCCGACCTCGTCGGTCTCGACGCGCGCAGCCCAATCGCCCTGCGTCACACGATCATGGGCGCCGCCGACGAGGAGGGACTCGTTCGCAGCGCGACGCATCTTCCCCAGCTCTTCCGCCACCTGCTCGCCGCCGGGGTGCCTCCACGCGACGTCGGCCGCGTGCTAAGCCTCCAGCACGACGCCATCGTCGCCCGCCTGACCGAGTTCTGCGTGTCCAAGCGCGGACCCGCTCCGGTCTCGTGGGCCTGGCTCGATCTCGGGAGCGCCGCGCGGCGCGAGTTCACCCTCGCCTCCGATCAGGACAACGCGCTCGCCTACGGCGAGCCGCTCGCTGGGGAGGAGGCGGCCGTCGACGCCTTCTTCGAGCAGCTCGGCACCGATGTCAACGACGGCCTGGCCCGGTGCGGGATCGGTATCGACAACAACGGGGTGCTCGCGGGCAAGCGCCGATGGCGGATGTCCAAAGCGGCGTGGATCAGGACGTTCGACGAGTGCTTCGAGATCCCCGACGAGTCGCATCTGATCCGGGCCACCGTCGCCTTCGACTTCCGCTCCGCGATCGGTGACCTCGGGCTCACGGCCGAGCTCGGGGAACGGATGCGAGCCGCCCGCCGGTATCCCGACTTCATGCGCCTGATCGCGCGCACCGCTTCCGGTTTTCCCGTCGCCCTCGGGCTACGCGGCCAGCTCGCGCCGCAGAAGCGAGGGGAGGCGGCCGGGCGGATCGACGTCAAGCACGGCGCCATCATCCCGCTCGTCAACCTGGTGCGCTTCCATGCCCTGGCCGCCGGCGTCACCATCCCTCCCACCCTCGACCGGATCGACGCGGCGGTGAGCGCCGGGGGGATCGATCGGCCCACCGGCGAGGCGCTCACCGAAGCGTTCTCGGTGATCACCCGGCTGCGCCTCGAGCATCACGCCGCGCAGATCGCCGGCGGCCTCCCGCCGGACAACCTGATCGACCCCGACGCGCTCGCGCCCATCGCCCGCACCGAGCTCCGTGAGGCCCTGCATTCGATCCGCCGTGCCCAGAAGCAGGTGAGCGTGTGGGCCGGGGCACGGTGACCCGGGCCGTTAGCCGGCGGGCGCGATGTCGCGCGGGCGGCGGACGGGCGGGTCAGCGTCCGCGTCCGGGTCCGGGTCCGGGCGGCGATCGGGCATGGTCTCCGCCCCGCACGCCTGCATGAAACCGCGCACGCGGTCCATCGCCTCGCTGCGCCCGCCGGCCGCGGCCGCGTCGATGGGCGCGCCGAAGCGCACCGAGATCGGGTAGCGCGCGAGGCGCCCGCCGCCCGGCGGCCTGACCATCCAGCGGCTGCCGATGGGCATCGCGTCGCGGGTCCCCGAGATGTACACGGGGACGATGGGCAGGCCGTGCTCGGCCGCGAGCACGGCAGCGCCCGAGCGCATACGCCCGACGCGCCCGTCGCGCGAGCGTGTCCCCTCGGCGAAGACGACGAGGCTCCAGCCCCCGTCGAGCAGGCGCCGGATGTGCGCGACCTCGGTGCCCTGACGGCGGCGGTCGAGGGGCACGGTGCCGAAGGCGAGGGACACGGCGGCGGCGAGGAGTCGCGAGCCGTAGAAGTAGTCGGCCGCGGCGGCCACCGCGGTGCGCCGGCGCCACCGGGCGGGCAGGGAGAGGAGGAGCGCCGGGGTGTCGACGTGGCTCGAGTGGTTGGCGACGAAGATCACCGGGCCCTCGAGCCCCGCGAGGTGCTCGCGACCGAAGACCCGGCGCCGCGACCACGCGAAGACGATCGCGCCGAAGACGCCGCCGAGGATGAGCTCGCGCGCCACCCGTGCCGGCGGCGTGCGCGCCCACGCCTGGTCGCCGCTCACTTCCATCAGACAATCTTTCCAGGGTTCATATGCGCCCCCGGATCGGTCCCCTCGAACAGCGCCTTGAGCATCGCCACCCCGGGTGCGGAGATGTCCTGCTCGAGCCACTGCGCGTGCTCGGTGCCGACGGCGTGGTGGTGTGAGAGGGTGGCGCCGTTGTCGACGAAAGCCTGCTGGATCGCCGATTTGACCACCGTGTACTGGGCGATCATCTCGGCGCCGGGGCCGGCCTGGAAGGCGAAGGTGAAGTACAGGCACGCCCCCGCGTGGTAGCTGTGGGAGAGGTGGCAGAGCATGTAGCCCTGCACCCCGAGCTCGGCGAAGGCCCCCCGGGCCGCGGCCGTCACCGCGTCGTAGACGGGGACGAGGTGACTCCACGCCGTCGCCGTCTCCGACACGTCGGCGGCCACCCCCCGATCGAGGAGGAAGTCGCGGATGTACGGGGTGTCGAACTTCTTCTGGTCATAGAGCGCGCCGGGGCTCGCGCCGATGCACAGGCCGCCATGGGCCTTGACGATCCGGCCGGCGGCCTTGCGCTCCCGGGCGACGTGGCGCTGTGAGCCCTCGAAGCCGAGGAAGGCCAGCGCCATGCCATCGATGTCGAACCCCAGGCGCCGGGTCAGGTACTCGGTGAGCGCGCGCGACTTGACCTGCTCGAGGAGGGTGGGGTGCGTGCGCGTGGCGAAGGAGAAGCGTGTCTCGTTGGCGTCGGAGACACGGGTGACCGAGACCGAGCACTCGCTCGCGGCGATGTCGCGCATGGCGGCCAGGCCATCGGCGAAGGTGGGGAACAGGTAGCCGAGGATCACCCTGCGCGCGGGGACGCTCCGCACGTGCACCGTCGCCTCGGTGATGAGCCCGAGGCGCCCTTCGCTCCCGAGGACCATCTCGCGGATGCTCGGTCCCGTCGACGTCGAGGGGATGGGCCGGGTGACGAGCGTCCCCGAGGGGGTGACGACGCGCAGGCCCCTGACGAGGTCGGCGATGTCGCCGTAGCGGTCTGACTGCATGCCCGAGGACCGCGTAGCGATCCACCCCCCGAGCGTCGAGTGGGTGAACGAGTCGGGGAAGTGACCGAAGGTGTAGCCCTGGGCGCCGAGCTGCTCCTCGAGCTCGGGGCCGAACACGCCCGCCTGGACGCGGGCGAGCCGCGACGCCGGGTCGATCTCGAGCACCCGGTCCAGGCGCGCGAGGTCGACGCAGATGACCGGGCGCCCCTCGCCGGGCGGGGCCTCGAGCGAGCCGGAGATCGAGCTGCCGCCCCCGAAGGGGATGACGACGGCATCGGCGCTCAGGGCGGCCGCGAGCACGGCGGTGACCTCGTCCTCGCTCCCCGGGCGCACGACGACGTCGGGGATGTGCACGAAGTCGCCGGCGCGCTGGCGGACGAGGTCGCGCAGCGACTTGCCGCGGGCGTGCACGACGCGGTCGCGGGGCTCGGCCGAGACGAAGGCTTCCGTTACCGCCGTCTGGAGGCAGTCGCGCAGGCCGTCGGGGAGGTTCGGGGCGGGGACGCGCACGTCCTCCCAGCGCAACGGTGAACTGGTCTCGCGGGCGACGTCGACGCCGAGCACCTCGCGGATGAAGGGCCGGAACCCGGGCTTGTCCTCGTGGGTGAACTGGACGTCGTCGAGACCCCAGCCCCACCATTTCATGGCAGGCATCGAACGCTTACGGCGACAGGGTCGGCGGGAACCAGTCAGCCGCCGTGTCGTTCTCGAAGCTCCCAGCTCCCCACGATGCCACCGGGCACACGATAGCCACTAGAGCACCGAGCGCAGGCGCTCGCCGTCGAGCGCGTGGGCGAGATTGTCGTCGCGCCCGCGCATCGTCTCGGCGGCGATGAGGGCGTTGACGATCGCCTCCTCGGTGGCTTCCACCACCGCGTCGTAGAGGCCGGTTATGTAGGCGTCGGCGAGCATGGTCACGGGCACGGTGACGGGCCCGTCGGCGTCGAGCTCCCCGGCCGAGAGGCCGGTGTTGCCGGTGGCGAAGCACAGGAAGATGTCGCCGCTCGTGTGCTCGCCGACCCCGCCGACGCGGGCGATCCCGAGGCCGGCGCGTTGGGCCAGGCGGGTGCACTGGTGGGGAAGGAGGGGCGCGTCGGTGCCCGCCACGACGATGATCGACCCGGCGCCCGGCGGCGGGGCCGGTTCCCGCGCCCCGCCCGGGAGCGGCACCTCGCCGGGGCCGATGACACGTCCGACGGGGACGCCGTTCACCGCCAGGCGGGCGCGGCGGCCGTGGTTGGCCTGGACGAGGACCCCCACCGTGTACCCGCCCTCGGCCGCCGGCCGCTGCCGGGAGGCGGTGCCGATGCCGCCCTTGAAGCCGTGGCAGATCATGCCCGTGCCGCCGCCCACGTTGCCCTCGGGCACGGCGCTCGGGGCGGCCGCCGCCATCGCCTCCCCGACGTGCTCGGGGCGGACGTGGAAGCCGTCGATGTCGTTGAGGACCCCGTCCCACGTCTCGCCGACGACGGGGAGGGCCCACGGGCTCATGCTCGCCTCCGCGCCCCCCCGCACCCGGTGGGCGATGAGGGCGTCGCGGACCACGCCGACGCTGTGGGTGTTGGTGAGCGCCACCGGGGAGGTGAGCAGCCCCGACTCGCGCACCCATTCGAGGCCGGTCATCTCGCCGTTGCCGTTGAGGCGGTGACAGCCGGCGAACACCGGCTCGGACCAGATCCGCTCGCCGGGGAGGATCACGGTGACTCCGGTGCGCACCCGTTGACCCTCGATCAGCGTCGTGTGCCCGACGCTGACTCCGCCCACGTCGGTGATGGCGTTCTCGGGGCCGGGTCGTCCGTCGCCGATGACGATGCCGTAGTCGCGGGCGCGCATCACGAGCGCCCGAACCCTACTCCGAGTGCGTCCAGTACTTCCCGCGCCGGGGCATGAGGAAGACCAGGTAGTAGAGGATGCCGCCGCCGATGATGGCGGCGCAGATGATGATGTCGCTCGACTTCTGCTGGCTCAGCGCGAATCCCACGCCGACGAGGGCGATGAGCGGGGACACCGGCCACAGCGGCATCCTGAAGGGCCGCGGGCGCGATCGGTGGCGCAGGCGGCTGACGAGCGCCGAGACGGCGATGAGCGCGTAGAGGATGATGATGAGGACCGAGGTGAAGGTGACGACGGAGATGAGGCTCGATTGCGCGCACAGGACGGCGCCGCAGATCCCCACGAACATCGTCGCCACCCACGGGGTGCGAAAGCGCGGGTGGACCCACTCGAGCGCTTTCGAGATCGGCATCGGCCAGGCGCGGTCGCGCCCGCTCGACCACACCACGCGGGAGAACTGGAGGGTGATGGCGAGCGAGGCGTTGAAGATGGCGAGGATGGCGCCGTAGGTGATGAGGGTCACGGCGGTGTGCCCGAAGGAGGTCCGGACGACATCGGTGAGCGGGGTCGTCGAGTGCAGGAAGCGGGGGAGCTCGGCGGCGCCGAGGATGACCCCGATGAAGGGGATGACCTGGAAGACGATCCCCAGCGTGGCCGAGGTGATCACCGCCCTTCCGATCTGGCCGGCCGACCCTTCTGTCTCCTCGGAGAAGTTGATCGCCGAGTCGTAGCCGTTGACCGAGAACAGGGCGGTGGCGAGGGCGGCGATGATCGCGCTCGCCCCCACCACCCCGAGACCGGTCCCGCTGGCCACGTGGGGGTGGGTGAACGTGCTCAGCGACTGGTGCACGTGGGTGAAGCCGGCGAGTGCGAGCACGACGACGACGACGAGCTCGATGAGGAGGAAGAAGCCGATCATCCACGCGTTGAACCTGACATTGAGCAGGGCGATGAGGGCGACGAGGATCATCATTGCGGCAGCAATCCACTTCGTCGACAGGCTCGGGTCGAGCGAGTTGATGTAGGTGCCCACGCCGAAGGCGACGCTCGCGGGCAGGAAGATCGCCTGGCCGATGTAGTCGAGCAGAGCGAGGAATCCGATCGGCCGGCCGAGCACGCGGGTGACGATCGAGTAGAGCCCGCCGGCGACGGGGAACATGGAGCCGAGCTCGGCCATGCACAGCGCCACGTTGAGGGCGATGAACCCGCCGATGAGATAGGCCCACAGCGACCCGGTGCCCGCGGTGGCGATGACCGCGGTGCCGACGACGAGCAACGAGGCGGTCGGGGTGATGTCCGAGAGCGTCAGGGCGATGTTGCCGAGGATGGGGAGCTCGCGTCCGAGCTCCTTCTCATAGCCCATCTCCTCCAGCAGCGTTTCGCTCTCGACGGCGGGGACGGACTCGCTCATGGGCCTCGCTCCTTATGCGGTGAAAACCGACAACGGCATCGTCATGCCGACGTTCCACACGCCGGCGTCCACCAGCTCGAGGATCTTCAGGTCGCCGGCCAGGCTGCACAGGACGTAGGCGTCCTGGCGCGAGAGTCCGTGCTCGGCCACCACCCAGTCGACCATCGACCGCACCGCCATGCGCGCGCCCTCCATGAGATCGGGGCTGATCCCCATCGATCCCTGGTGACCGGCGCCCTCGGCGAGCGGGGTCAGCGGCCCCGGGGTGCGGAAGTAGGGGACGGGGATCGTCCGGTGCTCGACCTCGAAGCGCAGCGAGCACTGCATGTCGGTCTCGATCGCCGCCACGCACACCTCGCCGTCGCCCTGGGCGGCGTGCGGGTCGCCGCATGAGAAGAGCGCGCCCTCGCACCACACCGGCAGCCACAGGGTGGAGCCCTTGGTGAGGTGCCGGGTGTCGATGTTCCCGGCACCCTTGTGGGGCGGGAAGGCCTCGGCGGTGGCGGGCTCGTCGGGGTGGGTGCCCATCGTCCCCAGGAACGGGGCGATGGGGATGCGGACGCCGGGGACGAGCTCGGTGTGGGTGCGCTCCCGCAGGTCGAAGAGCTTCAGGTAGGGGTCGGGGAAGTCGTCGGGCAGCGTCCCGAGCTCGGGGAGGATCACGCACCAGCCCCAGTCGCCGGGGTCCATGGCGAGGATGTCCACTCGCAGCGTGTCCCCCGCTCGCGCGCCCTCGACGTAGAGGGGGCCGAGGAGGTTGTAGAGGGTGGAGAAGTCAAACGCCGTGTCCGCGAAGCTCCGCGCCTCCTCGTGCACCTGCCCGTGCCCCGCCATGACGAGGTCGTAGTGGACGGTGTCCCCCGGGTTGATGCGCAGCGAGGGCTCGAGCGTGTTGTCCCAGCTGTGATGGATCCGCTGCGGGTCGATCGTGTGCTCCATCTCCAGTTCACCGTTCCCTTCGCTCGCACGCGCGTCCGAGCGTGTACCCGCGGGCACGCGCCGCCGCGCGCGAACTGCTGTCGATCGGTCCCGGCATGTGGGACCGAACGACATCACTTCGCCGCGCCGGCGACAAGAGCCTGAACTGCTGTCTATCGGTCCCGACATATGGGACTAAACGACATAACTTCGGCGCGGGCGGCGCCCCTAGGTCGGCTTCAGGCTCCCGATACCCAGCGAGCCCTCGCCGCCCGCGTCCGCCGCGTCCGCCGCATCCGAAGCGCCAGCCGCGTCGGAAGCGCCAGCCGTCCCCGGCGGGTCATCGAGCCACCCGGCACTCGGCACGAAAAACAGCGTCCCCGTCACCGCCGTCGAGAAGTCGAGGATGCGGTCGTGGTTGCCGGGCGGCTTGCCCACGAACATGTTGCGGAGCATCTCCTCGGTCACCTCCGGGCTCGCCGCGTAGCCGATGAAGTACGTCCCGAACTCGCGCGCGCCGAGCCGGCCGAAGGGCATGTTGTCGCGGACGACCTGGCGCTGCTCGCCGTTCTCGTCGACGATCGTGTTGAGCGCGACATGGGAGTTGTCGGGCTTGACGTCGTCGGGGAACTCGATGTCGGCGAGCTTGGTGCGCCCGATCGCGCGCTCCTGCTCCTCGACGGGGAGGGCGTTCCAGGCGTCGAGGTCGTGGAGGTACTTCTGGACGATCACGTAGGAGCCGCCGGCGAAGGCCGGGTCCTCGTCGCCGATCAGGGCCGCCGCCAGCGCCGCGGGGCCCGTCGGGTTCTCGGTGCCGTCGACGAAGCCGAGGAGGTCGCGCTCGTCGAAGTACTTGAAGCCGTGGACCTCGTCGACGACCTCGGTCACCCCGGCGAGGCGGTTCATGAGCTGTCCCGCGAGCTCGAAGCACACGTCCATGCGCCGGGCGCGGATGTGGAAGAGGAGATCCCCCGGGGTCGACACCGCGGTATGTCGCGCTCCCACGATCGGTGCCAGCACGTGGAGCCCGGCCGGGCGGGGCGCGCCGTCTTCGAACATCCGGTCCCACAGCTCGGACCCGATGCCGGCCACGCAGCTCAGGGTCGCCTCGGGGATCCGGAAGCCCACCGACCGGACGAGGCCCGACACGTCCGCCAACAGTCCCCGAACGACGTCCACCGACGCACCGGCCCCGTCCACCGTGACCACCAGGAAGATCGCCGCCTCGGTCAGGGGCTTCAACACCGGCTGGGGCTCACCCGTACCCACGACCTATCCCCCCGCCGGCCGCCCATGCAGGCGCGCGAGCTTGATCGCGAGCTCGAGGGACAGCAGGTCGTCGCGGTCGAGCTCGACGCCGGTGAGCTCCTCGATCCGGGCCAGGCGCTGGCGCAGGGTGTTGGGGTGGATGAACAGAGCCCGCGCGCTCTCGATCACGCTGCGGCGCTCGGCCAGGTAGCGCTCAAGGGTGTCGAGCAGCGCGGTGCGCCGGCGCGCGTCATATCTGATGAGCTCGTCGACGGCGGTGCGCATCCGGTCGCGGGGCGCCTCGTCGGCGGCGATGCGCACCAGATACCGGTAGGCGCCGAGCTCGGAATAGGCGATCGCCCCGCCCTCCCCCAATAGGGCACGACCGATCGTCGTCGCGTCCACCGCCTCGCGGTAGGCGCGCGCGGCCTCCGACGGCACCGAGCGCTGCTCGCTGACGCCGATCGCCGCCCCCGTCTTGACCCCGAGCTCGCGGCACGCACGGAGAACGTCCTCGAGCGGGCAACCACCACCGAGGGGGAGCGCCGCGCGCACCGGCCCTGGGCCCGCCTCGATTGCCGCGCGCGGCGACAGCGCCCCGAGCCGCGCCCCCACCACCTCGGCGGCGGCGCGCCAGTCGCCCGAGCTCTGCTCGCGCCCGCCCGCGGGCTCGGCGCGGACCATCAGATAGGCGCCCGTGAGGTCGCAGCGCACCTCGGCGGCCTTGGCCACCGCGAAGGCGGTGGCGCCGGCGGCGAGCGCCTCGAACATGTCCTTGACGATGTTGGCGTTGGTCAGGTGCTCGATGAGCTCAGCGCGCTTGATGGCGACGGCGGCGAGGTGGGCGATGGCGTGCGCGAGCTCGATGTCCTCGTCGGTGAACGCTCGCCGCGGCGGCGACCCGGTGCACAGCAAACCGAGGCGCTCGCCCCCGGCGATCAACGGCGTCACGAGCTGATCGCCGACCTCGAGCTCGGGCCACAGGGCCCGCCCGGGACCCCGCCCGCCCCGGTCCTCGAGCGCGTCGAGCGCCAGTTCGGCCACCGAGCGCACGGGCGGCGTCGAGGCGGCCGGGGGATCGGAGGCGAGGAGCACGACACCGCTGCCGTCGCGGTCGAGACGGTACATCTGGCACACCTCGGCCTCGAGGAGCCGGCGCGTCCCGTTCGCCACCACGAGCCCGAGGTCGGCGGCGTCGGTGGCGGCCGCCACGTCCTGGCCGAGGCCCGAGAGGCGGGTCAGGGCGTCCACCCGGCGGCGCTCCTGGTCGTAGAGCTGGGCGTTCTCGATCGCCCCGCTGACGAGCGAGGCGATGTGCACGAGGAGCTTCAGGGTGTCCTCGGTGAACTCGCGGGGGGCCTCGGTGTGGAGGACGATGACCCCGATGGTGTCGCCCGAGCGGGCGAGGATGGGGACGGCGACCATCGACTGGAAGCGCTCCTCCTGGAGCAGGGGCACGTACTTCATGCGCGGGTCGTCCATGGCGCCGTCGCGGATGAACTCGGGCGTGCGATGCCGCGCCACCCAGCCGGTGAGGCCCTCTTCGAGGGCGAGCTGGACGCGCCCGACGGCGTCGGCGAACACCGGCGAGGCGGCCCGGATGGTGAGCCGGTCCGCCTCGAGGAGGTAGATGAAGCAGGCGTGGCAGTCGGTCGCGCCGGTGGCCAGGTCGACGATCGCCTGGAGCATGGGACCGAGCTCGAGCGAGGAGGAGACGAGCCTGATCACGTCGTAGAGCGTGCGGTTCTCGTCGCGCAGGGCGCGCAGCTCGCCGGCGGGACTGCTGATCATTGGCTCGTCCTCGACGGCCGACAACGCTGCACCTCCGATTGGACCACCGGCGCACCTTATGTGCGGTCCGAACATGCTAGCCGCCCGCATCGAGGGACCTGGGCCATTGTCGGAGCCCGCCTCGCGCCGGTATACCTACCGCGTGGCCGCCAATCCCCCCAGCGCCGAGGAGGTCCGCGAGCTCGTCTCCGAGCAGGGCATCGAGTTCCTCTTCGCCCAGTTCGTCGACATGCACGGCAAGCCGAGCGCCAAGCTCGTGCCCGCCCATCACCTCGACGACCTGCTCACCGAGGGCGCCGGCTTCGCCGGCTTCGCCGCCGGGGACATCGGCCAGGGGCCCCACGACCCCGACATGATCGCCATCCCCGATCCCGGCAGCTTCACCATTCTCCCGTGGCGCCCGACCGTCGCCCGCTTCGCCTGCGACGTGACCGTCGAAGGCGAGGCGTGGCCCTTCTGCCCGCGCACGATCCTGCGCGGAGCCCTCGATCGCGCCGCCGCCCTGGGCTACGAGCTGCGGCTCGGCGCCGAGCTCGAGTACTTCCTCCTGCGCCGCACCGCCGACGGGGGCATCGAGCCCGCCGATCCCCTCGACACCCTCGAGCTCCCGTGCTACGACATGCGCGCCCTCACCCGCAACCTCGATTTCGTCTCCGCCGTCTCCAAGCATGTCACCGCCCTGGGGTGGGACAACTACGCGACCGACCACGAGGATGCCAACGGCCAGTTCGAGCAGAACTTCAGCTTCGCGGACGCGCTCACGACCTGCGACCGCGCCGTCTTCTTCCGCTACATGGTCGAGTCGCTGGCCCAGGAGCGCGGGCTCATCGCCACCTTCATGCCCAAGCCCTTCGCGCACCTGACCGGGAACGGCTGCCACTTCCACGTCAGCCTGTGGCGCGACGGAGTCAACCTCTTCGAGCGCGACCCCGCAGACGATCCCCGCGGCTTCGGGCTCTCCGACCTCGCCTACCAGTTCATCGGCGGGCTCAAGGCTCACGCCAAGGCCTACATCGCCCTCACCGCCCCCACCGTCAACTCCTACAAGCGCCTCGCCGTCGGTGCCCCCGCGAGCGGCGCGACCTGGGCTCCCGCCTACGTCAGCTACGGCTATAACAACCGCACCCAGATGCTCAGGATCCCCGCTCCGGGACGGATCGAGGACCGCACCGTGGACGGGTCGTGCAACCCCTACCTGGCCGCCACCGCGATGCTCAGCGCCGGCCTCGACGGCGTCGAGCGCGGCCTTGACCCGGGCGAGCCCAACGCCGCCAACCTCTACGAGCTCACCCCCGCCGAGCGCGCCGCCGCCGGGGTGCAGACCCTCCCCGCCAACCTCCTCGACGCCACCCGCGAGCTCGAGCGCTGCGAGGTCCTCCGAAGCGCCCTGGGCAAGACCCGCGACGGCGACTACCTCGACTACTACGTCGAGGTCAAGCGCCGCGAGGTCCAGGCCGCCCACGAGCAGATCACCCAGTGGGAGCTCGACCGCTACCTGCAGCTCTTCTAGCGAGGGGACCGCGCTAGCGACCGCGAAACCCGCCGAGCCGCTCGGCGGCGTGGACGAGCGAGGCCACCGTCTGGGATGCGGTGCGGTCGAGATGGCTGGCCAGGCCGACGAAGGCCTGCGCCGTGGTCACGGCGTCACCGAGCGCGTGGTGCGGGGGCTCGGCGGGGAACCCGAGGACTTCTGAGAGCCGGCCCAGGGCCACCCCCGCCGGCACCCCGCCGTCGCGTTCGCCCAGCCACAGGCGACCGAGCACCTCGGTGTCGGCGGCCGCCGGGAGGCGTACCCGGCGAGCGGCGAACAGGGGAGTGAGGAAGGCGCGCTCGACGGCGGCGGTGTGGAACACGGGCACGCGGCCCGCCAGGGTCTCGAGCACGAGGTCGAGGGCGTATTCGATCGGGGGGGCGTCGAGGAGGTCGGCGAGGCGCAGCTTATGGACGAGGACGGCGTCGTGCTTGGGGGCATGGCTCGGGCGCACGAGCGTGTAGCGGGCGGCGCCGAGGACGACGCGGCCCTCCTCGACGGGGACGGCGCCCACGGCGATGATCTCGTGGCGGCGGGGATCGAGGCCCGTGAGCTCGAGGTCGATGGCGCACCACGACGCGTGGCGCCACGGTGTCGATCCCCCCGGCCTCCCGGCGTCGTGGAAGGCCACCGCGGCTCCCGCCCGGGGGGTGCGGCGCCTCATGGGAAGAGCGAGCGCTGGGCGGCGGCCACGGCACGGAACACGTCGCGCAGGTGACCGCGCGTGAGCGGGCTCATGACCGCGGGGTCGAGGAGATCGTCGGGGACCGCGCCGGCGTCGAGCTGCTCGATCTGGTGGGCGAGACGCAGCTCGTAGACGATCTCGAAGGCATCGGCGAGGGTGCGGGCGTCGGCGTCTTCGATCACCCCGGCGGCCGCCGCGGCGCGGAGCCGTTCGAGCGTCGAGCCCTCGCTGTGGCCGGCCGCCGCTCCTGCCCAGCGGGCGAGCACGACGATGGGGATGACGGCGGCCCCGCGGATGTCGAGGCGATCGCCGCGGCGGCCGTCGAGGCCGAGGACCGAGGCGGCGTCGAAGCCCGTCGGCGAGGTGTGGGTGAGCGCCCGCTGGGCCAGGACCTCGAGCAGGCGGCCGGCGGGGGCGTCGTCGAGCACGGGCAGCGGCTCGCGCGGCGTGCCCCACAGGGCACGGCGATCGGCGAGCATGGTGAGGGCGAGCTCGTCGGCCTCGGCCGCCTGCGTCCACGCGCTCGCCCGGCGCGCGACCGGGTCGCCTTGGAGGCCGCAGCGCTTCATCCCCGCGCTGAGGCGCTCGAGCCATGCCCGCGGCGGCGCCTCCGAGCACACGAGCGCCCCCCGCGCATGTGAGGCGGGCGTGAGCTCGCGGCGCGCCTGGCTCCCTAGCGCGATCCACACGAGGCCGTCGCCCGGCGGCGCCTCGACGAGCTCGAGGGCGCGGTGGGTGACGGCGTCGACGAGGGCCGAGAGCACGCGGGCGAGCTCGAGCGCGCGCAGGCTCGAGCGATGGAGGTCGACCATGATCGCGGGCAGCCGCTGCGCCACCGCGGCCAGGGCCTCGAGGTCGCGGGCTCGGTCGATCGCCCAGCGGGCGGCGAACCACGAGCGCGGTTGCACCGCGAAGAGGTCGATGGCATCGACGACCCCGACGAGCTGCCCGCGCTCGGTGACCACGGTGGCATGGTCGATTCCGCGCTCGAGGAGCTCGAAGAGGACCTCGGCGCCGAGCCGGCTC
>DASZKU010000376.1:0-5579 GCA_035552815.1 Solirubrobacteraceae bacterium | reverse complement strand
AGGGTTTGACTAGGTCGGTGTGACCCGGGGCAGCCCGAGGGGCGGGGCTGCCGGGGACCGGGGTCACACCACTTCAACCGAGGCGGCGACCACGCTCGTGGTCGCCGCCTCCGACCTAGCCCGCACGACGATGCGGACGCGGTCGCCGCGGAAGAGGTCGTGGGAGCGCTCGAAGGCGACGCCCTCGGCGCTCCAGGCGGTGCGGGAGATCGAGACGAGCGAGGCGCCGCGCGGGAGGCCCAGCAGCCTCGCCTCGGCGGCCCCGGCGGCGACGACCTCGATGCGCTCCTCGGCCTCGCCGGGCTCGAGCCCGTAGCGGGACTGCAGGAGCTCGTAGAGCGAGCCGCTGAGCGAGTGGTCGAGCAGGCCCGGGAAGCGGTCGGCGGGGAAGGCGGCGCGCTCGAGGGAGATGGGCTCGCCGTCGGCGAGGCGGACGCGCACGATCTCGTGGACGAGCACACCGGCGCCGAGGCCGAGGGCGCCCGCCACCTCCGTCCCGGCGGCCAGGGTGGCGGTCGAGATCACGCGGGCGTCGGACTGGAAGCCCTGGCGGCGCAGGTAGGCGGGGAGGCCGGCGAGGCTCGTGAGGTCGCGCTCGACCTTGCGCTCGGCGACGAAGATGCCGCCCGCGCGGCCGCGCACGCGGCGGACCTGGCCGGTGCGCTCGAGGTCGACGAGGGCGGCGCGCACGGTGGAGCGCGAGACCTCGAGGCGCTCCGCGATCTCGCGCTCGGCGCCGAGGCGCCGCCCGGGCGCGAGCTCGCCGGCACTGATCTCCCGGCGCAGCCGGTCGCGGACCGCGATCACCGCGGGACCGAGCTCCGAGCTCACTACTCCTCCAGGGCCATGATCGACTCCGGCAGCGTCTGCCCGCCGTCGACGACGATCGTCTGGCCGGTGATGTAGCCGGCCTCGTCGGTGGCCAGGAAGAGGGCGGCGTGGCCGATCTCGGCGACCGTGCCCAGGCGCCGCTGGGGAATCGAGGCCTCCATCCTCGCGCGGTACTCGGGGCCGAGCGCGGCGAGCCCCTCGCTCTCGATGTTCCCGGGCATGACCGCGTTGACGGTGATCGCGTGAGCGGCGAGCTCGATCGCCGCCGTGCGCAGAAACCCGAGCTGGGCGGCCTTGGTGGCGCCGTAGTGCGACCAGCCCGGGTAGCCGGTTATCGGACCTGTGATCGAGGAGGTGATGATCACCCGCCCGTGGCCGCTGCGCGCGAGCGCGGGGACGGCGGCCTTGACCGCGAGCATGGTGCCCTTGACGTTGGTGGCGAAGATCTCGTCGATGTCCGCCTCGCTCATGTCCTCGAGGCGGGCGGCGGGGAAGATCCCGGCGTTGGCGCAGAGCACGTCGAGCCCTCCGAAGCGCGCGACGGTCTCGGCCACCATGCGCTCGGCGTCGGCGCCCGCGCGCACGTCGGCGGCGATGAAGGCGACCTCGCCGCCCGGGCCTCCGGCCTCGCGGCTCGGGCGTGCGGCCTCGCCGCCCGGGCCTCCGGCCTCGCCGCCCCGGCCTCCGAGGTCCGCCGCCGCCGCGGCCCCCGCCTCGGGGTCGCGGCCGACGATGGTGACGCGGGCGCCCGCCTCGACGAAGGTGCGGGCGATGCCCTTGCCGATGCCCTTGGTGCCGCCGGTCACGAGGACGGACCGGCCCGTCACAGGGGTGAACACAGGTGAAGCCTCTCCTAGTGGGTTGACAGGTAGTCCTCGGCGAGCGCGCAGGTACCGGCGGTGAACCCGGCGCCGAGCTCGGCCGCCTCGGGCGCGAAGGTGTGGTGCGAGCCGATCCAGGCGACGAGGAGGAGGCGGCGGAGCATGACGAAGGTCTCGAGCTCGGCCTCGGCCGCGGGCTCGAGCTCGCGCACCGAACGGTAGCCCGCGACCCAGGCGTCGCGCAGCTCGGGAACGCGCGGGTGGTCCTCGATGAACGACACCGCGGTGGCGAAGTCGTACATGTACCACGAGAAGCCGCAGTCGTCGAAGTCGATGACGTGCACCTGCCCGGCGTCGACGAGGAGGTTGGCGAGGCGCATGTCGGCATGGATGAGCCCGAAGCGCTCGGGCCACTCGCCGAAGGCCTGCAAGCGTGCGGCGATGGTGGCGTCGAGGCGCCCGAGTTGGCGGCGCTCCTCGGGGCCGATGCCCAGCCCGTCCTGCCACAGGCCCCAGTGCCCGAGAGGCCCGATCGTCGTGTCGTAGTCCCAGCGCGGGCGCCGGAAATCCGCGGGGTGATCCCAAACCCCGACGTGCCCGTGCATGCGTGCGGAGGTGGCGCCGAGGATCTCGAACTGCCGGGTGGCGGCCTCGCCGGCGTCGAGGTCGGGCGCCACCCCATCGAGCCACTCGAAGACGACGACGTGACGGGGCGCGAGGCCGGCGGTGGACACCGAGACCACGCGCGAGCCGTCGGCCGCCGCCAGCGCCCGGGGCGGGCGGACGACGCCGTCGGCGCCGAGCGCGTCCATCCACACGAGCTCTGAGCGGATCTCCTCGAGGCTGCGGTAGCCGGGGCGATGGACGCGCAGGGCGTATGACCTCTCCCCGGCGCCGTCCTCCACCCGGTAGGTGTGGTTCTCGGAGACGTTGCACAGGGTCACGGTGGCGCCGGGGCCGAGGCCGAAGGGGCCGAGGGCCGCGTGGGCGAGCTCGGCGATCGGGTCGTTATCGATGCTCATCTCTGCTCGCGCCCGGCGACGGCGGCGAGGACGCCGCTGATTTCGTCGCGGGCGAGGACGATATCCGAGGTGCCACCGGCGAGATACAGGCGCCCGGCCGCGCCGATCATCGACACGCTGACCAGGGTGAGCGCGGGAGCGACGCGCTCGGCGGCGTTGGCGGCGGCGGCGGCGAAGAGCGCCGGGGTCATCTCGGCCACGAGCAGGGTCTGGCCGGGGAGGAGCATCGACGCCTCGCGGTTGCGGTTGACGATCACCGCGTGCTGATCGGTGACGTCCTCCACCATCCCCAGGTAGGTGACGCGGGGGCGCAGGGCGTCCTCGGCCCGCGCGCCGATTCCGTCGAGGATGGCGTGGCCGGCGCGCTCGACGGCTTCGGGGTCGGCGGCGTGCACCTCGAGGACGCCGAACTGGCGCTCGACGTAATGGATCCCCGGCTCGACTTCGGGCACGGCCTTGAGCGCCAGGTCGATGACCCGCTCGATCGCCAGGGCGGGCGCGACCTCGACGATGAGGGCGTGCTCGCCCTCGATCGGCGGGTAGCCCCGGGCCCGCGTGGGCGACCCCAGGTAGGCGGCGAACTGGCGCCCGAGGTCGGGAACGCGAAGATAGACGCGGAGCTCGACCGGCGTTTGCGCAAGCGCTGTCACCGTGGGTGGCTAGTCCGCCTCGGTGAAGTGCTTTCCGAGCTCGGGGTGGGGCCGGGGGATCACGTGCACGGAGAGGAGCTCCCCCACGCTCGCCGCCGTCTCGGCGCCGGCCTCGGTGGCGGCCTTGACCGCTCCCACGTCGCCGCGGACGACGACGGCGACGAGCCCGTCGCCGACCTCCTGGCGCGAGACGATGCTCACATTGGCGGCCTTGACCATGGCGTCGGCGGCAGCCAGCGCGGCCACGTAGCCCTTCGTCTCGACCATTCCGAGCGCTTCGCTCATGTCACTTCTCCTTGCTGTCGTTGTCTTGCTCGTCGAGCGAGCCGATGATCAGGGCGTCGATCGGGGGGTGCTCGGGCGCGAACCACCCCGAGGCCACCGAGCCGCCGGCGACGAGCACGCGCTCGCCGACCCCGCTGCCGAGTACGTCGAAGGCGATCAGGCGCGCGCCGTCATCGGTCTCCACCTCGAGGAACGCCCCGCGGGGAATCGACTCCACGCGCTTGGTGGCCCACACCGGTCCCGTCACCGTGGCTTTCAGCATCTGGCCTCCTTTTCGATCTCGACGCCCAGGGTGCGGGCTTGGTCGCGCGCCAGGGGGGTGAGGACGGCGCCGCGGGCGAGCACGAGGCGCGCACCGCGCTTGGCGGCGTCGCGGATCATGCGCTCGGTGACCGCACCCTTGGCGATGCGCACGGTGGGCGCTTCGGGAGCGCCGGGTGCCTTGGGAGCGCCGGAAGCGCCGCGAAGCGTGAACTGGAGCCGCCCGGTGCGGACGGCCCGGCGTTCGGCGGGGTTCTCGAGGCGGTCGACCAGCGTCCGGACGAAGTGCTCGAGATCCTCGTCGCTATCGAGGGTCACGGCTTCGCGGCGGGGGCCGGCGGCCGTTGCCGCACGTGACGCCCTTTGAGCCGCTATCTGCGGCTCAAAGGGCGTCAGGGTGCCGTCGCCGATCACCTCGCCCGGGAGGGCGGGCCCGGTCCACGTCGAGGGACGCAGGACGGCGGCCACCGGCGGGGGCGGGACCGCGGGCGCGTGGTCGCGCGCGGCGGCGGCGTGGCCATTCCCAGATGCGCGCGCGCCCGCCGCGAGGATCTCGGGAACGACCTCGCGCACGACCTCCCTGGCCACCGCGCGCATCGCCTCGATGGGATCGGCGTCGGTCACGGCCCCCCCAGCGATGCCGTCGCCGCCTCGCCGGCGGCGCGCACGTCGGCCTCGGCTCCGGTGAGGTAGACGCGGCCGGTGGCGCCGATCATCCGGTAGTCGACGACCTTGATGTTCGCCGCCTTCTCGGCCTCGTTGACGGCGAGGATGGCGTAGGAGGCGGGCTGCATCTCGAGGACGAACATCGATTCGCCGGGGAGGGCCATCGAACCGAGCTTGTTGCGGTTGATGAGGAAGGCGTGCTGGTGGTCGAGGCGGGAGACGAGCTCCTGGGCGAGGATGGTCGGAGCCATGGCGTCGGTGGCGGTGGCGCCGAGCGCCTCGAGGGCCGCCCCGCGCGCGGACTCGACGGCGGCGGTGGAGCGCGAATGGAACTCCAGGTAGCCGAACTGGCGCTCGACGACGAGGATCCCGGCCTGGGCCTCGGTGTGCTTGAGGACGACGTCGGTGAGGGGCTCGATGTCGAGCCCGGGCGCCACCTCGATCACCCCGGCCGCCATTCCCGTGCGCGGGAGCCGGCCCCGCACCCAGGTGCCCAGGTAGCACATGGTCTGGGGCTGGAGCTGGTCGATGAAGATGAAGGAGCGGAGCTCGGCCATGGCTATGAGCGCACCGCGTCGCGGAGCTCCTCGACGATGAGGCGGCGGAGCTCCTCGCGGGAGAACCCCGCGGGCGCCGGCGCGCTCGCGTGGACCGCCGCGGCCGGGGCCACCGCGGCCGGAGCCACCGCGGCCGGGGCCACCGCGGCCGGGGCCACCGCGCCGGGCCCCACCGCGGCCACCGGGGACGCCGACGCCGTCCACGGCTCGAGCCCGGAGAACTCGCCGAAGGGCTCCGCGGGATCGGCGCTGTAGGCGACCTGCGTCCACTGCACGAGATCGCGCGGCTGGAGGTTCTCGGTCAGCGAGGACCCGCCGAAGAAGCCGGTGCCGATGGTCATGGTGGGCGGCAGGTGGGTGTCGAGGCCGGCCGAGCCCGTGCTCCCGGACGCGTTGACGCTCACGCGCAGGACGCCGAGGGCGGCGCCGTAGGCCAGAATGTTCGCCGGGGTGCGGGAATGGATCACCGCCGAGTGGCCGGCGCCG
>DASZKU010000375.1:0-3302 GCA_035552815.1 Solirubrobacteraceae bacterium | reverse complement strand
CTGGGCCCGCGCTGGCGCGGGTTCGCCGAGGACCTCACGGCCGCGGGCATGCTCCGCGAGCGCGCGACCGGCTTCGTGCCCGTGCGCGCCGACGACTACCCGGCCGCCCGGGTGGCGCTCCGCTCCTCGAGCCCGGACTCGTTCGCCTTGATCGACGCCTCCTCGGGCGAGCTCTTCGGCCAGATCGAGGCCGGACGTGCCTATTCGACGGTCCACGAGGGCGCGGTCTACCTCCACCTCGGCCGCTCGTATCTCGTGCTCGCGCTGGACCTCGACGGGCGCCGGGCGCTGCTCGAGCCCTTCACCGGCAACTACTACACCCAGGCCAAGCGCGAGAGCTTCACGTGGATCGAGCGCCTGGAGTCGCGGCGCGACGTGCTCGGGGTGCGGCTGTCCTACGGGGCGGTGGCGGTGTCGGAGACCGTGCTCGGCTACCAGCGCAAGGGCCTCCAGGACCACGAGGTGATCGACTTCACGGGGTTGGATTTGCCGACCGTCGAGTTCTCCACCCGCGCCCTGTGGTTCGAGCTCGACGAGGTGGTGGGCGCCGAGCCCTTCCCTCCCGAGGTGCTCCTCGGCGCCCTGCACGCGCTCGAGCACGCCCAGATCGCCGTGCTTCCCCTCATCGCCATGTGCGACCGCTGGGACATCGGCGGCCTTTCCACCAACGCCCACCCCCAGACCGGCGGTCCCACCATCTTCATCTACGACGGCCACCCCGGTGGCATCGGGATCACCCGCCGGGGCTTCGACGAGTTCGAGCGACTGGTGGGGGATGCGCGGCGCCTCATCGGCGAGTGCGGCTGCAAGGAGGGGTGCCCGTCGTGCGTGCAGTCGCCCAAGTGCGGGAACCTCAACGAGCCGTTATCGAAGCGGGGGGCGCTCGAGCTCCTGCGCCGGTTGGGGTGAGGTCGCCCGGCCCCCGCCTTACTTGACGCGCAGCCCGGCCTGCCCCGCGACGCCGGCGGGCGTGGCCGAAGCCGAGCCCGTGATGTCGCCGAGAGCGCCGAGCACGGGAGCGAGGAACGGGTTCGCCGTCTTGCCGAGGCCGAGCCGCGCGAGCTCGAGGAGGCTGATCCGGAAGGCGAGCGAGCCCTGGGCGTTCGCCACCGGGGTGGTGGGGGCGGCGGCGAAGGCGCGCAGCTGCGCGACGCTCGCGCGGCCGGCGACGAGCTCGCTCCCCACCAGCCCGAGGTTGACAACCTTGCCGCGCGCGACCGCGAGCGAGTAGAAGCCGCCCGCGCTCGCCTTGGCGCCGAGGAAGGGAGCGAGCTTGGCGAGCTGGCGGGCCGCGCTCGCGGGGTCGCTGACGTCGGCTCGACCCATGGTGGTGTGGGTGTCGCTCTCGACGATGAGGTTGCCGGTGAGGAGCGCGGCGAAGGTGTCGAGGTCATCGCCGGTCTTGCGCCGGGCGGCGTTCTCGCGGCGTGCGAAGCGGGCGTAGCCGGCGGGATCGGCGCTGCGCGTCGCCCCCTCGAGGAAGGCGATGGTCTGGGCGGGATCGTGGAGGCCGACGGCGATCGGGAGTTTGCCCGCGAGCGCCGGCGGCGCCGACCCCGCGGCGATCGGCAGCTCGGAGGCGGTGAGCGCGCCGCCCGAGGTGTCGAGGCGGAGCTGGACGCTGACACCGCTGCTCGTCACGCTGAGGGAGGCGGCGTAGCCGCGGATGGCCGCGACCCAGGGGACCCTACGGGCCGAAGCGGGAAGGGTGGCGGCGAGCGAGCCGAAGGCCTGCACCAGGGTGCTGCGCGAGAGGTTGCCCATCGCGCTCGCGTAGGCGGACGGCGTGAGCCCGCCCCCGTGGGCGTGGCGCGCGAGCGCCGCCCCCACCTCGGGCGCCGAGGAGCCGAGCACCACGGTGGGCCCGTCGAGCGCCAGCACCACCGATCCCCGGCGGTACAGGGCGGCGCCGTCGAGGGTTCCGGCGCCGGTGACGCCGTGAAGTCCCTTGACCAGGGTGGCGAGCTCGGCCGCGCTCTTGGTCACCCACACGGCGAGGAAGCTCGCGGAGGCCCGACTCGGTGCCTCGGGCGCGCCGAGGACGATCGGGTTCCCGAACAGCGGCTCGACCTCGCTCTGGTAGTCGACTCCCGAGGAGGTGAGCTGCGACTCGAGCGCGGTGATCCCGAGCTTGGCGAGCGGGAAGGCGGCGAGCAGGCTCTCGGCATCCTCCACCGCCGTCCCCTGAGCGTTCGTCGCTACCGTGGCCACGAACGGGCTCCCGGCCGGGAAGTAGGAGAGCTCGGCGGCCAGCGGGTTCGAGCTCCTCGGCGAGCTCGACGAACCGCAGCCGGCCGCGACCACACACAGGGTAAGAACGAGGAGCGCGCGGCGCACGGCGCTACTCCTGCGCGATCGCAGTGAGGACGTCGAGGCGCACCGCCCGCCGCGCCGGCAGGACGGACGCAGCCACGCCCGCCAGCAGCCCCAGCACCAGCAGCCCGAGCACCTGAAGGACGGGCACCGCGAACACCACCCCGTCTCCCGCCAGCGCCAGGGTCACGATCCACGCCAGGAGCACGCCGAGGATCACCCCGGCGATAGCGCCCAGGGCGGCGGTGATGATGCTCTCATCGCGGATCAGCACTCGCGTCTGCTCCGGGGTCATCCCCAGCGCCCGCAGCATCCCCAGCTCGCGCGTGCGCTCGTGCAGGGAGAGCGAGAGGGTGTTGACGATACCGAGCAGGGCCATCCCGACGACGAGCGCAAGCAGCGCATAGAAGAGGGCAAGGACGCTGTTCACGTGGCCGGCGAGCACCGACTTGACCTGGGCGGTGGAGCGGGCGACGACGCCGGGGAAGGGCGCCAGGGCGCGGGTGAGGACCTGGCCGGCCGCCTCCTTGTCGGTGCCGGGCGCGAGCTTGACGAACACGGCCTGGAGGCGGGGCTGATGGAAGACCCGGTCGAAGGTCGAGATCGGGAGCACGAAGCCCTGGAGCATCGCCTGGTCGAGGTAGATCCCCCGCACGGTGACGATCCGCCTGAGGCCGGTCTCCGTGGTCATGGGGATCCGGTCCCCGACCGCCAGGTGGGCCGAGCGGGCGGTGTCCTGCTCGACGAGCACGTCGCCGGGCTGAAGCCCGGCGAGCGTGGAGGGCGACC
The DNA here is from genome assembly GCA_035552815.1 of Solirubrobacteraceae bacterium. Classification (GTDB taxonomy): domain Bacteria; phylum Actinomycetota; class Thermoleophilia; order Solirubrobacterales; family Solirubrobacteraceae; genus Palsa-465. The sequence continues at coordinate 200 of DASZKU010000375.1, read as the reverse complement.
CCTTGACCCAGTCGAAGCGGTAGACCTGCCCGAACGTGGTCGGGTCGACGCCCTCGGCGGTCACGAGCCCGCTGCGCCCCACCCTGCCTTCGGCGCTCGTCAGGCTCGCCACCCCCTGCACCCCGGAGAGGGCGGTGATCGCCTGGACCGTCGAGGGCGGGACCGGGCTCGTGCCATCGCTGCTCTGCAAGGTGTAGTCG
>DASZKU010000374.1:0-2347 GCA_035552815.1 Solirubrobacteraceae bacterium | reverse complement strand
GCGGGGATCGAAGCCCTCGTTGATGGTGATGTCGCGGATGGCGCTGACCATGTGCTCGCCCGAGATGGTGAGGACGGCGTGGGCGGCGCGCTCGACCTCGAGCCCGAGCGGCTCGGCGATCTCGCGCTCGATGACCTCGCGCGCGGCCGCGGCCGAGAGCTTCATGCGCCCTCCGAGGAAGTAGTCGGGATCGATGTAGCCGAGGACGACGCTGGCGTCGGTCACCGTGGCCCGCGTGCCCCCCGCCCCGTAGCACGCCGGTCCGGGGTCGGCGCCCGCGCTCTCGGGTCCGACGCGGAGCAGGCCGCCGCTGTCGATCCAGGCGATGCTCCCTCCGCCGGCGCCGATGTTCTTGATGTCGACGGCCGAGAGGCCGGTCATGTGGCCGGTGTAGCGGCCGCCGAGCCATGTCTCGCGCGTGAACTTCAGGTAGCCGTCGCGGACGAGGCTGACGTCGAAGCTCGTGCCCCCCATGTCGCACACGATCACGCTGCGCTCCTCGGGGGCGTAGACCTTGCCGGCGACGGGGGCCATGGCGGGTGCGGAGTTGACCGAGTAGATCGGGCGGGAGGCGACGTCCTCGACGCCCAGCGAGCCTCCGAACGAGGTACCGACCAGGAGCTGGCCGGCGAAGCCCGCCCCGCGCAGGTCGCGCGCCATCTCGTCGAGGTGTCCCTGCATGAGCGGCTTCAGCGAGGCGTCGATGGCCGCCGAGGAGGCGCGGCGGTACTCGCGGATGATCGGGTTCAGGCGATGGGAGAGCGTGCACGGAACCCCTGGGAGCTCGCGGGTGACGAGCTCGCCCACGCGCTCCTCGTGGACGGGATTGACGATCGACCACAGCAGGCACACGGCGATCGCCTCGACGTCGCTTTCGCGCACGCCCGCGAGCAGGGCTAGGAGGTGTTCCTCGTCGAGCCCGACGACCACCTCCCCCTCGGCGTCGATGCGCTCGCGGACCTCGAAGGTCAGCCGCTTGGGGATGTACGGCGCCGGATAGGAATGGCGGAAGTCGAAGGGGTTGAGCTTGCCCCCTTCGCGCAGGACGAGGGTGTCCGGGTGCCCCTCGGTGGTGAGGAACGCAGTGCGCGCCGTCGTGCCGGTGAGGATGGCGTTGGTCGCCGTGGTCGTCCCGTAGATGAAGACCGAGGTGCCGGCGAGCAGGGACTCGAGGGTGAGCGAGTGCGCCTGGGCGCCGTAGGCGAGCGCCTCGGCGATCCCGTCGAACACGCGCTCGCGCGTCGTCGGCGCCTTGCCCACCCACAGCTCGCCGCCACGGTCGTCGGCGACGACGACGTCGCTGAACGTCCCGCCGGTGTCGACGGCGATGCGGAAGCTAGCCTGCGTCGACAAGGCTGCCGGCGAGCGGGGAGACCGTCCGCCCTGCCGCGCCGGCCGGGACCTCGGACGCCGTCGCCAGGTCGATGATCGCCGAGCTCGGGTACGGCTCGTCGATCGCCAGCTTCGAGAAGCCGAGCGCCGTCTTCAGGCTGTGCGCGCGCGGGATCGCCGCGCGGGTGATGCCCACGAAGGCGAGGTAGAGCACGCCCGCCATCGCCCATGCGATCAGGGTGGCGGGACCCCAGTAGCGGTTGGCGTTCTCGCCGGGCATGATCCCCGTGGCATACGCCCCGAAGGCCACGCTGATGGCCAGCGCGACGATCGCCGGCCAGTTGGCGAAGCCGGTCTCGCTCCAGCTCGGGACCTTGGCGAGGGGCCGCGAGATCCGGTACAGGCGGGGGAGGAGGTAGTGATCGACGCACATGATCACCGTCGCGCAGGGCACGCTGATGGCGAGGAAGGCGGCGACCTTCTCGAAGCCGTTGGTTACCGCGTAATTGACGAGATAGCCGGCGAGGGCCGAGATCCCGGCGCAGACCAGGCACGAGTACAGGCGCTTCCACTTGCTCCACCCGCCGAAGACGTTCTGCACGGCGTTGATCGCCTCGTAGTAGTTGCCGTCGTTGATGGCGAACTGGCTGAGGGTGGCGAGGATGAAGGCGAGGGGGAGCAGGCCGAAGAGCGAGTAGTGGGTGGTGTAGTTCACCACCGTGCCGAAGCTCGACGAGCCCGCGAACTCGGCCATCATCCAGCCGCCGACGGCGAACAGGAGCATGCTCCCGCACAGGGCGAAGAGGAAGGCCGCCGAGGGCCACCAGAACTTGGGCTTGCCGTAGCGCCAGATATCGGGCTCGTTGCCCCACATGGACGAGCCGACGATGACGCCGACGATCTGCCACAGGGCGAGGTGGAGCACGTTCTTCGGGTGGGCACCCAGGTGCGAGCCGCTGACGAGGCCCTTGACGACCATATAGGCGACCCAGAGGATGACGAGCGGCGTGACCAC
>DASZKU010000373.1:0-20858 GCA_035552815.1 Solirubrobacteraceae bacterium | reverse complement strand
GCGCGGGCTTCGCACGACGATGTTCGGGATGATGCTGGCGATCTTCTACACCCACCTGTGGTCGCTCACCGGCGAGCGCGACCTCGCCGTCTCCTCGCTCTTCACCAACCGCGCGCGACCGGAGATCAAGGACACCGTCGGCTTCTTCGTGAACATGGTCGTCCTCCGCGGCCGGGTCGAACCCGAGCAGGCGTTCACCGAGCTCGCGCGCGCCACCCGCTCGACCGTCATCAAGGCGCTGGCCAACGCCGACCTGCCGCTCCAGATGCTGCCGGCACGAAGCACCGGCGCGGGCGTCGACGAGATCGTCTTCCAGTTCCTCGAGGCTCCCCCCAGCCGCCCCAGCTCGCTCGACCCCGAGGTGCTCGACATCACCGTCGGCTCCGGGCGCTTCGCGCTCGAGCTCGTCGTCTACAACCACGAGCACCTGATGGTCCGCTCGGGCAGCGAGTTCGACGGGGCGTGGGCGAGCGACTTCCTCACCGGCTACGGCGAGCTCGTGGGCGAGCTCGCACGCCGCCCCGACGCGCCGCTGCGCACCCTGCTCGGCGCCCGCTAGATGTCCCGATGTCGGGAGATCTCGATCTCGTCGGACTAGCCGGCCACGGTGTCGCCGGCGAGGACATCGGCCTGGTCGCCGATGGTGATGGCGTCGAACAGGGCCTCGACGGGCACTTCGATCGATAGCTCCTCGGCCACGCGCCCGATCACCGACATGATCTGGACCGACGTCGCTCCGAGCATCATCACGTCGTCCTCGAGGGTGAGCGCGTCGTTGGCGAGCGTCTCGCGCCAGAAGTGGAGCAGCGACTCGGCCACAGAAGCTCGTGCCTCCATCGCCGGACAGTTTGGCGCGGGCACGCGGGTGGAGCGAGTCGCCGACCGGCACTGTGATGCGGCGGGAGACGGGGACTAGCCTTCGCCCGCGATGCACCTCAACGTGCTTACGCAGGGCTCGCCGTCGCCGACCTTCGAGTGGATGTGGCGCCACCCCGAGGACCGCACGGCCACGGGCTACCGGTCGTTGGATTACTGGACCCAGCTCGCCCGGCAGCTCGAGGCGGCGTGCATCGACGCCCTGTTCTTCGCCGACGTGCAGGGGACCTACGACGTCTACCGGGACTCGTGGTCCGACGCGGTGCGCTACGGCGTCCAGGTCCCGGACATCGACCCCGTGCTCGTGATTCCCGCCGCCGCCGCCGTGACCCGCCATCTCGGCTTCGCCGTCACCTACTCCACCACTTACCACCCGCCGTACCAGTGCGCGCGCGTGTTCAGCACCCTCGATCACCTCACCGGCGGCCGGATCGCCTGGAACGTCGTCACCTCATATCTGCGCTCGGCGGAGGCCAACGGGCTCGGCGAGGGCCTCGACCACGACCAGCGCTACGACCGGGCCGACGAGTACCTAGCCGTCGTGCGCGCGCTGTGGGAGCGCAGCTGGGAGGACGGCGCCGTCGTCCTCGATCGCGAGCAGGGCGTCTTCACCGACGACGCCAAGGTGCACGACATCGGCCACGACGGCCACTGGTTCAAGGTCCGCGGCCCGCATCTGTGCGAGCCCTCCCCGCAGCGCACGCCGGTGATCTACCAGGCCGGCGCCTCGCCGCGCGGGCTCGAGTTCGCAGCGCGCCACGCCGAGGTGGTGTTCATGACCCTCTCGGGGCTCAGGCGCGGTGCCGAGCAGGTCGCCGACCTCCGCGCCCGGGTGCGGCGCCTGGGTCGCGATCCCGCCGGGGTCAAGGTGCTCCAGGGGATGCTCGTGATGGTCGCGCCCACGGCCGAGGAGGCCCGGGCCCAGGCCGAGCTCTACGCGTCGCTCACCCAGCCCGACGCCATGCTCGCCAAGTGGTGCGGCTGGAGCGGGGTGAACCTCGCCGGCTTCCCGGCCGAGACGCCGCTGCGCGATCTCAGCGTCCAGGGCGCCCGTTCGGTCGTCGGCTTCCTGTCGACGATCGATCCCCAGCGGAGCTGGACCGTCGCCGACGCCCGCGAGTTCTTCGGGGTCGCGCGCCGCCCCAACCCCCGCACCGCCCTCTTCGGCACCCCCGAGCAGGTGGCCGACCGGATGGAGGAATGGCTCGAGCGCAGCGATCTCGACGGCTTCAACCTCTTCCCGTGCCCCCCGACGCGGGGCGTCGACGCCATCTGCGATCTGCTCGTCCCCGAGCTCCAGCGCCGTTCGCTGATGCGGACGGCGTGGGACGATGGCCCGCTCACGCTCCGCGAGCGCTACTTCGGCGCCGGCAAGCTCGCCTACGCCGCCTGAGGCGGGGATGGCGGCGACCGACTCCGCGCTCGGCTCGGCGGTGGGGGCGCTGACCGCGCTCGGCGACCTCGTGATCCCCGTCGCGCTGCGCGCGGTGTGCGACCTCGAGCTCCCCGACCGCCTGGCGGACGGGCCGCGCACGGTCGAGGAGCTCGCCGAGGCGACGAGCACCCATCCGCCGTCGCTGCTCAGGCTCATGCGCGCGCTCGCCACCCGTGAGGTGTTCACCGAGGTCGCGCCCGAGCGCTTCGCGCTCGGCCCGCTCGGCGAGTTCCTCCGCTCCGATCACCGGATCTCACTCGGCGACGCGTACTCGCTCATCGGCCCCGACCTGCTCGCGTGGGCCCACGCCGACCACGCGATCGCCACCGGTGCCTCCGCCTTCGAGCACGTTCACGGCAAGCCCTACTACGACTTCCTCGTCGACGACGCGGACTTCCTCGCCCGCTTCAATCGCTCCGTCGAGGCCCAGAACCGGGTCATGCTGCGTCCGCTCCTCGCCGCCTACGACTTCGCCTCGTGCGAGACCGTCCTCGACGTGGCCGGCGGCACGGGAATGTTCCTCGCCGGCCTGCTCGCGCAGGTGCGCCCGCTACAAGGCATCCTCTTCGACCTCCCGCCGGTGATCGCGCACGCACCCGCCGTGCTCGAGCGCTTCGGCGTCGCCGACCGCTGCCAGGTGGTGGCCGGCGACTTCTTCACGGCCGTGCCCCCCGGCGCCGACACCTATGTGCTCAAGACGGTGCTGCACGACTGGGACGACGACCGCGCCCGTGCCATCCTCGGCGCCGTCCGCCAGGCGATGCGCCCCGACAGCCGCGTGCTCGTGCTCGAGGCGCTGCTCCCGCCCGGTGACGCCTTCCACATGGGCAAGCTCCTCGATATGAACTCGCTCGTGCTCGTGGCCGGGCCCGACCGCGAAGAGCACGACCTCGTCGAGCTCCTCTCCGGGGCCGGGCTGGGCTGCCGGCGGGTCATCCACACCACCACCCTCGGGATCATCGAAGCCGGACTCGCCTAGGTGCGCGCGGTGGTCACGCCGGCGCGCGAGTGCAGGATCCCGTCACACCACACGTAGCGGGCGCCCGGCCACGCCATCGCCGAGCGCAGGTCGGGGAAGAAGCCCGCGCCTTTAAGGTTGGCGCTGGTGTTGCACAGGAGCGGGATCCCGCTCAGGTGCTGGTACTCCCGGAGGAGCTCGGCGACGATCGGGTTCTGGCCGTCGTTGACCGTCTGCAGGCGCGCGGTGCCGTCGACGTGGATGATCGCCGGCACGCGCTCGCGCCACTGCGAGCGAACCGCGTGGGTGAAGAGCATGTAGGGATCGCGGGTCCCCGGGTCGAACACCTCGGCCGCCTCGGACTCGAGGCAGATGGGGGCGACCGGCCGGTACCACTCGCGGAGCTTGAGCTCATTGAGCAGCAACTTGGTATCGGGCTGCACGGCGCTGCACAGGATGCTGCGGTTGCCGAGCGCCCGTGGCCCGAGCTCGGCGCGGCCGCTCAGGAACACCACCGGCTCGCCGCTCTCGTGGATGAACCGGGCGAGGCCGGCGATCGCGCAGGGCGTCTCCTCCCAGCCCGCCTCGCCGCCGCCGCCGCTCAGGGCCGGGCCCCGGTAGACGTCCCAGTCGATGGCCGGCCCACCGCCCTCGGCGATGAGGTCGGCGGCCGCGGCGCCGAGGGCCGAGCCGGCGTCGTTGGGGAAGGGCGGAACCCAGACGTCCTCGAACAGCCCGCACGCGCGCAGCTGGGCGTTCCAGGCGATGTTGAGTGCGCACCCGCCCGTGAAGCACAGGCGGGGTGGGAGCTCGCGGCGGCGCTCGAGCACGCGCGCGAGCGCGTCGACGAGCTTCTTGGCGATCCACGCCTGGAAGGAGGCGACGACGTCCTCGTCGGAGAGTCCGCGGGCCCCCGCCTCGGCCGACACCGACCGGGCAAAGTCGAAGAGGAAGGCATAGCTCAGCTGCTGATGGCGGCGCTGGGCCTGCTCGAAGAGCTCGAACATGCCCTCCTCGACGGTCCCCAGGCCGACCCAGGCCATGACCTTCCCCGAGAGATCGAGCAGCCGCTCCTTGGGCAGGCTCTCGTGACCCTCGGTTCCCTCGGGCGGGCGGAAGGGTCCGAAGAAGGACCCGAACACGGGATAGACGTGGCCGAGGAAACCGAAGAGCTGGCGCACCGGCGTACACGCGCCGCGCTCGGGGTCGAAGTGGTAGAGGCGCGGGAGCATGGCGCCGTCCCACACGAGAATGAGCGCGTCGGCGCCGGTGGTGGCCCAGGGACTGGTCGCGTAGGTCCCCATCAGGTGGCCCGCGGCGTGGGTGTAGGTGCGGTACTCGATGCTCGCGCCGGGATAGACATCGCCGGTCGCGATCAGGAAGGCGAGCGGATCGGTGAGCGCGGGGGTCTCGTGGTAGGGGGCGACGGCGAGGGTGCGCTGTCCGCGGGCGTCGGGGCCCGAAAGCTCGACGCGCTCGTCGATCCAGCCGTCGACGATCACGCGGTCGAAGTCGCCGGGCTCGAACCCGTACTCGCGCAGCGTGGCCGGCACGTCGAGGGCGCCGAGCGGGGAATGCCGGGGAAGGTTAAGCGACTTCTCGGCTTCGTGGCTGCAGATGAGCCGCGCATCGTCGAGGACCGCGAACCCCCCGTCGTGGGTCAGCTTCAAACCGAGACGGAGCATGGTCGCCAGCCTACGGTTCGCCGCCGCGGTGACCAACTCGGCGGATCGGGCGGCGCGGATTACGCTGGACGGGGGTGAGCACCGTCATCTCCACGCTGCGCACGGCCCCGGTTTCCTACGGCCAGCGCCTCCTCTGGCTGCTCGACCGCCGGGCCGGAGCGGAGGGCGCCGGTGAGCTCAACGAGCGCCTGGCGTGGCGGATCCGCGGACCGCTCGAGATCGCCGCCCTGCGCGGGGCGCTGGACACGCTCGAGGCGCGCCATGAGGTACTGCGCACGAGCTTCGGGGCCGCGGGACGCTCGCTCGTCCAGACGATCCACCCGCCCTCCGGCGTAGCCCTGGAGGTGGCGGACGCCGACGCTGAGTCCGGCGACGCCGCCCCGGCCGAGCTCGTGGACGCGGCCGCGGGGGCACGCATCGACCCGGCCGGTGCGCCCCTGCGCGCGTTCCTGTGGCGGCTCGCCCCGCACGACCACGTGCTCGCGCTCGTCTTGCATCAGCTCATCACCGACCCGCGCTCGAGCGCGCTGCTCGCCGAGGAGCTGGGAATCGCCTATGACCGGGGCCGCGGGAGCGCCCGCGAGCTGCCCGCGACCGCCTGGCAGTACGCGGACTGGTGTGAGTGGCAGAGCTCGTCGCTCGCGGGCATGGCGCTGCGCGAGCTCCAGCGCTCCTGGCGCGCCGAGCTCGACGGGGCGTCGTTCGTCGCGCTCCCCGCCGGGCCCGGCGAGGGCGCGCCCGGCGAGAAGCGCTACGAGCGGCGGATGCTCGGGAGCGCCGCCGCCGACGGTGTCCGCCGCCTCGCGCAGGCGGAGCGGGCGACGCCGCTCGCGGTGGCCCTGGCCGCGTTCTGGGCCACTCTGCACGAGGCCACCGGCCAGCGCGACCTGGCCATCGCCTCGCTCTTCGCCAACCGGCGGCCCGAGGTCGAGCGCACGCTCGGCCTGTTCGTGAACATGGTCGTGCTCCGCGGGCGGATCTCCCCCCGCGCGACCCTGGCCGAGCTCGTACGCTCGACTGCCGGCATGCTCGAGTCCGCGGACCGGCGCGCGGCGCTCCCGTTCCACATGCTGGCGCCGAATCTCCTGGGCGGGGCCGCGCGCGGCGGGGCCCGGGCTGAGGACGTCGTCTTCCAGTTCCTCGAGGGCGAGCCGCGGGCCAGCGCCCTGGCCCGCATGCACGGGCTCGAGCTCGCGCCGATCGAGCGCCAGCCGCGGCGCGCCCGCTTCGCGCTCGAGGTCTTCGTGGCGCTCATGCCCGACGCGCTGGCCCCGGTCGTGCTCTACGACGCCGGTCGGATCCCGGGAGCGTGGGCGCGCTCGCTCACCGACCGGTACGTCGAGCGGCTCGCTGCGCTCTAGGCTCGGCGCGCGCGGGATCTAGGCCAGCGCGGTGAGGAGCTGGGCGCCCCCGAGGTCGGCGACCTCGGCGCGGGCAAAGCCGGCGCCCAGGGCGAGGTCGCGGAACTCCTCGTCGCCGTAGAAGTGCATGTAGCGCACGATCGGCTCGGGCGCCGCCGGCGTCCCCGCGAGGCATGCGCTCGAGGTGTAGACGACCAGGCGACCGCCCGTGCCCAGTACGCGCTTGCACTCGCTGAGCGCGGCGAGCGGGTCCTCGAGGAAGAAGAACACGTGGGTCATCGCCGCGCAGGTGAAGGAATGATCCGCGAACGGTAGGCGCGCGGCGTCGGCTCTGGTCACCACCAGCCGCCCGGCCTGCACCGCGTCGGCATTGGCCTCGGCGGTCAGCCGCACCATCTCCTCGCTGTGGTCGACGGCGACCGCCCGGCACCCGGACTCGAGCGCCCGGCGGATGAACGCACCGCCGCCACATCCGACCTCCAGCAGCCGATCCTCGACCTGCAGGTCGAGCGCCGACAGGGTGGCGTCGAAGCCCGGGCCGTGCTCCTTGGGATCGCGGTAGGAGACGCGCGCGCGTGGTCCCGTGGGCCGGCGCGCGCGGCGATCGGTCAGCCAGCGCCCGAGGGGCAGCGGGGCGGTCGCTCGGGCCGCGGGCGCGAGGAGCTGGTCGACGAACCATCCGAGGAGCTCGCGCCCGCTGTCCTGGGCATCGCCGCTGCTCAGCATCGGCGCGCCGAAGCCGCGGTGCTCGAAGACGATCAGGGTCCCGACCTCGCTCGCTCCGAAGCGGAGCTCGACCTCGCTGCGCACACCCTGGCCCCAGTCGGCGGACATCCACGAGAGCAGGATCCGCTCGGGCGGCTCCCAGGCGAGCACGCGCGCGACCTCATGCGTGCCATCCCTGCGGTCCTCGACGATGCGGCCCTCGGGTCCCGGCACGAGCGCCAGTGCCGTGCCCGTGTCGTCGTCACCCCCGAGCGCGAGCGTGAGCTCGTCCACGGCACGAGCGAACGCCGCCTCCGGCTCGAGCCCGACCTCGATCGAGATCGAGAACTGGGTGGTCGTCAGCGCGGCGGTCCCCGAGGTCATCCGACGAGCTGGTAGAGGCGGTGGAAACGATCCTCGACGGGGAGGAGGCGCAGCTCGCCGAATCCGGCGGCGAGGGCAAACTCCCGTACCGCGCTGACACGCATGACGGTACCCGTGCCCGCCGACGGCGACTCGGCGAGGCAGGCGGGCAGGCAGTGGAGCACGCTGGTGCCGTACTGGAAGCGCTCGATCTCATCGCCCGGTGCCGAGAAGCTCGTCCCCACCTTGGCGTCCATGACGAGGACCTCGCCGCCGGGTTTGCGCAGCGCCCGGCAGCTGCGGAGGACCTCGACGGGCCGGGCGATCTCATGCAGGGCATCGAACAGGCAGATCAGGTCATAGCTGCCCCTGAGCTCAGGGTCGGCGGCGTCTCGGACCTCGAAGGTGACCCGCTCCGCGACCCCCGCCGCCGCCGCCGCGCCCGTCGCGAGCTCGATCGTCTCGGCGTCGAGGTCGAGTCCGTGGATGACCGCGCGAGGGTAGGCGCGGGCCAGGGCGATCGAGGCGTAGCCGGCGCCGCAGGCGACGTCGGCCACGCGCCCGCCCGACCCGAGCCGGGCGTGCACGGCGGGGAGCTGGCGATGGATCCAGCCGGGCAGCACGTGCTCGAAGAGGGCGCGGTTCGCCCCCGAATGGCCGTTGCGCCAGTCGATGCCGAAGACGCTGTCGGGGACGCCCGCGCCCGAGCGGTACGCCGCCAGGAGCTCGGGCAGGGCCCGGGCGATTCCGCCCAGCGGGAGCACGGTGAGGGCGATCATCGACATCGGGCTGGCGGACTCGGTGAGCACCTCGGCATGGCCCGGCGGCATCGCGTAGACGCGCTCGTCCGCGGGCCGAGCCGGGTGCTCGACGGCGATGAGCCCGGCCACCGCCTGCTGTTCGAGCCACTCGCGCGCGTAGCGCGGGGCGACGCCGGTCCGCTCGGAGATCTCGGCCGCGGTGCCCGGCCCGTCCTCGCTCAGGCTGTCGTAGAGGCCGAGCCGGCATCCGAGATAGCTGGCCAGGAGCTCCTGGGTGGCGAGCATGCCCATGAACATGCGGACGGCCAGCGCTCGCGCGGAGCCGGCGGCGTCTCCCGGTGGACGCGATCCCGGCGACGCTCTCGGCGCCATCTCCTGCCCTGCGATAGGCACCTGGCAAGTCTAGATCGTAGGCTGGCGAACGTGAGCATTCGCGAACTGCCGGCCTCGATCGGCCAGCGCGTGCTGTGGCAGATGGATCACCACCGCGGCGGCCATGGCGCCCTCAATTGTCCCCTCCTCATCCGGCTGCGCGGTCCCCTCGACCCCGACGCGCTCCAGGCGGCCGTCGACGGCGTGGCCCGCCGGCACGAGTCGCTGCGGACGACGTTCACGGGCCGCGGCCCGCGGCTGCGCCAGCTCGTCCACGACGCCCGGGCGCTCGAGATCATGGCCGTCGATCTCGCCGATCACGAGGCGGCGCATGCCGAGGTCGACGGGAGGATCGCCTCCGAGGTGCAGGCGAGGACGGATCCCGAGGAGGAGCCGGTACGGGTCACGCTGTGGCGCCTGGGAGGCGAGGATCACGTGCTGTGCCTGACCATGCACCATCTCGTCACCGATGGCTTCTCGACGGCGCTCGTCTGCGATGAGCTGGGACGGCTTTACGACCGCATCCTCGCGGGGGGCCCGCCGCTCGACCCTGTCGGCTGGCAGTACCGCGAGTGGATGGTGTGGCAGCAGGAGCAGCTCACCGGCGAGTCGCTGCGGCGTCTGCAGGACTACTGGCGCGAGCGCCTGACCGGCGCCCTGCTGCCCCCCCTTCCCCGGCGCGACAGCGAGGTGCCGCTGCTCGAGCGCCGCACGGCGGTGCAGCGCGCGACGATCCCCGGCGGAGCGGTTCGCGCTCTGCAGCGCTTCGCCCGCGCGCGGGGGACGGCCGCGTTCACCTGCCTGCTCGCGATCTACTACGCGCTCCTCAGTAGCCGCTTCGGGGCGGGCGACTTCTCGGTCGGCTCGATCTTCGCCAACCGGGTTCGCCGCGAGGCCCAGTCGACCGTCGGCTTCCTCTCGAACATGGTCGTGCTCCGTATGCGCGCCGACCCGTCGATGACATTGGCCGAGCTCGTGGCGGCAGCCGACGAGGCGGTGATCGGCGCCTTCGCCCACCAGGCGCTGCCCTTCCAGATGTTGCCCCTGCATACGCTCGATCCGGGCTCGATGCGGGCGGACTCGGTGGTCTTCCAGCTCTTCGCGGGGCCGATGGCCCCCGCCGTCCGCGCCGGACTGCAGTTCGAGCCCGTCATCGACGTTCCCGCCGGCATCGGCTCGCGCTGGGAGTTCGAGCTCTCGGCCTTTCCCGCCGGCGACGAACTCTCGTTGCTCCTGTGCTTCGCCGAGGACCTGTACGACCCGGAGTGGGCCCGCGCGTTCCTCGACGCCTATGTCGAGCTCGCGGTCAGGGCCGCAGCAGCACCTTCAGCGCCTCCTGGCGGTCAAAGGCCCGGTAGGCCTCGGGCGCCTCGTCCAGCGCTAGCTCGTGAGTGATGAGCGTCCCCGGGGTGAGCTGACGCGCGCACAGCATGGCCAGTACCCGGTCGATGTGGCCGAGCACGTTGGCGACCCCGGCCACGATCCGCAGCCCCTTGGCGAACACCAGTCCCATGTCCACGGCGACGGGCTCGGCGAACATCCCCGCGACCGAGATCGTCGCCCCGGTCCCCGCGATCTCACACGCGGTCCCCAGGGCCCGCGAGCTCCCGACCGCCTCGACGACCACGGCGGCGCCGGCAGGGCCCGTCGCCCGTCGTACGGCGTCGCGGAAAGCGGGGTCGCGCACGTCGACCGCCACCGCCCCGAGCGAGGCCGCGATCTCGAGTCGCCCGGGCACCTTGTCGAGGGCGAGCACGACCCGGGCGCCCCCCGTGAGCGCGACCATCGCCGCGCACAGCCCGACGGGACCGAGTCCGATCACCGCGCACGCGTCGCCGGGACGCAGGCCACCGGCCTCGATGGCGTGAAAGGCCGTCGCCAGCACGTCGCCGGCGAACAGCGCGTCGTGATCGGTGAGCTCGGCGGGAATCCGGCGCAGCGTCACATCGGCATGGGGGATGAGCGCCAGGTCGGCTTGCGTGCCCGGCAGCGTCCTGGCACCGGACCCGAGCCCGAAGAGCGCGCCGTGCTCGCAGTGCTGAAACTGGCCGGTGGCGCAGGCCCGGCAGTGGCCGCACGCGGTGGCGAAGGCGCCGACGACACGGTCCCCTATCCCCACCGCGCTCACCTGCTCGCCCACGGCGACGACCTCGCCGACGTATTCGTGGCCGAGGGTGACCCCGGGCTCGGCGGGGACGCGACCGCGGAACATGTGCAGGTCCGAGCCGCAGATCCCCGAGGCGCTGATTCGGAGCACCGCATCGGTGGGCTCGACGGGCTCGGGGTCGGTGCGCTCCACGACCTCGACCCGACCCGGTTCGACCAGCGCCACGGCGCGCATCAGGGGCTGAGCGCGGACATCTCCGCGGGCGGACGGTTCACCCGCAGAGCACATCACGCGCGCCCAGCCCTCGACAACGCGCCGGACGCGCGGTCATGGCCCCGCCGCATGATGCACAGAAATTATGTAGATTGGGACGAGGCGCCGCCGAGGGGCGCCGGTGGGCGGGTGCTAGCTTAGCTAGAGCCGGGTGCCCGCGGTGCCCTCGAGGACCTCGACGAGGGCGGCGAAGTCGTCGTCGCCGTGGCCGCGACCGTTGGCGGCGGTGAGGATCTCCTTCACGTACGCCGCCGTCGGGAAGGGCGCGCCCGCGCTCCCGCCCTCCTCGAGGCACAGGCGGACGTCCTTGAGCATGTGCTCGAGCTTGAACAGGGTGCTGTAGTCGTGGTTGCGCATCGGTCCCGCCTTGAGCTCGAGCATGGTCGAGGACCCCGAGCCCGCGGCCATGACCTCGACGAGCGCGTCGAGATCGACGCCCGCGCGCTTGCCCACGAGCAGGGCCTCGCCGACCACGGTGGCGTTGATGGCGGCGACAGCGTTATTGATGAGCTTGACCATCTGGCCGTGGCCGAGCGGTCCGGCGTGGACGATGAGCTTGCCCATGGCCTCGAGCACCGGGCGGGCCCGGGCGAAGTCCTCGTCGCTGCCCCCGGCCATGATCGTCAGCGTGCCGTCCTGCGCCCGGGGCGAGGAGCCGGTGACGGGGGCGTCGACGAAGTGGACGTCGTGCTCGGCCAGGGCCGCGGCGATCGTCCGCGTCGCGGTGGGGCCGATCGTCGAGCAGTCGATGCACAGGGTGCCCGGACGCGCCGTCTCGGCGACGCCGCCGGGACCGAGGAGGATCTCCTGCACCTGAGGCCCGTCGACGACCATGGTGACGACGATGTCGCTCGCCGCCGCGGCCTGCGCGGGGGTGTCGGCGAGGGTGGCGCCGTGCGCTTCGGCGAAGGCGCGGGCTTTCGCCTCGGTGCGATTCCACACCGTGAGCTCGAACCCGGCGCGGCTCAGGTTCGCGGCCATGCGCGATCCCATGATCCCCAGTCCGAGAAAGGCGACGCGGTCGGGCACGGGGGACATCATCGCGGTTTCGGGGACGCCGGCGCCCCGTGGCCCCCGCCGCCCGGGGTCTCGATGCGCAGATGCTGGCCGGGGGCGAGCTCGCCGACGACCTTGGCTCCGAGCTCCTCGCCGTCGAGGAGGTTGCGGCCCGGCTTGCCGGGCGCGCCGCCCTGCGCCCCCGCAGGGGCATGGCGGCGGCGCTCGGTGATCAGCGAGTAGCGCAGCGGCGCCAGCGCCTCGAGCTCGCGCACCACTCCGTCGCCGCCACGGTGGGCGCCCTCGCCGCCCGACCCGCGCCTGAGCTCGTAGCGCGAGACGCGCAGGGGAAACTCGAGCTCGAGCGCCTCGACGGGCGTGTTCAGGGTGTTGCTCATGGCCACGTGCACGCCGCTGGGACCGTCGGCGTCGGGGCAGGCGCCCTGACCGCCGCCGATCGTCTCGTAGTAGGCGAGCTCCTCGGAGCCGAGGGTGAGGTTGTTCATCGTCCCCTGTCCGAGGGCGCGGCCGAAGGCGCGCAGGACGACGTCGGCCACGCGAGACGACGTCTCGACGTTGCCGGCGGCGACGGCGGC
Organism: Solirubrobacteraceae bacterium; assembly: GCA_035552815.1. GTDB lineage: Bacteria > Actinomycetota > Thermoleophilia > Solirubrobacterales > Solirubrobacteraceae > Palsa-465. Next base: position 8,370 of record DASZKU010000373.1, on the reverse strand, counting down.
GGGGGCTTTCGCGTTGAGCAGCGAGCCCTCGGGGGCGCGGACCTCGACGGGGCGGTAGGCCCCGGCGCTGGGCGGGATGTCGGGGTCGGTGAGGACGCGGATGGCGAAGTAGCACGCCGAGCGCGTGACCGCGAGCGGGCAGTTGAGGTTGCCGTCGTGCTGGGGAGCGCTGCCCTCGAAGTCGAGGGTGATGGCGTCGCCGGTTATCGTCGCCGCAAGGGTGATCTCGAGATCGCCCTCGGCCGTCTCGAGCACGTCGGCGGCGCGCCGCCGCCCGTCCCCGAGCTCGCGCAGGCACGCACGCGTCCGCCGCTCGGCATAGTCGAGTACCGCGGCGAAGGCCTCGTGCAGGGTGTCGGCGCCGACCCGGTCGTGGAGCTCCCGGAGGCGCGTCGCGCCGGCGCGACCGGCCGCGAGCTGGGCACGCAGGTCGGCGCGGCGCTGGGCGGGCTGGCGCATCATCTCGCTGAGCTCGTCGATCGCGTGCTCGTCGAGGACGCGCGGGGAGATGACCACGCCCTCGTCCTCGAGGGTGCGGCTGTCGGCGGGCATCGAGCCGGGCGTGGGGCCGCCGACGTCGGCGTGGTGGGCGCGGCTGGCGGCGAAGGCGATGAGCTCGTCGTTCCCCGCGAAGACGGGGAGGATGACGGTGATGTCGGGGAGATGGGTCCCGCCCGCGTAGGGGTCGTTGAGGATCCATGCGCGCCCCGGGGCGTGGTCCTCCCCGAGCACGGCGGCCACCGCGGCGGGCATCGCCCCGAGGTGGACGGGGATGTGCTCGGCCTGCATGACCATCTCCCCCGAGGGGTCGAAGAGCGCCGTCGAAGCGTCGCGGCGCTCCTTGATGTTGGCCGAGTGGGCCGAGCGCACGAGCACCGCGCCCATCTCCTCGCAGATCGCCCGCAGCGCGCCGGTGAGGACCTGGAGCTCGACGGGATCGATCATCGCTCGAGCCTGATCGTGCCGCTGTCGTCGACGTCGCCGGCCCAGTGGGTGGGCACGAGGAGGGTTGCCTCCGGGAGCTCGACGACGGCGGGACCGGTTATCCGGGTGCCCGGGGACGGGGAGGTGATCACCTCGAGGTCGACGCGCTCGCCGTGGAGGGTGGCCGGACGGCTTCGGGCCTCGGCAGCGTCGGACTCGTCGGGGGTCCCGGCGGCCGTGGCGCCGGGCGTGCCGGCGGGCGTGCCGTCGGGCGTGCCGGCGGGCGTGCCGGCGGGCGTGCCGGCGGCGCTCAGCGAGGGCTCGGCGCCGGCCAGGGTGGCGGCGACGCGGACGGTCACGAGCTCGAGCACCTGCGCCGGGTCGCGGTAGCCGTAGCGGTCCTCGTGCTCGGCCTCGAAGGCCTCGCGGAGCTCCTCGGGCGTCGGGTCGACCCCGGCGGCGACGGCGAGCTCGAAGGCCTGCCCCTGGTAGCGGAGCTCGTAGACGGCTTGGAGGTCGGCGTCGGGCTCGCCCAGGGCGTTGCGAGCGTGCTCGCCGAGCTCGGCGACCGTCTCGCGGATCTCCTCGCGCGTCAGCTTCTCGCCGGCGAGGAGGACGGTGCGCTGGGCGTCGCGGCGGCGCGGGGCGACGATGAGCCCCAGCGCGGCGAGCACCCCCGAGGCGCGGGGACAGACGATGGTCTCGATCCCGAGCTCGTCGGCGATCGCCGCCGCGTGCAGCGGCCCGGCGCCGCCGAAGGCGAGCAGCGCGTAGCGCCGGGGGTCGACCCCGCGCTCGACGGTGATGACGCGCAGCGCCCTGACCATCTCGGCGTTGGCGACGCGGATGATCCCCTCCGCGCAGGCGATGAGGTCGAGCTCGAGCGCATCGGCGAGGGTGTGCACCGCGCGCTCCGCCGCCTCGACGTCGAGCTTCACCCCGCCGGCGAGCGGGGCATCGGCGGACAGGTAGCCGAGGAGGAGGTTGGCGTCGGTGACGGTGGGCTCGGTACCGCCGCGCCCGTAGCACGCCGGTCCCGGGTCGGCGCCCGCCGAGCGCGGCCCCACCCGCAGCGCGCCGCCGGCGTCGCGCCAGGCGATCGATCCCCCGCCGGCGCCGACGGTGTGGACGTCGAGCATGGGCAGGGCGATGGGCCGGTCGGCGAGGACGCCGGAGCTGCGCTCGCGCACCGCCCCGTCGTCGACCACGCACACGTCGGCCGAGGTCCCGCCCATGTCGAGGCAGAGCACGTCCGGCGAACCGGCGGCCACCGCGGCATAGGCGCCCCCGGCGGCACCGGCGGCCGGCCCCGAGAGGACCATCCACGCGGCGTGGCGGCCGGCGGCGGCGGCGTCGATGAGCCCGCCGCCCGACTGCATGATCGCGGGCTCGGGCAGGCCCTGCTCGCGCGCGCTCGCAACCAGGCTGCGCAGGTAGCTGCGCAGAAGCGGGGTGAGGGCGGCATCGACCTCGGTCGTCGCCGCCCGCTCGTACTCGCGGAACGTCCCCACCACCTCGTGGGAGAGCGAGATATGGGCGTCGGGGCCGAGCGCATGGGCCAGCGCTTCGCCGAGCGCGCGCTCGTGCTCGGGGTGGCGGTAGGAGTGCAGGAGCACGACGGCGACCGCCTCGGGCTTGGACTCGGCCACGCGCTCGGCGAGCGCCTCGGCCGCGGATGCCTCGAGCGGCTTCACGGGTCCGTGGGGACCCATCCGCTCGGGGGCGGCGAAGCGCAGCTCCTCGGGCACGAGCGGCGCCGGCCGCGCCGCGCACAGCCGGTAGAGGTCGGCCCGGTTCTGGCGCCCGAGCGCCACCACGTCGGTGAACCCCTCGGTGGCGACGAGCGCCGTCTTCGCCCCGGTCCCCTCGAGCAGGGCGTTGGTGACCACGGTCATGCCGTGGGCGAAGACCTCGACCTCATCGGCGGAGCGACCGGCCGTCTCGAGCGCCGCGGTCACGGCGGCCATCACGCCCTCGGATTGGTCCTTGGGGGTGGTGGGCGACTTGGCGGTGACAATGGCGCCGTCGACGGCGAGGACCGCGTCGGTGAAGGTCCCGCCGACATCCACGCCCAGGAGCATCGCGGTGACGGTAGCGCGCCGCCGACTGCCCGGCGACGGGGTCGTGCTACGAAACGATGAATAATTCCTACATACGTAGCACGGGCCGCCCCGCGCGGGCCCGCGCGGGCCGGCGCGGGCCCGCTACGCGGCCCGCGGGGGAGATCGCCGGCGTCGCCCGAGCAGCTGCCGCAACGGCAAGCCCGCGAACGCGCCGGGTGACGGCCGCTGCCACGGCTAGCATCGCTCTATGGCCGGGCTGCTGGCGATCGAGGACTTCGGCCAGGGCGAGCCGCTCGTGCTCATCCACGGCCTCGCGACGACGCGGCAGATCTGGGGCCAGGTGACACCGGCGCTGGCGCTGACCCGGCGGGTGGTGACCCTCGACGTGCCGGGCTTCGGCGAGTCGGCTCCTGCGGGCCCGGGGTTCGAGCTCGAGGCGGTGGCGCAGCGCATCGCGCGAGGGCTGGCGGCGCGCGGGGTCCACGGCCCCTTTGACCTCGTCGGGCACTCGCTGGGTGCGGGGATCGCGCTCACGCTCGCGGTCACCCGGCCGCGGTTGGTGCGGCGGCTCGTTCTCGTCGCTCCCGCCGGGCTCGCGGTGGTGCCGCGGCCCGCCTCGCTGATGCTCGCGGCGGCGGCGGACGGGCTGCTGGCGGCGCGGCGGGCGGTGGCGCCGCTCAGCGATCTGCGCTGGGGCCGGCGGCTCCTGCTCGGGTTCGCCGCCGCCGACGGCGCGAGCATCCCCCCGACGCAGGCGCGGCTGATGATCGACGCCTCGGCGGCGGCGCAGCGGACCTCGACGGCGCTGGCGGCGATCACGCGCGCCGATCTCTGCCCGCTGCTGGCGCGGACGGCGGCGCCGCTGGGGGTGATCTGGGGCACGCGGGACCGGACGATCCCGCCGCGCAACGCCGAGCTCGTACGCAACGTGCGTCCCGACGCCCGGGTGATGATGATCCGAGGCACCGGTCATGTGCCCATGGTGGAGCGGCCGGGGGAGTTCATCGCCGCGCTCGAGGGCCTGCTGGCGGCGCTTGACAAAGACGCAACATCTTCCCCCGCAGGCACCTCTACCTTGCCGTAAAGAGGATCAATTCGCTGCGATGCGCTCTGACCCCACCTTCGTGCGCGGCCGGCTGCAGCTCGCCGACGGCCGGCGCCTGACCTACTCCGAAACCGGGCCACGGGACGGCACGCCCGTCCTTTATTGCCACGGGGCGATCGGGACACCGCTCGGGGCCACCGTCGATCTCGAGGCGATCACGAGCGAGCTCGGGGTCCGCTACATCGCCATCAGCCGGCCGGGGATCGGAGGATCGGATCCCGCCCCCGGCCGGACCGTGCTCGATTTCGCTGCCGACGTCCGCGAGCTCGTCGACGAGCTGGAGATCGATCGGCTCAAGGTGGTGGGCGTGTCGGCCGGCGGCCCCTATGCACTCGCCGTCGCACGTGAGCTCTCCGACCGCGTCGACCGGGTGGCCGTGTGCTCCTCGCTCTCGCCGCTGTGCGCCCCTCACCGCACTCCGGGCATGTGGCGGCGCATCCGCCTGGCGCTCTCGGTCCTCGCCCGCGCTCCGGGGACGTGCGCCGCCGTCGGTGATCTCGCGGTGCCGGCGATCCGGCGCCATCCCGAGCTCCTGAGCCGCGTCATCGCCGCCCACGCGGCGCCCGGCGAGCGCCAGCTCCTGCAGCGCGCGGACGAGTGCTCGGCGGCGAGCACGAGCTTCCTCGACGCCGCCAGCGAGGGCGTGCGCGGGATGATCGAGGACTACCTCGTGTACTCGAGCCCGTGGGGCTTCGAGCCCACCGAGGTGAGCACTCCCGCTCACCTCTGGCACGGCCTCGAGGACCCGCTCGTCCCCGTCGACCATGCCCTTCAGCTGGCGATCTCGCTTCCGCGGTGCCGCGTCTTCCTCGACGCCGACGAGGGCCATCACTTCTTCCGCCGGCGCCTGGGCAAGATCCTCGCCGTGCTCGTGGGCCGCGAGCACGACCCCGGCGAGGAGGTCGTGGCCACGCTCGCGAGCATGCGGGCGCGCGGGGGCAGGCGCGCCCCCGCGCGGAAGCGGCGAAGCTAGGCCGCGGCGAATCTAGGCCGCGAGCCCGAGCTCCTCCTCGGTTTCGGCCAGGTGCTGGTGGGACGGGCAGTACCCGTTGTGCGGCAGCGGCATCCGCTGGCAGGGCGAGCCCTTCCGGGTGGTGGCCCGGCACTGGAGCGGATTGCCGTAGACGTCGTACCCCTTCTGAGGCTGCTGGCGCAGGACGTTGTCTGCGCAGGTCAGGTAGCGCTCGATGACGCGCAGCACGCGTGGCTGGGCGCTCATGGGGAAGTACCAGCGGATGTCTGAGAACAGGGTGCGAGCGGGATGTGCGAAGTAGTGCCGATCGGTGGCGAGCCGCTCGATTACGGCTTCACAGGCGTGCAGTACCCGCTCGTGGTTGACGGGATGACCGAGGCCGTGGTCATCCTCGACGATGTCGTTGGCCAACTCCCTGTAGATGGCCCGACTGAATCGATACATACTGACTTGATCTCCTTTCGGCCCCCGCCTTGGCACCGTCGTGAGCGGTCGCGAGTATCCCGCCGAGTTGTAAAGGAAAAGTCATTGCCCGTATTAACTGCGTGTTAAGCGGCCTGGACACCGCCGGATCGGCCAACGGTCCCGTCCAGGCGGGCGCGGCCGTCCAGCCGTCGCGCTCGTCAAACCCAGCGGTCGAAGGCGGGACGCCCCGAGGGCTCCATCATCACGTGCAGTCCCTCGAACGCCGGATCGAGATTGGGGAAGTCCCGGCGCTGGTGGGCGCCCCGGCTCTCGGTGCGCGCGAGGGCGGCGTCGGCGATCAGGCGCACGAGCGGATGGGGATCCTCGCGCAGCGACCACAGCCCGTCGCGGTCGCGCTCGATGCCGGCACGCTCCCACAGCGCCTGGCGGCTCGCGGCCGTCAGCGCGGGGGGGCGGGGCGGGGGCTCGGCGGCCCTGATCGCCTCGGGCGGGGCCGGGCCGCTGGGCTCGGCGAGCGCGGCGCGAGCGGCGCGGGCGCCGAAGACGAAGCATTCCGAGAGTGAGTTCGAGGCCAGGCGGTTGGCGCCGTGGAGGCCGGTGCACGCGCACTCGCCGACCGCGTAGAGGCCGGGAACGGTCGAGCGCCCGTCGAGATCGGTGGCGATCCCGCCCATCATGTAGTGGGCGGCGGGGGAGACGGGGACGAGCTGGCGCTCGGGGTCGATCCCCGCCTTGCGCAGGGCGTCGATGACGTTGGGGAAGAGCCTGGGGTCGACCTCGCGCATGTCGAGGGCCACCGAGCTCGCCCCGGTGTCGGTCATCAGGTTCTGGATCGCGCGGGCGACCTCGTCGCGGGGGGCGAGCTCGTCGACGAAGCGCTCGCCGCTCGCGTCGAGGAGCAGGGCGCCCTCGCCCCGGATCGCCTCGGTGATGAGGAAGCCGTCGCCGCCGTTGGGGGCGGCGATCGCCGTCGGGTGAAATTGCACGAGCTCGAGGTCGGCGAGGGCCGCCCCGGCGGCGTGGGCGAGGAGGAGCCCGCCGCCGGTGGCGCCCGCGGGGTTGGTGGTGCGCGCCCACAGGGCGGCGGCGCCGCCGGTGGCGAGGACGACGGCAGCGCTGGCGACGCGGTCGCCCCCGGCGAGGAAGACCCCGCGGCAGCGGCCGTCGATGACGATGACGCCCACGGCGCGCCGGCCCTCGAGGACGTCGATGGATGGGTGCTCGGCGACCAGGGCGGAGAGCTGGCGGGTGACGCGGCGGCCCGTCGCGCTCCCGCCCGCGTGGACGACGCGCCGGGCGCTGTGGCCGCCCTCGAGCCCGAGGGCGAGTCGCCCGTGGCGGTCGGCGTCGAAGCGCACCCCGAGGTCGGCGAGGTCGTGGACGATTCCCGGCGCCTCGTTGCAGAGGACGCGCGCGGCGGATTCGCGCACCGCGCCCCGGCCCGCGATCACCGTGTCGCGGAGATGGCGCTCGGGAGCGTCGTCCTCGGCGAGCGCTGCCGCCAGACCGCCCTGGGCCCAGTAGCTCGCCGACTCGGCGAGCGGGGTGGCCGACACGAGCGTGACTTGTGCGCCGTCGCGGGCCGCGCACAGCGCCGCGTACAGGCCCGCGCCGCCGGCGCCGACGACGGTGACATCGCTATGCAGGGGTTCCAGGGGTTCCAAGGGGAATACCCTAGTGACTGGCGGTACTGCTCAGCCGTGCTGCAGGGCGCGCACGGCGAGATACTTCGGCCCGCTGAGCGAGCACGCGGGGAAGGGGAAGGGGACCACCTTCGACGTCGTCAGGTTGGGGGGGAACACGCGCAGCCCCGCGGCCGTGACCTGATGGCAGGCCGAGGTCGGGAAGTTCCCCGCCTGGACGATGCGCAGCAGCGCCGTGGCGGTGGCGCCGCTGGCCAGGGTGACCGTATGCGGGGTGTGGGAGGTGTCGCGCGAGGCGGCGCTGCCCAGCTCATGGCCGGCGAGGTTGACGGCCGAGACCCCGGGATAGCCGCTCAGCGTGCACGCCCGGCTCGAGAGGTTGGTGAGCTCGAGCGTGTAGAAGATGCTCCCCGCGGCCCCGTTGCCCTGGGTGTCGAGCCACACGACGAGTCCCGAGGTCGTGCACTTGGGGGTGGTGGCGGCGTCGGGGGCGAGCAAGGCCCCCGGGCCGGTGACCACGTCCGGCCCCGCCGTGGGTGAGGCGGCCCCGAGCGCGACGGCGGGGATGATCACGGCGGCGAGCGCCATCGCAGCGGCACCGAGGATCCGCGCGGCGGGCAGGTGGGAAAGTCTCATGGCCGTCGAGTTCGCTGAGCGCGAACGATCCCCTGCTCAGCGCGCTAGCTTGGGCCGATGCTCGCAGTGTTCGACGGACACAACGACGCGCTCACCCGCGACGATCACGCCGACTTCGCCACCGGGCGCGACGGCGGTCACCTCGACCTCCCGCGCATGCGTGCGGGCGGCATGCGCGGGGGCATCTTCGCCGTGTTCACCCCCTCGGCGCGCGAGCGCAAACGACCGCTCCCGCGCACCGACGGCGTCGTCGCCTACGAGCTCGCACCCCGGGTGGGGCACCCCCGCGCCGCGGCTTATGCCACTGCGGCGGCGGGAAGGCTGTTCGCGCTCGAGCGCGACGGCCATCTCCGGGTCGCCCGGTCGCTCGCCGAGCTCGACGCCGCACGCGAGGACGGCGGGCCGCCGGTGGCCGTGCTCCACCACGAGGGCGCCGAGGCCATCGATCGCGGCCTCGAGGCCCTGGACACGTGGTACGAGGCGGGGCTGCGCTCGCTCGGCCCGGTGTGGAGCCGGCCGAACGACTTCGCCCACGGAGTCCCCTTCGTCTTCCCCTCCTCGCCCGACACCGGGCCCGGGCTCACGAGCGCGGGCCGCGCG
>DASZKU010000372.1:0-7595 GCA_035552815.1 Solirubrobacteraceae bacterium | reverse complement strand
CTCAAGACGGTCGTCGTCGGGCTGCCCCGGGGCCTGAGCTTCTCGAGCAAGGCCAAGAAGCTCGCCAAGGGCATCGTCGTCAAGGGTGCGAGCGGCAAGCGCGTCAAATTCACTGCCAGGGTGAGCCACGGCGAGCTCACGGTCAAGCTCGCGAAGGGACAGACGAAGATGTCGGTGGCGATCTCCGACGCCGACCTGTCGGAGAGCAAGAGCCTCGAGAACCAGGTCAAGCACAAGCGCACGCGCTCGCTCTCCGTCCTCGTCCAGGCCACCAACGCGGCTAACACCACCACCGGGGTAGTTGCCAAGCTCAAGGTCTGAGCCTGGTCGCCGGCGCCCGCCCGGCGAGCAATCGCTACTCTGCCCCGCTGCAACTCATGCACTGGAGGCTCCCGATGACCCGCGTGCCACGCACGCTTGCGCTGGCCGCGTGTGCCGCTGCGGTCATCGTCGCTTGCGCCCCGGCGGCGAGCGCGGCGGTGTCGGTGCGGGGCGTGCGCGTCGGCTCGGCCGCGGCGATCCCCGCCGCCGCCCGCGTGCTCGGCCTCCTCGCGCCCGTCACCAAGCTCGATGTAACGGTGGCGCTCGCGCCCCGCGACCCCGCCGGGCTCGCCGCCTTCGCGTCCGCGGTCTCGACCCCGGGATCGCCTGAGTACCGCCAGTACCTCACGGTGGCGCAGTTCGCCTCGCGCTTCGGGCCCACCCCCGCGCAGGTCGCCTCGGTGCGCTCCTCCTTGCAAGCTCACGGCCTCGACCCGGGACCGGTCACCGCCAACGGCTTGGCGATCCCCGTCAAGGCCACCGCCGGTGCCCTCTCGAGCGCGTTCTCGATCGCCTTCTCGCGCGTGCTCGCGCCGAGCGGGCGCGTGGCCTTCGCGAGCACGGCGGCGCCGCTCTTCGACGCGGGTGTCGCGCGCCTCGTCCAGGGCGTCGTCGGGCTCGACACCCTGTCGGTCCCGGAGCCGCGGACCGTGCGTGCCCACCACGCCGCCCGAGACGCGGCGCTCAATGCCCCCCAGGTGGTGACGGGGGGGCCGCAGCCGTGCGCCGGGGCGAGCGCCGCCGCTCCGGGCCAGCAGGCGTACACGGCCGACCAGATCGCCGCGGCCTACAGCTTCCCGGGCCTGTACGCGGCGGGCGACCTCGGCGCGGGCCAGACGGTCGCCGTCTACGAGCTCGAGCCCAACGACCCCAATGACATCGCCGGTTATCAGTCGTGCTACGGGACGAGCGCCGCGGTGTCCTATGTCCCCGTCGACGGCGGCGCGGGCACCGGCGCGGGCACGGGCGAGGCGGCGCTCGACATCGAGAACGTCATCGGGCTCGCCCCGAAGGCCAACATCATCGTCTACCAGGGCCCGAACTCGAACTCGGGGTCGCCCGGAGCGGGACCCTACGACGTCTACAACGTCATCATCAGCCAGAACCGGGCCAAGATCATCACCACCTCGTGGGGCCAGTGCGAGCCGATGGAGGGATCGCCTGACGCCACCGCCGAGAGCACGCTCTTCCAGGAGGCGGCGGCCCAGGGCCAGACCGTGATCTCCGCCGCGGGCGACAACGGCGCCGAGGACTGCTTCACCGCCGGGCAGAACCTCGACACGACCCCGGCCGTCGACGATCCCTCGAGCCAGCCCTTCGTGACCGGGGTCGGGGGCACGAGCATGGCCGCGCCGGGTCCGCCCCCCACCCAGGCGGTGTGGAACAACGGAGGTAATCTCGGGACCCTCCTGGGAACGAGCGCGGGTGCCGGAGGCGGCGGGATCTCGGCGTTCTGGAAGATGCCCTCCTACCAGTCGGGCGCGCCGTCTTCGCTCCATGTCATCAACGCCGACTCGACCGGCTCGCTGTGCGGGGCGACGAGCGGATACTGCCGCCAGGTCCCCGACGTCTCCGCCAACGCCGATCCCTTCACCGGCTACCTCATCTACTACCAGGGAGCCTGGGGCGGAATCGGGGGCACGAGCGCGGCCGGGCCCGTGTGGGCGGCCCTGATCGCGCTCGCCGACGCCTCGCCCGCCTGCACCGGCACCTCGGTCGGGTTCGCCAACCCGGCCCTGTACCGCGTCGCCGGCGGACCCCAGTACGCCGCCGCCTTCAACGACGTCACCGCCGGCAACAACGACTTCACCGGGACCAACGGCGGGAAGTTCGCCGCCGCCCCGGGGTACGACATGGCCTCTGGGCTCGGCACGCCGATCGCCCCGACGCTCGCGACGGCGCTGTGCGAGACGGTGACCCTGGCCAATCCCGGGCCGCAGACGTCGACGCTCGGGCACAACTTGAGCCTGCATCTCAGCGCCACCGACGCCGCCAACGCGAGCCTCACCTTCCGCGCCACCGGGCTTCCGCCCGGCCTGGCCATCGACCACACGACGGGCGTGATCCGGGGGGCGCCGACGCAGGCCGGCGCCTACACGGTGATCGTCCAGGCGACCGATACCGGGGGGCGGACGAACATCATCTCCTTCAAATGGACGATCCGCTCCCCCACCGTGCTCTCGGCCACCCCCCCGGGGATGCGCTGCGGGGTGCAGGCCCGCCGCCAGGTGGCCGGCCAGTCCGGGGCGCTGCGGCTGCGCGGCAGCGTGCGCTCGGGATCGGTATCCGTCGCCGACGGGCGCGGCACCCTGGTGACGGTCAAGCTCTCGGGCACCACCGTCACCGTCAGCGCCGGGCGCAAGGTCCTCGGCACCGTCACCGCCGCCACCGGCGGTCTCCGTGTCTCCTCGCAGTCGGCCCGCGCGATCACCCTCGCCTCGGGCGACCGCCACTTCCGGCTCGAGGTCAGCTACGGCGGCGCGTCATCGGTCACCGTCAAGGCCTTCGCGTGCTCGTACTACGCCCCCCGCGCTCAGGTCGTCACCACGCGCAGCGGCCGCGCGGCCCGCGGCACCCTGTACCTGGTGAGCGCCAACGGCGCGGCCGTCGCGGGGGCGTCGATCACCATCACCGACGGGCACCGCACCCTGACCGCGCGCACCGGGCGCTCGGGACGCGCCTCCTTCGTCCTCGGCGCGGGCTCGAACCGGTCGGTACGTGCGGCCTATGCAGGGGCTTCGATCTTCGCCCCGGCGAACCTGACCTTCAGGGTGCGCAACTCGGGATGATCACGCCGGTCCTCGCCGCGCGAAAGCGAAGCCGGGCTCGCTAACGTAGTCGAGTCATGCCTCGGATCCTCGATGTAGAGCAAGCGCTTCTCCTCCTCGAGCTCGAGCCGCCGTTCGACCAGCGTGGGGTCCAGCTCGCGCGGCGCCGGATGGCCAAGCGCTGGCATCCCGACATCGCCCCTCCCGGGCGCCAGCACGAGCACCAGCGCCATCTCCAGGCCATCAACGAGGCCGCCGACGAGCTCGAGCGACTGGCGGAGACCTCCCGGGGTGGTCGCGTCACCCGCGGCGCCGTCAAGGTCTCCGTCGCCGCCACCCGCCGGGCCCGAGCCGAGGAGGGCAGGCGCGCCTACGAGGCCGAGCAGCGCAGTCGCGCCGCGGCCGAGGACCGCTCGCGCAACGACCCCTTCGGCTCGCGCGTCCCCGACCACTCGGTCGTGCACAGCTACGCGCGCTGCCTGTCCTACCCCGAGTGGGGCGTGGGCACGGTGACCGGGATCTACTTCTCGGGCGACGAGGAAGACGTCAAGCAGTGGGCCCGCGTCAACTTCAGCGTCGGCGTGCGCACCGTCCCGGCGGGATCGCTCGAGTTCGTCGACTTCTCGACCCCCGACGCCGCCACCGACCGGGCCCAGCGCTTCGTCACCGCCGCCCAGCACGCCCTCGCCGAGGGCAACCCCGAGCTCGCCTCGCGGCGCCTCCTGTACGCGCGCGACGCCGATCCCGCCAACCCCATGGTCCTGCGCCTGCTCACCGTCGCCTTCTGGCAGGCCGGCAACCTGCCCGCCGCCGCACGCACGGTCCGCGACTGGGCGCGCGTCGACCTCGAGCGCCCGACGCCAGAGCGCTACGCGTCGCGGATCTATGCCGATATGGGAGCGATCGACCTTGCTGCCGAAGCTGCGCTGCGGGCCGCCAAGCGCGCCCCCGCCGACGCCTCGGCGTGGGAGCGCCTCGGGCGCCTGCGCCTGCGGCTCATGGACCGGGCCGGCGCCCTCGCCGCCCTCGAGCGCGCGCGTCTCATCGCCCCCTCGGTGGAGGGGCTGCTCGACCTCGCGCTCGCCTATCACCTCGCCGGCGACCTCGGAGGCGAGGTGTCGGCGTGCGAGGCGGCCACCCGCCTCGATCCCCAGTCCTCGGCGGCGTGCTCGCGCTACGCCCACGCCCTCGCGCGGACCGAACGCACCACCGAGTGCATCGCCGCGTGCGAGCGGGCGCTCGTCATCGGTGGCGACCTCGAGGTCGCCGAGCTCCTGGAGCGCGTGCGCTCGGCGATTCCCCGGGAGCTGGGGGAGCGCAGCGCGGCGTAGGGTTGTGTGTGACGGCAGCGCTTCGGCGGCGTAGTAGCGGTCATGAGGCGCTTTCTCGCGGCGGTGGTGGTGATCGGGTCGGTCGGCGTGGTCGCGGTGGCGGTGCTCACGCGGAGCTCGAGCGCCGCCGGGTCGGGGGTGGTGGCGCGGCGCGTGGCGGTGACGCCGCCGTTGAAGCGGCTGCTGGCGGGAGAGATCACGAGGCTGCGTTTGGGGCAGCCTCGGGGGGTACGGCCGTTGAATGTCGCGCCCCCGGGGGCGAAGCCGCGGGCGGTGACGCCGCGGGCGTTCATCAATCCTGATCAGGGCGTGACGTGCTTCATCGCGGGCGCGGGCGCGGGGGCGGGCGCTGGCACGCGCGCGGGCAGTGGCACGGGCGCGGGCGCGCGCACGCGGTGCCCGGGGATTCCCTGCCGGCAGTTCGCGAGCTCCCCGGCCGTGTACGAGCTCGGGGGTACCGCGGTCGTCAAGCCGGCCGGGCCACAGCGAAGCGCGGTGCCGCGGCGAAGCGCGGTGCCGCGGGGAAGCGCGGTGCCGCGGGGAAGCGCGGTGCCACGGCGAAGCGCGGCGCCGGCGTGTCCGCGGCATGCTCCCCGCAAGCTCGTGCTCGTCGCGGGGCCGTAGGGGCCGGGGGCCGTTGCCGGGGCCGTTCTACGGGTTCGTCAGCGAGCCCTCGCGCCCGCACACCGGGCAGGACTCGCTGGGCGCCAGGGTACGGCCTCCGCACCCCGGGCAGGCGTCGACGCGGTCGAGGACGCCGAGGATCTCGGCCACCCGGCACACGAGCAGCTTCTCCTCCTCGACCTCGACCCACACCCCGGCCGAGGCGGGGAAGACGACGTGGTCACCGGGCCGGACGGGCATCTGCACGCCGACGTGGTCCCACCAGTCGAGGCCGGGCCCGACCGCGAGCACGATCCCGTGCTGGGGCGGCGGCACGTCACTTCCCGCGGGCACCACGAGACCCGAGCGCCGGATGCGATCGGGATCGAGCTCCTTGATGACGATCCGATCGAACAGGGGCCGAAGTTGCTGACGCATGCACAGACAATGTAGGGCAGAGACCGGTGGACCGGAACATGTGGGCGCGTGCGTGACTATCCTGCGCGAGGTGAGGACGGAGGTTGGCGTGATGCTGACAGGAGGTCTGCTGGCCCTGGCCGGGTGCGGAGGGAGCACCCACGTGGTCACCAAGACGGTCGTGGCGACGACCCCCTCGACCGTGGCCACCACCCCCCCGCCGCCGGCGACCCACACCGGCCCGAGCCAGGCGGCCATCGCCGCCGCCCACTCGGCCGACGCCGCGGCGATCGCCACCGACGCGGTCCAGGCCGCCTCGCCGCTCGGCTCCGCCTTGTTCGCCACCGCGGTCGCGGCAGCCACGGGAGCGACGTCCTCGACCACGACGTCCGCCCCGGCGAGGCGCCGGTCACACCACGGCGGCGGCGCGGCGTCCGGTGCGCCCAAGCGCGTGGTCTCCGGACAGGGGAGCGGCGAATACGCCGTCGCCTACACCAACGGCACCTTCCACCATCCCTCCCAGATCGTCCTCAACGTCTCGGCGTCCCCGGCCCAGGCCGGCTCGGTGGACTGGAACATCGTCTGCTTCGAGCTCAGCGGCGGCATCGGCCGAAAGGAGGGTCGCGCGACGCTCCAGCTCCCGACGACCAAGACCCTCCCCCTCCCGGCACCGTCCTCGACCTGCATCGGCTCGGCCAACGTGCAGCTGAGCAAGTCGGGGAACGTGACGATCTCGATCAGCGGGTAACCGCGCGCGGTGGCCGCTCCGGGCGGGGGCAACTGCCTGCTCCGGGCGAGGGCGTGCTACGTATGTATGAATTATTCCTACATACGTAGCACGACCCCCGCGGCCCGCCCCCCGCGACACCCGTCCGCCCCGCGCCCTACCCTGCCGCCGGTGCGCCTGATCGTCGCCCGCTGCGAAGTCCGCTACTCCGGCCGCCTCAGTGCCCTGCTCCCCGACGCGCTGCGGCTCCTGATCATCAAGGCGGACGGGTCGGTGCTCGTCCACGCCGACGCCGGCGGCTACAAGCCCCTGAACTGGATGACGCCGCCCACGGTGATCGAGGAGTCGCCCGACCTCATCGTCGTGCGCAAGCGCACCGGCGCCACCGAGGACCGGCTCGAGATCGCCATCTCCGAGGTCCTCTCCGACGTGACCCACGAGATGGGCGAGACGGCGGGCCTGGAGAAGGACGGGGTGGAGGCGCATCTCCAGGAGCTGCTCGCCGAGCAGCCCGGGTGGTGCGGCGACGGGTTCCGCCTCGTGCGCCGTGAGTGGCCCACGGATATCGGCCCCGTCGATCTCATGTGCCGCGACGCCGAGGAGGCGTGGGTGGCGGTCGAGATCAAGCGGGTGGCGGGGATCGAGGCGGTCGAGCAGTTGACGCGCTACCTGGAGCGGATCCAGCTCGATCCGGCGCTGGCGTCGTGCCGGGGCGTCCTGGCGGCGCAGACGATCAAGCCGCAGGCGCGCGTGCTGGCGCAGGCGCGGGGGATCGCCTGGGTGGAGGTCGATCTCGCCGTGCTCCGTGGCGAGCGCGAGCCGGAACTGCGATTGTTCGCGGCGTGAGCGAGGAGCGCGCCGTCCTCATCGAGCGCCGCGGGCGGGTACTCGTGGCCACCCTCAACCGCCCCGAGCAGCGCAACGCCGTCAACCTGGCGGTGGCCGAGGGCATCGCGGCGGCCCTCGACGAGCTCGACGACGACGCCGAGCTCTCGGTCGGGGTGCTCACGGGCGCCGGAAAGGGATTCTGCGCGGGCATGGACCTGAAGGCGTTCGTGGCCGGCGAGCGGCCGTACATCGACGGTCGCGGCTTCGCCGGCATCGTCCAGCGCCCGTCCGCCAAGCCGCTGATCGCGGCGATCGAGGGGTTCGCCGTCGCGGGCGGGCTCGAGATCGCCCTGGCCTGCGACCTGATGGTGGCGGCACGGGGGGCCAAGCTGGGGATCCCCGAGGTCAAGCGCTCGCTCGTTGCCGCCGGCGGGGGGCTGCTGCGGCTGCCCCGGGCGCTGCCGCGCGCGGTGGCCATGGAGCTCGCGCTCACCGGCGATCCGATCTCGGCCGAGCGCGGCTACGAGCTCGGACTCGTCAACCGGCTCGCCGACCCGGGCGGCGCGCTCGAGCAGGCGCTCGCGCTCGCCGAGGCGATCG
>DASZKU010000371.1:0-2889 GCA_035552815.1 Solirubrobacteraceae bacterium | reverse complement strand
CACGCTGTCCATGTCGAACTGCAGGCGCCCGCACGTCGGGCAGGCGATCAGCACGGGCCCGCGCTCGCGCAGCTTGAGCGCCTTGAGGATCTCCCAGGCGACCTTGACCTCCTCCTCGGCGTGGAAGGTCGAGAGGGAGATGCGGATGGTGTCGCCGATTCCGTCGGCGAGGAGCGTCCCCAGCCCGACGGCGGACTTCAGCGACCCCGACCACTTCGTTCCCGCCTCGGTGACCCCGAGGTGGAGCGGATAGGGAATCCGCTCGGAGAGCAGGCGATTGGCGGCGATGGTGTTGGGGACCGAGGTCGACTTCATCGACACCTTGAAGTTCTCGAAGTCCAGGCGCTCCATGAGCTCGACGGTCTCGACAGCGGCGGTGACGAGCGCCTCCACCGGGTTGTCGTACTCGAGCTGAAGCAGGTGCTTGGGGAGCGAGCCCGAGTTCACGCCGACCCGCAGCGGGGTTCCGAGCCGGGTGGCCAGGGCGGTGACCTCGGCGACCTTGTCGGGGCCGCCGATGTTCCCGGGGTTCAGGCGCACGCAGTGGGCGCCCGCCTCGAGGGCCTTGAGGGCCAGCGTGTGGTTGAAGTGGATGTCGGCGATGACGGGGATGGGCGAGTCGCGCACGATCATCTTCAGCGCCTCGACGTCCTTCTCGCGCGGCACGGCGACGCGGACGATGTCGGCTCCCGCTTCGGCGACCCGGAGGATCTGGGCCATCGTCGCGCTCAGGTCGGCGGTCTCGGTCTTGGTCATCGTCTGCACGGCGACGGGTGCGCCACCGCCGACGGCGACAGCTCCCACCTTGATCTGCCGTGCCGAGGCCATGGCCTTCAGTGTAGAGGGGCGGGCCGCTCGGTGAGGACGGCGACGGGGCCCGGGAGGAGCGCGGCCGGGGCGAGGCCGGCGGCCGTCACCGGCACCGGCTGGGGCGCCGTGAAGCGAAGCACGGTGTAGGTCTTGCCGTAGACGGTCCGGGTGAGCCGGAAGCCGGGCGCCGGCGGCGCGGGTGTCCGCGGGCGCGGCGGCGCTCCGATGCCCCCGCCCAGGACCTGTCCGGGGATGGCGACGACGTCGATCTCCCCGACCCGCGCCTGTCCGAGGCGGCGCAGGCCCGGTTGGTAGACCCCGAGCGCGATCAGCCCGGAGCCGGGCGTGACGACGATGGCGCGCGGCTCCAGGTCGCGACCGAGGGCGTCGCTGACCCCGCGCCAGTCGTCGCGCTGGTAGCGGGGATTGGTGTCGACGATCGCCACCACGGCGATGAGGACGGCCGCCAGGGTGCCGGTGAGGGCGAGGGCGGCCGTCCGCTTGGCGAGCGTGGCGAAGCCGATAGCGACGACGACGAGGAGCGGGGGCAGGGCCGGGAGGACGTTGCGGGTGTTGACGAAGTCGACGCCGAGGAGGGCGAGGACGACGGGGATGAGGACGCAGGCGAGGCCGACGGTCAGGGGGATCGCCGCCCGCCGGCGCTCTCGGTTCGCCGATCCGAGGAGCAGCGCGGCCGCGCCGGATGCGCACAGCGCCGCCGCCAGCACCGAGGTGATGAGCTGCGAGGGGCTCGCGTAGCCGGTGAGGAACTGCTTGGGGATCTGCGCGAGGCGGGTGGTCAGGCTCCCCTGGGCGATGTAGTCGGCATGACCGGTGCCCCGCTGCGCGAGGGCGAGGGGCACGAGGGCGGCGGCCACGGCGAGCACGGCGGCGGCGGCTGCGAGCACGCGGCGATCCTGGCGGCGGCGCCACAGCAGCCACACGAGCTCGGGGCCGACAACGAAGGCAACGAAGTAGTGGGTGGCGAGGCCGAGCGCCGACGCCGCCGCCCACACGGCCAGCCACGCGCCGCGGCGAGTGTCGAGGAAGGCGACGAAGCACGTCAGCGAGACGGTGCCGAGAAGCGTCGCCAGCGCGTAGGCGCGGGCCTCCTGGGAGTACCAGATGAGCAGCGGCGAAAGGGCGAGGAGGAGGCCGGCGATGACGGCGGCGCGGCGCCCGGCGAGCCGCAGCGCGAGCGCGTAGGTCACCGGCACGGTGAGGATGCCGGCGAGCGCGGACAGCGAGCGCAGGGCGAATTCGGAGTGCCCAAGCACGCGCGTCCACCCCCAGGCGAGGACGTAGTAGACCGGGGGCGTCGACTCCGAGCGCGGGATGGCATGGAGCATGGCCCCGAGCGACATCCGCACCAGGTGCTCGGTGTAGGCCTCGTCCAGCCAGAAGCTCTGCTCGGCGAGCGTCGGGAGCCGGGCGAGGGCCGCGATCACGACGAGGGCGAGGACCCAGAGGAGATCACGCCGGCGCGCGCCGCGCTCACCGGCATGGGTGGCCACCGCGCTCACCGCCCTACCTTCTCATTTCGCCTGCTCGCGCGGGGGTTTAGTGGCCCACGCTTGACTGCGGCTTTTGAGGAGAAGCGGTGCGGGCGCGTATCCCGGTTCGGCCCCGCCCGCGGGGCGCTCCTCTCAGAGCGTGACCGCGGCGGAAGTCGGCGATCAGCCGCGGTGTCGCGGTGTGGCGGCGTCGATACTCCTGGGCGTGGCGGTAGTCACGTCACGCAGACCGGGGAGGGGTGCACGTCACCCGCCCACGTCTGCGAGCCGGTGAAGCGTGTCGGTCTCGCGCGAGGCGATAACCGGTGCCGCTCCGGGGTGAATCTGTCCCCGGCGAGGACGGCGCCGCATGCGTCACGTGCGGCCGCCGAAGGGGGTGACGCCCGTTGAGCCGCTATATGCGGCTCAACGCGCATCACGTGTGGCGGCCGGCGCCCGGCCGCCGCGCCGTCCGTGCCGTGCCGTGCCGCGCCGCGCCGCGCCGCGCCGCGCCGTCGGAGATCGTGACGTGATGCCTGTTGACCACCAATACGGTGGTCAACAGGCGACACGTCCGGCCACGAGC
>DASZKU010000370.1:0-15263 GCA_035552815.1 Solirubrobacteraceae bacterium | reverse complement strand
GAACAGGAAGGTCAGGGCCAGGTACATGATCCCGATCTTCTTGTGGTCGGTGGTGGTGATCCAGTCCACCCACTTCTTCGTCTCACGCGGCTTGGTGATCTCGTGGGCGATCACCTGAGGCACGGGACGAAGCGCGGTGTCGGAGGTGGACATGTGGGGTTCCTTTACGGGAGGTTGGGCGTGATGTTGCCGGAAGCGATGAGCTCCTTGCGGAGCGTGAGGACCTGCTGGTCATCGGCGGTGATGGCGGTCTTCTGGTGAGCGAGCCAGCGCTGGTAGTTCGCCGGGGTCATCACCTGCACGAGGGCGGTCATCGCCGCGTGTAGGCGCCCGCAGAGCTCGGCGCACTGGCCGTGGTACAGGGCGCCGGCCTTGGACGCCTTGAACCACGTGTAGGTCGTGTACCCGGGCACCGCGTCGACCTTGCCGCCGAGCGAGGGAACCCACCAGGAGTGGATCACATCGAGCGACTGGATGTGGAGGACGACGGTGGTGTTGGCGGGCACGTACAACTCCTGGTAGGAGTACGGCACGTGGCTCGCGTAGGGATCGGTCTC
Organism: Solirubrobacteraceae bacterium; assembly: GCA_035552815.1. Taxonomy (GTDB): domain Bacteria; phylum Actinomycetota; class Thermoleophilia; order Solirubrobacterales; family Solirubrobacteraceae; genus Palsa-465. Next base: position 14,706 of record DASZKU010000370.1, on the reverse strand, counting down.
GCAGGCCGAGCCGTAGTAGTACGCCCAGATGAACTGGCGGCCGGTGACGCAGACGACGAGCTCCTTGCCGTTCGGCGGCACGGGGGCGGTCGTCGAGGCGGTGAGCACGCCGCCCTTGAGCGGGAGCCCGTTGGCGCTCGTGTTGGGGGGGTCGATGATGCTCGGGAGCTTGATGAAGGTGACGGTGGTGAGGATCACGAGGATCACCGCGGCTCCCACCGTCCAGCCGATCTCCAGGCGCGTGTTGCCGTGGATCTGGGCGGCCACCGCGCCCTTCTTGGCGCGGAACTTGTACACCGAGTAGAAGAGCGCGCCTTCGACGACGGCGAACACCACCGCCGCGATGTAGAGCACGATCAAGTAGAGGCTGTGGATCGAGTCCGCGTTCGGCGATCCCCCCGATTTCGGCGTCAGGAAATTCGCGAAGGCGGCGGGGGCCAGGACCAGGGAAGCGCCCAGGCTCAGGGTGACCGCCAGCGCTAGGCGACCGCGCCCGAACCGACGCAGGCCGCGCCGGCGAGGATCGTTCTGGACGTCGGAGCGCAAGGCGGCGGGCATTCTATCCAGGCGGGGCCACGGCGCGACTTAGTGAGGATCGCACTAACTGTGAAGCGACTAGGCCGCGGGCGGCGTCTCGATCACCACGCGGCACGGCCGGTGGGCCAAGAGATAGCTCGCCGTGGGCCCGAGGGCCCGCTCGGAGACGGGCGCGTGCGCCGTGCCCAGGTAGATGATCTCCGCCTCCTGGCGCTCGGCCTCGTCGACGATCGCCGCGCCGGGATTACGCGTGCGGATGAGGCGCGTCTGGACCTTGAGCCCGGCCTGGCGGCCCGCCACCTTGGCGGCGTCGAGGACGCGCAGGCCGACCTGCTCCTCGTCCTCGAGGCCGGCGTCGAGTGGGAGCTGGTTGGGCACGCGAAGCACGTAGATGGCCTCGACGAGGGCGCCCGAGCCGACGAGCTTGGCCGCCGTGCGCAGGGCGCTGGCATCGACGTCGGTGCCGAAGATGGGGACGATGGCCGAGCGGTACTCGAGCTCGACGAAGAAGGCGGGGCGCTGGCGGTGGAGCACCCGGTGGTGGCTCGTGAGATCGAGCCCCTGCGAGCGCCGGTAATAGGCGTAGCCCGCGAGCCCGACGATCATCCACCCGGTGCCCACGTAGCGGGCATCGACGTGGAGGATGAGGACGGAGATCCAGGCGGCGAAGGTGGCGATCCCCCCGAGCACGGCGGTGACGGGAATCTGCTTGCCCCGAAAGGGAACGTTCCACGGCATCCGGTAGGGGCGCTCGCGATCGGGCTCCTTGATGCGCAGGGCGATCACCGCGGCGTGCGCCGTGGTGAACGAGAGCATGGCGCCGAACGAGTAGAGGTTCCCCAGGAAGTCGGTCTTCCCCGGAATCAGGAGGATCCCCGCGAACACCGAGAAGACGATGATCGTGAACCAGGGCGTGCGGTAGGTCCGGTGCAGGCGGGCGAAGATGAGCGGGAGCTGGCGGTGCTCGGCCAGCGACCACGAGAGCCGCGAGATCCCGATCAGCCCCGCGTTGGTGGCGATGAAGAGGATCGTCGCGGCGAGGATGCCGACGTAGTAGCGCAGGACGTGGGCGATCGCCGTCGAGAGCCCCAGGTGGTCGATGATCCCCAGCACCGGGTCGTTCTGGAAGCCGTGGGGAGGTGGCTGGCCGAGCAGGGTCTGGCAGTGGCCGTGGAGGCAGTGCACGGGCAGCGCCGAGAGGGCGACGACGGTGATCCCGGCGTACACGCCGATCACCGCGATGAGGATGAGGTTGACGGCCCGGGGGACGTCGCGGCCCGGGTCGCGCGCCTCCTCGGCCATGTTGGAGACCGTCTCGATGCCCGTGTAGGCGAGCATCGAGAGCGAGAGCGCGTAGATCAGGTGCGTGTAGGTCGGCGCGCTCCCGAGGTGGACCTGGCTCACGAGCTGCGCCGGATCGAGGACGAGGAAGACGCCGATGAGGATGATGAGGACCTGGGTGGCCAGGTCGGCGATGGCGAGGAAGAAGTTGAGCTTGGCCGACTCGCCGATCCCCCGGACGTTCAGCCACGCGAGGACGGCGATGACGATGAGGCCGCCGATGACGTCGCCGGGGGGATGGGTGAGGGCGGGCCAGAACGCGCCCAGGTAGTGGGGCACGAAGAAGGCCGAGATGGCGATGGTGAGGATGTAGTCGAGGCTCAGCGCCCAGCCGGCGGTGAAGGAGACGAGCTCGTTGAAGGCCTGGCGCGCGAACGACGAGGAGCCCCCGGCCTCGGGGAGCATGGCCGCGCCCTCGGCGTAGGTCTTGGCGGTGAGGGCGAAGAGGCCGCCAGCGACCATGAAGATGACCGGCGTCATCCCCAGCGCGTAGGCGGCGACGAGGCCCAGGGCGTAGTAGATCGAGGAGCCGACGTTTCCGTACGCGGTGGCGAACAGCCCTCCCAGGCCGACGGTGCGTCTCAGGCCGTGGGTCTCGATCTTGGCCATCCGGGCGACCTCGAACATAGGTCACCCGGAATCAAGGCAACGCTAAGAACCCGTCGTCGGGCGTAGAGAATTCGTTAATTCGCCGCGGGCGATGGGTGGGTGGCCGGCGGGGGCGCCGTCGGCGGGGGCGGCTCGTCCGCGAGCAGCCGGTACCCGACCCCCGGCTCGGTCACGAGCCGGCGCGGGCGGTGGGAATCGTCCTCGAGCTTGGCGCGGATGTGGGCGATGTGGACCCGGAGGTAGTGGGTCTCCTCGCCGTACTCGGGCCCCCACACCTCGTGCAGGAGCTGGCGGTGGGTGACGAGGCGCCCGCGGTGCTGGGCGAGCACGCGCAGGAGGTCGAACTCGATCGGGGTGAGGTGGACGTCGGCCCCCGCGCGGGTGACGCGGCGATCGGAGAGGTCGACGGTGACCTCGCCGAGCTCGAGCAGCGGGCTTGCGCCCGTTTCGGCCGAGCGGCGGAGAATCGCCCGCAGCCGGGCGAGGAACTCCTCGGTCCCGAACGGCTTGGTCACGTAATCGTCGGCGCCGGCGTCAAGCGCACGCACCTTCTCGCGCTCGTCGCCCACGGCGGAGAGGACAAGGATGGGGAGCCGGCTCCAGCGCCGGACCTCCCGGCACACCTCGACGCCCTGGCCGTCGGGGAGGACGAGGTCGAGCACGAGCGCCGCGGGTGGGCGCGCGCCCAGCGAGGCGAGCGCCTCGGACTTCGTGCTCGCGGCCTCGACCGAGTAGCCCGCGGTGCGGAGGATGATCTTCAGGCCGCGGACGATCTGCGCCTCGTCGTCGACGACGAGGATGCGCGGCCCCTCGGCGCTCACGGGTCAAGCCCCCGAGTTCGCCGCCAGGCGAACTCGCCAGGAAAGACACGGACGTCTTTCCCGGGCTCGGGCTGCCGGGGCACGGGGAAGGTCACGGCAAACGAGGTACCGCGATCGGTCCCGGTCTGCAGGGTGATCTTGCCGCCGTTGGCCTCGACGAAGCCGCGGCAGATGGCGAGCCCGAGCCCGGAGCCCGTGTCGGCGGAGCCGCGGCCGTGGAAGAAGGGCTCGAATACCCGCGCGCGATGCTGGGGCGGGATCCCGCGGCCGGCGTCGATGACCCGGACGGTGACCTTGGCGCCGCTCGTGCCCCCGGTGATGCGCACGGGCGCGCCCGCCGGGGAGAACTTGATCGCGTTCTCGATCAGGTTGGAGAACACGCGCTCGAGCTGAGCAGCGTCGGCGCGCACGAGCGGGAGGTCGGGCGGGAGCCCGAATTCGAGGCCGGCGGCGCCGGCGAGCTGGGCGGCGGCGGAGGCGACCACGTCGTGGAGATCGCACCAGTCCGCGCGCGGCTCCACCTGCCGGGCCTCGATCTTCGAGAGGTCGAGGAGGTCGTCGACGAGCCGGGCGAGGCGCGCGCTCTCGGTCTCGATCACGTCGGTGAGCTCGACGCGCTCCTCCTCGGTGAGCCCGGCCGAGCCCAGGGCCGAGCCCGCCGTGGTGATCGCGGTGATGGGCGAGCGCAGGTCGTGGGAGATGGCGTGGAGGTCCGCCGTCTTGGCCACCTCGGCCCGCTTGGCGGCCTCGGTCTCGGCCGACTGCTCGGCGACCCGCTCGCGCTCGAGGGCGACGTCGATGAGGCGGCCGAGCGGCCCGGAGATGCGCTCTACGTCCTCGGGGCGCCAGTCCGTGTCGCCGCTCACGTAGAGCCAGCCGGCGCTCGCTCGCGTGCCCAGCGGCACCGCGAGCTCCTCGGCGGCCGGCGAGGGCACGGGCTCGAGGACGACGCGGGCGCGGCTTGCTCCCGTGGCCACGGCCACCCGCTGACCGATGTTCTGCAGCTGGATGGGCACGGCGCCACCGGCCGCCACCGCCGAGGCGGCGCCGGCGAGGAGCGAAGCCTCGCGCTCGCGAGCGGCCGCGATCCGGGCGCGTGCCTCGCTCTCGGTGGCGCGCTGGCGCCCGGCCGCCGCCAGGCGCCCGACGACGACGGCGGCGATGAGGAGGACGGCGAGCTCGACCACGTCCTCCGAGTGGGCGATGGCGAGCTCGTGGCGCGGGGGGATGTACAGGTAGCTGAAGGTGACCACGCTGAGCAGCGCGGTGGCCAGGGCGGGGCGCTCGCCGCGGCGGATGGCCACCGCGAGCACCGAGAGCAGGTAGAGGACGCCGAGCCCGGCGGCGGGGGCCGTCGACTGGAGTACGGCCACGGCGGCGGTGGCGAGGGCCACGGCGAGGACGACCTCGAGGGCGGTGAGGAGGTGCAGGCGCCGCACCTTGGCCCTCGAGAGCAGCTCCATGGGCGAACGTATACTCGGTCCGGGGGGTCAGTGGGGCACGGATTCGATGATGACCCGGCAGGGGCGTTCGCGCAGCAGGGTGGCGATGGTCTTGTCGAACACGGCGCCGCCGCCGCGGTCGGGCAGGGAGACGACGATCGCCCGCGCCTGGATGGCCAGCGCCTCGTCGACGATGCGGCGCCCGGTCTGGCCCGCCCGCACCTTCTCCCAGTGCCCGGACACGCGCCGGCCCGCTTGGGTCCTGGCGGCGTCGATGATCGCCTGGGCGGCCGCCTCCTGCTCGGGCAGCGAGGCGTCGATCGGGCTCGTGGCGGGGACGGTGATGGTCACGAGCACATGGATGCCCCGCCGCCGGTGCGACGCCAGGTTCGCCGCAGTCGACATGACGGTCCCTTCGTAGGCTTTCGCTTCGTCGAAGGCCACGAGCACCGACTCGTACTCCACCTCGTGATCGATGACCTGGGGAGTCGCCACTTTGGTCGTGGTCGTGAGGTCGAGCTCCTGCCCGCGCCGGTAGAGGGTGAAGATGCCGATCCCGGTGAGGAGCCACCCGGTCCCGGCGATGGCCACGTTGAAGTGGAGCACGGTGACGGTGACGAAGGCGAGGAAGGTTCCCAGGCCCCCGAGGACGGCGAACAGGGGCAGGTCGCGGCCGGCGATGCGCAGGGTGCCCGGGCCACGGTAGGGCCGTTCGCGCTCGGGGTCGGTGAGGCGCAGGCGGATGACCGAGATGTGGGCGATGGTGAACGAGAGCATCGCCCCGAAGGCGTACATGTTCCCCAGGAAGGTGGCCTGACCGGGGATCAGGGTCAGGCAGGCAATCCCGCCGAACACGAGGATGCCGATCCACGGCGTCCGGAACCTGGGATGGAGCTCGCGCACGCGATCGGGGAGCTGGCGATGCAGCCCCATCGAGTAGACGAGACGGGAGACGCCGATGATCCCGGCATTGGTGGCGATGAGGAGGATGGTCGCGGCGAGGAGGCCGACGTAGATCTCGCCGGCGTGCTGGAGGGGGCCGAGGTGGAGGTGGCGGACGATCCCCAGCACCGGGTCCCCGGCGAAGCCGCCTTTGCTCTCATCGACGCCGAGCAGCGTCTGGCAGTGGCCGTGCACGCAGCGGACGGGCAGGGCCGAGAGCGCCACCGCGGGAAGGGCGGCGTAGATCACGAACACGGCGAAGACGACGCGCATGATCGCCGCGGGAATGGTCTTGGCCTCGTCGCGTGCCTCCTCGGCCATGTTGGAGATGGTCTCGATCCCCGTGTAGGCGATCATCCCCACCGGGATGGCGACGAGGAAGTCCTTCCAGTGGGGTGCGGTGCCGAGGTGGACGTTGGTGATGAGGACGTGGGGGGAGAGGACGAGCACGGCGCCCACGACGACGAGCAGGAGCTGGGTGGAGAAGTCGGTGATGGCGAGGAGGATGTTGAGCCGCGCCGCCTCCTTGACGCCGACGACGTTGAGCGCGCTGAGGAGGACGATCACCCCGATCCCGAAGAAGATGTCCCCGGGCGAGGTCTTCAGGAAGGGCCAGAACAGGCCGCCGAGATAGTGGGGGACGAAGAACGCCGAGATGGCAATGGTGATCACGTAATTGAGCATCTGGCCCCAGGCGGCGAAGAAGGACCAGAACTCGTTGAAGGCGTGGCGCGCGAAGCTCGAGGAGCCGCCCGCCTCGGGGAACATCGCCGTCGCCTCGGCGTAGCTGGCGGCGGTGAGGAAGAAGATGATCCCGGTGAGGATGAAGACGACGGGCGTCAGCCCGAGGGCGAAGGACGCCACCAGCCCCAGGGCGTAGTAGATCGAGGAACCGACGTTCCCGTAGGCCGTGGAGAACAGCGCGTTGACCCCCAGCACGCGCTGGAGGCCGTACGGACGGCGCTCGGCCACTAGGTGGGACGCCCGGCGCCCAAACGTATACTCAGCGCGCGTTGCGGGTGTCGAGGGCTATCAGAGCGACCGCGTGGGCCTTCGTCGCCGCGGGCGCGGCTGCGCCGTTGCTCAGGCGACGGCTCGCGTTGCCGCCGGCGGCGGTCCTGGGCGCGGCCGCGATGGCGCCGGCGGCGCTGTGCGTGGCCACGCGTCGCTCGCTCGCCCGCGACGCCGCGATGTGCGCCCTCAACATGTGGGGGTACGTCTACGCCTACGAGATGCCCAACGACGATCCCGAGCGCCTGGCGGCGCGCGTGCACGTCCGCTACCCGATCGCCGTCGACCGCGTGCTCGGACTCGGCGCGGCGCCCACCCTGCGCCTGCAGCGCTCGCTGTCCACGCCCGGGAGGATCAATCGCTTCGAACGTGTCCTCGTCTGGTGCCATTGGATCTGGTTCGTCGTCCCCCACGGAAGCGTCGCATACGTTCGCTGGCGAAGGCCCGAGCGCTTCCCGAGCGCCGCCGCGCGAATGTACGCGGTGTTCGATCTCGGCGCCGTCTTCTACTGGGCCATCCCCACGGCGCCGCCCTGGTGGGCGGCCGAGCACGGGGAGCTCGAGGATGTCGTGGGGACGCGAGCGCGGCGGATGATGATCGAGTACGGCGAGCAGTTCTGGGGCGACCGCTGGGGCGCGCTTTACGATGTCCTGGGAGGAAACCCGCTAGCTGCTATGCCGTCGCTTCACTTCGCCACATCCGTCACGGCCGCCCATCTGATGTCCGAGGTGGGTCCCGTGTCGCGCACGATCGGATGGACCTACGCGATCCTGCTCGGGCTTGCGCTCGTCTATCTCGGGGAGCACTACGCGATCGACCTGCTCGCCGGGGTCGGGCTGGCCGAGGCCGTGCGCGGCGCCGCGCCGCGCGCCGAGCCGCTCGCGCTGGGCCTGTCCCGCGTGCTCCAGGCGCTCGAGGCACGGGTGGCGAGCGCGTAGGGGCCGCCGTGCCTCGGCATGTGCTCCCCCTGCCGCGGACGCCGGGCGCGAGCAGGCGCGTCGACGGCCCGCCGGAGGAGATGCCGCGTGTCGTGCTCAGCCGCCGGCGGGTGATCGGCTTCGCCCTGTTCGTCGCTTCGAGCGTCGCCTTCCTCTACTTCGTCCTCCCCAAGATCGTCGGCCTCCACGACTCCTGGGGTCGCATCTCGCGCGGGAACGTGTGGTGGCTCGTGCTCGCGGCGGTGTTCGAGGGGCTCTCGTTCGTGGGCTACGTGGCCCTCTTCCGCGCGGTGTTCGTGAGCGAGGGCTCGCGGATCGGTTGGCGCGAGAGCGGCTCTCGCGCGAATGCGCCCGAGACGCGGATCGGCTGGCGCGAGAGCTATGAAATAACGATGGCGGGGCTGGCGGCGACGCGGCTCTTCGCCGCCGCGGGCGCGGGCGGGGTCGCGCTCACGGCGTGGGCGCTCAGGCGCTCGGGGATGGAGCCGCGCCTGGTCGCGTGCCGGATGATCGCCTTCCTGGCCATCCTCTACGGCGTCTACATGGCGACCTTCGTGGTCGACGGCGTGGGGCTCGCGGCGGGGCTCTTCCCCGGCTCGGCGCCCTTCGCCATCACCGTGGGCCCGGCGATCTTCGGCGCCGTGGTCATCGTCCTCTTCCTCGCGGTATCGCTGCTCCCCGGAGACGCCGAGCGCCTGGTCGGGCGCTGGACGCGGGGCGAGGGCCGCCGCGGACGCCTCGCGCGCCGGCTCGCCGCCGCGCCCGCGGCCACCGCTACGGGGATCCGAACCGCGATCGCGCTCGCGCGCTCGCGCGATCCCCATCTCCTCGGCGCCGTCGCATGGTGGGGCTTCGACATCGCCACCCTGTGGGCGTGCTTTCACGCCTTCGGCGGATCGCCGCCCACGGCGGTCGTCGTCATGGCCTACTTCGTGGGCATGCTCGGCAACACGCTTCCGCTCCCGGCGGGGATCGGGGGCGTCGACGGCGGGATGATCGGCGCCTTCAGCGCCTTCGGCGTGCCCGTCGAGGTCTCGGTCGCCTCGGTGCTCGGATACCGGGTCTTCGCCTTCTGGCTGCCGACCCTGCCGGGGGCCATCGCCTACCTGCAGCTGCGGCGCACCGTGCACCGCTGGCAGGCCGCCGCCGAGTCGGCGCCGGCCGAAACGATTACGTAACCTCTCTGCTGGCTATACTTAGTGAAGTGCCCGACACCGAGAAGGTAATCATCATCGGGGGTGGCCCCGCGGGTTACACGGCCGCCCTGTATACGGCTCGCGCCGACCTCCGCCCGCTCGTGTTCGAGGGCTTCGCGTGGGGCGGCCTGCTCCAGCAGACCACCGACGTCGAGAACTACCCCGGCTATCCAAAAGGGGTTATGGGGCCCGAGATGATGCAGGAGTTCCGAGATCAGGCCGAGCGCTTCGGCGCTCGCCTGGAGACCGAGGACGTGACCAAGGTCGAGCTCGCCTCCGGCGGAGGCCTGCACCGCGTGTTCGTCGGGGACGAGGTGCACGAGGCCCGCAGCGTCATCCTCGCCATGGGCGCCCAGCACCGCAAGCTCGACGTGCCCGGGGAGCTCGACCTCGCCGGCCGCGGGGTGAGCTACTGCGCGACCTGTGACGCCGCCTTCTTCAAGAACGCCGAGACCTTGATCATCGGCGGAGGGGACTCCGCCATGGAGGAGGCGATGTTCCTCGCCAAGTTCGCCGGGAAGGTGGGCATCGTCCACCGCCGCGACGAGTTCCGGGCCTCGGCGATCATGCTCGATCGCGCCCGCGAGCTCCCCAACATCGAGTTCATCACGCCCTACGTAGTCGAGGAGCTCCATCCCTCCGAGAACGGAGCGCTCGGGCGGGCCCGCCTGCGCCACACCGGCGACGGATCAGAGCGCGACCTTCCCATCACCGGCGCCTTCATCGCCATCGGCCACGAGCCCCAGTCCCAGCTCGTCCAGGGCCAGGTCGAGATCGACGACGCCGGCTACGTGGTCACCGAAGGCAAGTCGACGCGCACCAACCTTCCCGGCGTCTTCGCCGCCGGCGACCTCGTCGACCACACCTACCGCCAGGCGGTGACCGCCGCCGGCTCGGGGTGTCAGGCGGCGCTCGACGCCGAGTGGTACCTGCGCGACAGCGGCCCTTTAGCTGAGGAGCCGGCTGACGCCGAAGTATCGGCCCGCTAGTGCGGGCAGCTGTTGGCGGGGCCCCAGTTGCCGGACGGCGAGTGCGCGCCCATGGGAAGCCCGAAGTCCTGGGTCCACGTCGACGGGGTGGTGGCGTAACCCACCGGGTGGGGGCTGACCCCGACGCCGATGTTGCGGAAGGTCGGGGCGAGCATGTTGTAGCAGTGGCCCTGGCTGTGCATCCAGCCGGTCACCACCGAGAGGGGAGTGGCGTAGCCGCTGGCGATGTTCTCGCCCGCCCACGACCAGTGGTAACCGGTGGCGGCGATGCGCGCGCCGGGGGTCGAGCCGTTGGGGGCGGTGTGGCTGAAGAAGTTCCGGCGCACCATCTCGGCGGTGTAGCGCTGCGCCGAGGAATTGAGCTTGTGGACCTGGAGCAGGCGAGGAAGGTGATAGCGGGCGCGCTCGTAGTTGACCAGGCAGACGACGGCGTTGCGCATCACCTGCGCGGTTGCGCCGGTCGCCGCGACGGTGGCATCGGCGCAGCCGTCGCGGACACCGGCCGCGTGGCCGCGAACACGGGCCGCGTGACCGCGGGCACGGGCCGCGTGACCGCGAACCGCGGCGAGGCCCGGCTGCGGGATAGCGCAAAACAGGGCAATGGATGCGAGCAGCGCGACGCCAAATCCCGCTTTGGACGTGCGCCTGCGCCCGCTGAGATCCCCAGCCAGCGGCATTGCGGGCAGGGTACAGGACCGGTCGGGAACGTGCTGGGACATGTATTGCATGTCGGCCGCGGGCCGGTAATCGCCCACTGTGCGGGGGCGGGCGTGGGCCAAATGTCCAAGCCGAGGGCAGGGCACGGAGGCGCCCGTCCCTCCGGCCTGGCATGCTCTGTGAAATGACGGTCGGCGAGCCGCTCGGTGCCGCGCCGCTGGGCGGGGCGTTCAAGCTAACCACCTCGGGCCCCCGCCACACCGCGAGGTCTCTGCTTTCGGGTTGGGTCGGCTTGGCCGGCCTGCTCGCGACCGGGCTCGTGATCGCGGTGTCGGCGGCGCGTACCGGGGTCCTGCTGCCCGCGTCAATTCGGTCCCTCCCCGGCTGGCTCGTGGGCCCGTTCGGGCGCCACGGCATCGACCTCGGGATCGGCGGGCTCATCGCCGTCTTCACGCTGATGCTCATCTCCTACGCCGTGGCCATGCGGGCCGCCGACCAGCTCTCCGGGCGCGTGGTCCTCATCTGCATCGCCGCGCTCAACGCGCTCGCCCTGCTCGCGCCGCCCCTGCTCTCGACCGACGTCTTCAGCTACATGGCCTACGGCCGCATGGCGGCGCTCTACGGCTCGAACCCCTACCTGCACGGGCCCAACACGATCCTCGATCCCCTCACGCCACTGGTGGGGACGCAATGGGCGGCGACCCCGACCGCCTACGGTCCCCTGTTCACGGCGATCAGCTCCCTGCTCGCCCCCCTCACCATCGCGGCGGGGGTGGTCGCCTACAAGATGATCGCCGCCGCCTCGGTGTTCGTCATCGTCGTCGTCGTCTGGCATGCCGCCCGCCTGCGGGGCCTGAACCCGGTCAAGGCGGTGGCGCTCGTGGGCCTGAACCCGGTGATCGTCGTCTTCGGGGTCGGAGGCGGGCACAACGACTTGCTCATGCTCGCCTTCCTGGTCACCGGGGTGTACGTCCTCCTCATGCAGAAGGAGCGCACGAGCGGCGTGTTGATCGTCGCCGCCACCGTGGTCAAGTTCACCGCCGGCTTGCTGCTCCCCTTCGCCTTCGCGGCGAGCGCGGCGCGGGGCGACAGCTCGCGCCGGCGCCTGGCGCTGCTCACCGGCGTCGTCGTCTCCGGCGTGCTCGCGCTCATCCTCGGCTTCGCCCTGTTCGGGAGCGGTCCCCTGCACCTGCTGGGCACGGTGCACCAGATCCAGAACGAAGGCGGCGCCCAGAGCGTCCCCGGCCTGATCCTCAATCTGCTCGGGCTCGGCGGCCTCAACAGCGCGGCCAGCCTCGTCCTCGACGCTGGGCTCGTGGTCTGGCTCGTGTGGCTGGTCAGGCGCGTGTGGAAGGGGCAGCTCGACTGGATCGCCGGGGCGGGCTGGGCGACCTTCGGCCTGCTCATCACCGCCGGCCTCCTCGTTCCCTGGTACGTGGGCTGGCTCGTGCCCCTGGCCGCGCTGAGCGGCGACCGCCGTCTCCTCATCGCCGCCGTTCTGATGACGGGTATCGGTCTCACCACCCTGTAGCGATGCCGGCGCCTGCGATCGCGCCGGAGGAGTACGCCGCTCGCGCCCTGCGCGCCTACACGGCCATGCAGGCGCGCTTCCGCAAGCGCGACGGGATGTATCGCCGTGACGGCCTGTTCCACCTCCCCGGGACCGCCGCGCACGTGTGGCCGTTGGCTCGGGCGATGGTCGGCACCCTCGATCTCGCCGGCCTTGACCCCGCCCTGACCGGGGGCTTCGACGCCGAGGCGGAGATCGCCGATCGGCTCGAGGCCCTCGAGCGCTACTACGAGCCCGACGGCGAATATCCCGCCTACGCCTCGGACCCGGTCGGGACCCGCTTCGGCGGCGACCGCTACTACGACGACAACGCCTGGGTGGGGCTTGCCCTGATCGAGCTCGAGCGCCTGCGCCCGGGGGCCGGGCGCCTCGACCGGGCCGGGGAGCTGTGGCGCTTCGCCGTCGGGGGCTGGGACACGCGGACCGACGTCCCCAGCCCCGGGGGCGTGTTCTGGGTCGAGCAGGGCCACGGCGTCGGAGCCAAGAACCACGACCGCAATACCGTTTCCAACGCGCCGAACGCCGAGCTCGGGCTCCACCTCGCCGAGCTGCTGGGCGCGGGCTTCCGGCTCCCGGGCCCGATCGCTCCCGAGGACATGTACTCCTGGGTTCTCGGCACCCTCGACGAGAGTCGCGAGACCGAGGCGCCCGGCACCGGGCTCTTCTGGGACAAGATCCGCGCCGACAACACCATCGACAGGCTGCGCTGGACGTACAACCAGGGGAGTATGGTCGGTCTGAACGTGCTCCTCGCCCGTCGCGGCGGGGCCGGGACCGGGACCGGGGCCGGGACCGGGACCGGCGACTATCTCGCCCGCGCGGAGGCGATCGCCCGCAAGGCCCTGGGCCACTACGACGCCGCCGAGCTCGAGCGCCAGCCCCCCTCGTTCCACGCCATCTTCTTCCGCAACCTCCTGCTCCTCCACGCCGCCACGAGCGACGAGGGGCTGCGCGAGGAGATCATCGCCTCGATGCGCCGCTACACCGACTGGGCGTGGAACGAGCGGCGGGACGCGCGTGATCGCTTCTCCATCTCAGACCAGGACGGCCTCCTCGATCAGAGCGCGATGGTGCAGCTCCTCGCGCTGCTGGCGTGGGACCCTCGGGACTATGGCCGCCTCGCGTAGCGCCTGCTCGGCACGGGGTTAGGGGGTGAGGACGATCTTCAACGCCTCGCGGCGGTCGTAGATCGCGTACGCCTCGGAAGCGTCGTCGAGGGGGAGGTGGTGGGTGACGAGCGGGCCGGGGTCGAGGGTCCCGGCGGCGAGCATGCCGAGCACGCGGTCGACGTGGGCGATGACGTTGGCGGGCCCGGCCTTGAGGGTGATCGCCTTGAGCCACACCAGTCCCATGTGCACCTGGGCCCGCTCGGCGTAGACGCCGATGGCATTGACCGTCCCGGCCTTGCGGACCAGGCGGATGGCGAGATCGAGGGCATCGGGATGGCCGACGGCGTCGATCGCCGTGTCGACGCCGCGACCTTCGGTGTGCGCCTTGACGACATCGCGCGGGCTCTCTTCGGTCAGGTGAACGGGGATCGCCCCGAAGCGGGCGGCGATCTCGAGCCGGGCCGGGACGGTGTCGACGGCGATGACCGGGGCGGCGCCGGCGGCGAGCGCGACCTGGACGGCGCACAGGCCGACGGGCCCGAGGCCGAGGACGGCGGCGCTGTCACCGGGCCGCACTCCGCTCTCGTGGACCGCGTGGTAGCCGGTGCCCATGACGTCACCGGCGAACAGCGCGGTTTCGCCGGCCATGCCGGGGGGAACGCGGCGCAGCGTCATATTGGCGTTGGGGACGAGGGCCTGCTCGGCCTGGGTGCCGGGCAGCGAGCCGAGGCCCGCGCCGTGGCCGAAGGTGCGGGCGTGATCGCACTTGTGGTAAGCGCCGCGCAGGCAGAAAAAGCAGGTTCCGCACGCGGAGTGAAAGGTGCCAAGAACGCGGTCGCCCACGCTCGCCCGCGTCACGCCTTCACCGGCGGCGAGGACGGTGCCGACGAACTCGTGGCCGATGGTGAAGCCCGGCTCGACGTGGACGCGCCCGTGGTAGATGTGCAGATCAGAGCCGCAGATCCCGCTCGCCTCGATCGCGACGATCGCGTCGTCGCGGGCGACGAGCTCGGGCTCGGGGCGGTCCTCGACGGCTACGTTGCCGGGGCTCTGAAAGGTGACGGCTCTCATTGGGGCTCCGTTCGTTCGGGAGGCTAGCCCTCGTCGTGGGAGAAGAAGCCCTCGCCGGTGAAGGCGCCGAGGCGGCCCGACCAGGCCAGGCGGCGCAGGGCGGGGGCGGTGCGGTAGCGCTCCTCGCCGCGCTCCTGGTACAGGGCCTCGAGGACGGCGGCGACGTGGTCGAGGCCGATGGCGTCGGCCCAGTGGAGGGGGCCGCGGGGATAGTTGAGGCCCCCCCGCATGCCCAGGTCGATGTCTTCGGCGGAGCCGATGCCCTCGCCGAGGGCGAAGGCGGCCTCGTTGATGACCTGGCAGACGATGCGCCCGAGGACGAGCCCGGGGGCGTCGGCGACCCAGGCGCAGTGCTTGCCCAGGCTGCGGAAGAACTCCTCGGTGGCCGCCGCGGCGCTGGCGGTGGTGTCCGGTCCGCGGGTGAGCTCGACGAGCGCGGTCGAGGCGAGCGGCGGCAGGGCGTGGAACCCGGC
>DASZKU010000369.1:0-7177 GCA_035552815.1 Solirubrobacteraceae bacterium | reverse complement strand
TTCCGTCACCGCGCGCAAGGCGCTCGGGTTCAACGAGCTCCTCGCCGGCGACGTCGAGGCCATGAAGCGGCGCACCCGGAACTACGCCCGCCGCCAGCTGACCTGGATGCGCAAGCTCGCCGACGTCCACGTCGTCGACGTCACCGACCGCTCGCCCGCCGAGGTCGCCGCCGCCGTCATCGCCCGGTGGGACGAGAACTGACGCCCGACCTGAACCGTCGTCCAATTCAGCGGCGCCGAGTCACCCCCAGGACCGTCAAGGCCGATGGGCGGCCATGGCGTCGTGGCACCCCCAGAAGCGTTGGTCCGCGAGCGTGGGAGCGCTCGCGGGCCCACGCCGATCCGCTTTCGCGTGGCTCGGTGCCCTCGCCTTCGTGGCGCTGCTGCTCCCCGGCCACGCGTCCGCGTCGACTGCCCTGGCCCGCACCACCGAAGCGCTCACCGGAGTCCGTGACGCCGCCGCGCTGACCGCCGAGAACGTGTGCCCGCCCGCGACCCCGACGCGCTCGACGTGCGAGGCCCAGATCCTCGTCACCGCCCACGGCCACGCTCCCGTGCACCCGCACCTGACGCGACCGGTGGCCCACGTGACCGTGGCCGCGCGCTCGGCCGCCACCGCCCACGATTCCGGTCCGGCGGGCGCCCCCGAGCCCCAGCCCGGCACCCCCGCCTACATGCAGCAGGCCTACGACCTCTCCTACCTGTCCCAGAGCGCCGGCTCCTCCGACACGGTGGCGATCGTCGACGCCTACGACGACCCGAACGCCGAGGCCGACCTCGCCACCTACCGCGCCTCCTTCGGCCTGCCCGCGTGCACGAGCGTGAACGGCTGCTTTCGCAAGGTCGACGAGAACGGCGGCCAGTCCTTCCCCGGCCAGACCTCGGGATGGTCGGCCGAGATCTCGCTGGACATCGACGCCGTCTCCGCCCTGTGCCCGCGCTGCCACATCGTCCTCGTCGAAGCCGCCAGCGCCGCCAACCAGGACCTGGTGGCCGCGCAGGCCGAGGCCGCCGCGCTCGGGGCGCGCCAGATCACCGATAGCTGGGGCGACCCCACCGCGACCGCGCCGCCCGGCACCTTCGCGTTTCCGGGCATCGCCACCGTCGCCGCCAGCGGCGATCAGGGCTATCTCGGCCTGCTCGACAATCAGTACCCGGCCGCCCTCCCCAACGTCACCGCCGCCGGGGGCACCAACCTGATCCCGGCGAGCGCGAGCGGGACCAACAGCCCTCGCGGGTTCACCGAGCAGGCGTGGTCGGGCGCGGGGTCGGGCTGCGCGCTCCTGACCCCCAAGCCCGCGTGGCAGGGGGACACGGGCTGCGGCGGGCGTACCTACAGCGACCTGTCGGCGAACGCCAACCCGCAAACCGGGCTGGACGTCTATGACTCGAGCAACGGCGGCTGGCTGGTGATGGGCGGGACGAGCGAGTCGGCGCCTCTGATCGCCGCCTACTACGCGATCACCGGAGCCGACGGCGCGACCCCGCAGTGGGCCTACCAGCACAGCTCGCTGCTCAACGCCTCCGTGGGCGGGAGCAACGGCGCCTGCCAGACCCAGATCCTCTACATCTGCCTCGCGGGGCAGGGATACAACGGCCCCACCGGCGTCGGGAGCATCTCCGGCGCTGCCGTCCCCGGCGGCCCGGGCATCGGCGGGCCGGGAACGGGCAATGACTACACCCAGACCGTCGGCGCCGGCACCGCTCAGCTCCAGGCCGGGATCTATCCCAACAGCAGCGACACCTCCTACTCGTGGCAGTTCGGCACCACCACCTCCTACGGCCAGACCACGGCTCCTGCCGACGCCGGTTCCGGCCAGGCCCCGGTGAGTGTCTCCTCGACGCTCTCGGGGCTCGCGCCCCACACCACCTACCACTACCGCCTGGTGGCGGCCAACGCCTACGGCACAAGCTACGGATACGACTTCGCTCTCACCACCACCGGCTCCACCACCACGGCGGTGACCAGCGTGCGGGTGACCGCGTCGGGCAAGGTGAAGCTCCGCGGGACCGTCCCCGTGGCCAGCGGCTCGGCCACCTACCACTTCGCCTACGGCACCGGCACGGCATACCGGCACAGCACTGGCTCACAGACCGCCTGGGGCGGCCCCGCGGCGCACGTCTCCGCCACCCTCACCGGCCTGGCGGCCCACACGACCTACCACGTGCGGCTGGTGGTGGGCCGAGGCGCCGGCGCCTCCGCCAGCTCGCCGCGGACATTCACCACCGGTAAGGGCGCGCGTCAGCGCGGCCGCCGTCACACCCGGCACCGCTAGCGCGCGCCCGCCTCGTAGACTGCCCGCGCGTGAAGTTCGAGAAGTGGCACGCGCTCGGCAACGACTACGTCATCATCGAGGCCGCAGACCTCCCGGGGGAGCTCACGCCCGCCCGCGTACGGAGGATCTGCGCCGCCCACATCGGCGTGTTCGCCGACGGGGTGCTGCTCCTCTCAGAACCCGACGAGCCCGGCTACGTGGCCCGGCTGCGCATCTTCAACCCCGACGGGTCCGAAGCCGAGCTCTCGGGCAACGGGGCGCGGGAGGCGATCCTCTATCTGCGGCGCAGCGGCTGGACCACCGAGGACAGCTTCCGCCTCCAGACCGCGGCCGGTGAGATCCGCCCCACGATCACCTCGGAGACCACCTGCACGGTGGACATGGGCCGGGCTCGCCTGCGCTCGGCCGACTACCCCTCGGGGGAGGAGGACGGGCGCGGCGAGCTGATGGCAGTGGGGCGGACTTGGCGCTTCCAGCATGTCCAGGTGGGGAACCCCCAGTGCTCGATCTGCATCGAGGACGCGGGTGAGCTGGCGGCCCTCGACCTGCCCGCCATCGGGCCCGAGATCGAGCACCACCCGCTGTTTCCCCACCGCACCAACGTATCCTGGTTCACCGTCCTCTCACCCGGGCGGATCCGTGCACGGATCTTCGAGCGCGGGGCGGGGGAGACGCTGTCGAGCGGCACCGGGGCCACCGGGGCCGCGGTGAGCCACGTCCTGCGCGGCGGCGACTCCCCGGTCACCGTCGTCCTCGACGGCGGCGAGCTCGAAGTCGAGGTGGGCGAGGACTTGCACATAAACCTGACCGGCTGGGCCGTGCCCGTGTTCCGTGGCGAGCTCACCCCCGAATTCCTGGAGGAACTGGATGCGACCGAGTAGACGCCTCGAGCAGATCCCGCCCTATCTGTTCGCCGAGCTCGAGCGCAAGATCGCCGCCAAGCGCGCCGCCGGGATCGAGGTGATCAGCCTGGGGATCGGCGATCCCGACACGCCGACCTACGCCCCCATCGTCGCGGCGGCGCAGCGCGCGGTCGCCGACCCCGGCACCCACCGCTACCCCTCCAACCGCGGCCGCGCCGAGTTTCGCGAGGCGGTCGCCGCCTTCTACCAGCGGCGCTTCGGGGTCACCCTCGATCCCGAGACCGAGGTGATGCCGGCAATCGGGGCCAAAGAGTGCATCTTCAACCTGAACCTGGCCTTTCTCGACCCCGGCGACGTGGCCCTCGCCTCCGACCCCGGCTATCCCGTGTACACGGGAGGTCCGCTGCTCGCCGGCGGCGAGGTCGCGCTCATGCCCCTGCTCCCCGAGCGCGGCTTCGCCCCCGACCTCGAGGCGATCACCCCCGCCACCCTCGAGCGCGCCCGCCTGATGTTCCTCAATTACCCCAACAACCCCACCGGCGCCGTCGTCCCCGACGGCCTCTTCGCCGACGTCGTCGCGCTCGCGGCGCGGACCGGCGTGCTCGCCGTCCACGACAACGCCTACAGCGAGACGACCTACGACGGCTACGTCGCCCCCTCGTTCCTCGCCACCCCGGGGGCCAAGGAGGTCGGCGTCGAGGTCTTCTCGCTTTCCAAGGGCTACAACATGACCGGCTGGCGCTGCGCGGCCATCGTCGGCAACGCCGAGGCCATCGCCGGCTACTGGCGGCTGAAGTCGAACATCGACTCGGGCCTGTTCGAGGCGGTCCAGCTCGCGGGAGCGGCCGCGCTCGCGCCCGAGGTCGACGCCGAGGTGCGGGCCATGAACGCCGTCTACCAGCGCCGGCGCGACCTCGTGTGCGCCGCCCTCGGCGACGCCGGCGTCGCGGTCACGCCCCCCAAGGGGACGATCTACATCTGGGCGCCGATTCCGGCGGGCTTCGAGACGGCCGCCGCCTACTGCGAGCACGTGCTCGAGGAGGCCGCCGTGGTCATCTCTCCCGGCGGCGCCTACGGGCCCAACGGCGAGGGGTTCTTCCGCATCTCGCTCACCACCCCCGACGACCAGCTCCTCGAAGCGGTGGCGCGGCTGCGCCGGCTCTAAGGCCCGCCGCCCGGGTCTGGATGCCCTCGAGCGGGCAGCGCCGCGAAACCGCTGTGTACTATGCAGCCTAGTAGCTAATGGACCCTTCGAACCGCAACCCCAAGCGACCCCGCCGCCCTCGCTCGTGGCCAGCCGCAAAGAGCTGAAGGAACAGGCCCGCGAGGAGCGCCTGGCCCGCGAGGCGGCGCTTGCGGCCGCGGCGCGACGCCGGCGCGTGCTCACGCTCGGTGGCGCCGGTGCCGTCGCGGTCGTGGCCATCGTGGTGGCGGCGATCGTCATCGCCGGGGGCGGGGGAGGGGGAGGGGCGAGCGCGTCCCAGAAGGTGAGCAAGGCGGGCTCCACCCCGCAGCTCAAGCTCGGCCCGCTCGCGTCGTTGGGTCCCCTCCAGTCGCCGGGAGCACCCGGCCCGGCGGGCCCGGAGGGTGTTCCCATTCCTGCCGCGCCCGAGCTCGCAGGCACGGCCTCGGGGGCCACCGGCGCGACCGTGGACCAGATCGGCTGTCTCAGCCAGGAGCAGATCGCCTTCCACATCCATGCCCATCTGACGATCTTCGTCAACGGCACCCCACGCCAGATTCCGTACGCCATCGGCATCACCCAGCCTAAGCCGCAGAGCACGCCGCAGGGCACGTTCATCGGCGGCGGGAACTGCTTCTACTGGCTCCACACCCACGCGGCCGACGGGATCGTCCACATCGAGTCACCGGTTCAGCGGACCTATACGCTCGGCAACTTCTTCGATGTCTGGGGACAGCCCCTCGGCCCCCGCCAGGTCGGCTCGGCGAAGGGGCCGGTGACCGCCATCTACAACGGCAAGCTCTACGACGGCAACCCCCGCGACATTCCCCTCACCGCTCACGCTCAGATCCAGCTCGAGGTCGGCAGACCCCTCGTCGCCCCCGTCGCGATCACCTTCCCCTCCGGCCTGTAGGGCCTCGACGCTCCGGCAACCCCCTGTCCGACGAGGAGCCGGCGAGGAAGTTCCACGACAGTTACCGCTCCCGGACTGCGTAGGTCAGGTGGGTCACCCGCTGCGTCGGCTCCGCGCGGACCGGCTCCAGGGCCACGCGGCCCGCGTCCACGCCCTCGAACAGGCGGATTCCGGAGCCGAAGAGCACGGGTGAGAGCGCGATCGTGAACTCGTCGATGAGGCCGGCGTTCACGTACTCGAGGATCGTTGCGCCGCCGCCCGCGATGCGGACGTCCCGCTCGCCGGCGGCCTCGCGGGCCCGGTCGAGCGCGGGCTCGATGCCGTCGTTGACGAAGTGGAAGGTGGTCCCGCCCAGCCGCTCCCAGGGGTCACGCTGCTCGTGCGTCACGACGAAGACCTGCGTGTGGAACGGCGGGTCCTCGGGCCATGCCGGCTCACCGGCTTCGAACATGCGCTTGCCCATCACGCTCGCGCCGGTGCGCTCGAACGTCTCCCGCACGATGTCGTTCTCGCGGCCTTCCTCGCCGCCCTCGCCGAGGCCCAGGTTCTCCCGGAAGAACCGCTGCGGGAAGATCCACTGCTGTAGTTCCATCCACTGCGGCGCCATCAAGTCCTCTATGGATTCGGGCGCGATGAACCCGTCCAGCGACATCGTCACGCTGAAGAACACCTTCCCGGCCATCAGTCCGGGGCTCCCTGGCCAACGATCTCGGTGACGTAGGCAGCCAGGTTGCCCAGGGTCTGCTCGCCGCCCTCGATCGCGTGGTACTTCTCGACCGCCTCGTCGCGCAGCTCCTTGGTGGGGAACACCGTGTGCATCTCGATCCTGGTCGCCGCGCCGACGGACGCGAACGTCAACACCGACTCGAAGGCGTTCGGGTCGCCGCGGGACTCACCGTGCACCAGCACGATCCGCTCCGGCGGGGCGATCTCGGTCCAGGAGATCCACTCCTGGTAGTCCGTCCCGTCCGGTCCGTGCATCACGAAGTCCCACTCCCCGCCGACGCGGAACTCGAATGCCCGCGTGGTGGTGGTGAACCCCTCCGGTCCCCACCACCGCGACAGGTGCCGCACCTCGGTGAACGCCTCGAACACCAGCTCCCGTCGGGCACTGATGACCCGGGAGATCACGATCTCACAGCCGGCCGTCGCGGACTGCGCCGGCCCTCCTCGTCCCGTCGCGCTCATAAAGCTACTCCTGCCTTGCCTGCTTGAGGTCCTGCACGTACTCGTCCAGCCGGTCGAAGCTCTCGTTCCAGAACCGCTCGAACCCGCCGGTCCACTCGTGAACTCCTCGCAGCCCGCGGGGGTCAAGGCCGTACAGGCGTTGCTTGCCTGCCCTGCGGTACCGCACCAGTCCGACCTCCCGGAGCACCCGCAGGTGTTTGGACGCCCCCGGCTGGGTCATCCCCAGCTCCTGGGCCAGCTCGGTCACCGGCCCCTCACCCGCCCGCAGCAGCACCAGGATCTCCCGGCGCTGCTGCTCGGCGATCGCGTTGAAGACGTCCGACGTCGTCGCTGCTCGTGCCATGGTGCAATCATATTCCGATATCGGCAAACGTCAAGGCGGGAGGAGCACGGGCGTACCGTCCCGACCGGCGCGCCAACGCCGGCACATGATCAGACTTGCTATGGGCTGTCGATCTTCCTCGGGAAGGTGCGCCCCTTCACGTCACCCCGCCGCGGACCATCCACAGGTTCTGACCATTGCTCGGGCGTCCGCCGCCTGACGCCAAGGGTGCTGGTCAGCAAGAGCAGTCTCGCCTCCGCAGCATGCCGGCGTCGACGCCTCGCTCCGGTCAGATCTGGTCGCCGGTAGGCTGTATTGATGATGCGACCGCGGCTCTACTACATGCCGCGGACGCGGTCGAGCCGCGTCCTGTGGCTGTTGGAGGAGATCGGCGCAGCGTATGACTTGACCGAGATCGCGGGCGCGCAGCGT
>DASZKU010000368.1:0-2391 GCA_035552815.1 Solirubrobacteraceae bacterium | reverse complement strand
GCACCAGCGGTTCAATGGCGGCCAGGCGCTCCAGGACTTCGCCAAGCCCGCGCTCCTGAACCGGCTCGACTGGTACTCGGCCCACAGCTGGAAGGTCGCCTACCCCGGCGATCGCAAGATCTTCGCCCCCGATCAGGTCCCCGGCCGCAACCTGCCGGCGGCGCTGCTCGGGGACGGGTGAGGACGAGCTTCGCCGGTATACGGGCGCTGCGCCTCGATCGAAGCCCGGCGATTTGTGACCGGGGGCGGGCCACGACTTACCCGTGCTGCGATTCCTCTCGGGCCACGGTGGCGGCGACCTGGGCCCGGGAGGTGACCCTGAGCTTCTCGAAGATCCGGCGCATGTGCCCCTCCACCGTCTTCGGGGAGAGGTAGAGGGCCTGGGCGATCTCGGGATTGGTGTTGCCGGCGGCGACGAGGTGGGCGACCTCGCGCTCGCGGCGGCTGAGCTCGGTGGTTCCCGCGTCGCCGGGGCGCCGGGCCACCGGCGCGGGGGCGGGCGCTCCCAGGCTCCGGAGCTCGCGGGCGGCCTCCTGCTCGAGCCGGCGGGCGCCTGCGCTGGCCATGTCGGCGCGCGCGGCGCCGAGCTCGGCGACGGCGCGCTCGCGGTGACGCTCGCCCGCGGCCGACAGCGCCCGGCCGGCGAGGATCCGCGAACGCGCGGCCTCGACGCGAGCGCCGCGGGCAGCGGCGGCGTCCGCCGCCCGGAGGGCGAGCTCGGCGGCCGCGCGAGGATCGCCGTCGGCGAGGAGGACGAGCGCGCGAGCGCGCTTGACCGAGGCCTCGGCCACTCCGAGCCCGAGGCCGGCGGCGAACCTCTCCCCCCGCGCCGCCCACTCGCGCGCCTCGTCGCGCCGCCCCACGGCGAGGGTGGAGCGCACGAGCGCCTCGGTCCACAGGCAGCGCCGGCCGGGCTCGCCGAAGCGCTCGAAGCTCGGGGCACCGGCGAGCTCCATGTGCTCGATGCACCGCTCGTGCTCGCCCACGTTGGCGCACACCACCGCGAAGTGGCCGTGGGTGGTGTCGGCGAGCATGCTGTCGTCGACGTCGTCGAGCACGGCCAGCGCCTCCTCTCCGAGGCGGAGCGCCTCGCGGGCGTCGACCACGCTCCACGCCGAGGCCGCGACCGACAGGGTCCAGGCGCTCCCGGCGGGCACGCGCAGGAGCCGGCACATCTCCACCGCCTCGGCGGCGACGGTGAGCGACTCCTCGACCCGCCCGAGGTAGAGGGACGAGTAGGAGAGAAACGATCGCGTGGCGGCGAGGAACTGGCTGTTCCCGCTCGCCAGCGCCACCGCGATCCCGCGCTCGAGGTGGCGCTTGGCGTCGCCGAAGCGCTCGAGCAGGGTCTCGGCGAGCCCAAGGTAGTAGGGGAGGTCGAGCTGCCCGGCCACCTCCTCGTCGCTGAGCGCGTCGAACTCGCCGCCGGCCGCGGTCATCGTCTCCTGGGCCTCGGGGACGGCGCCCTGGAGCTCGAGCATGAGCGCGAGCACGGTGCGCGCGAGCACGCGGAGGACGGGCTCGCCGCCGGCGGCGGCGAGCGCCCGTGCACACGCCTCGCGCCCGCGGGCGAAGTCGCCCTGGTAGGAGACGTCCATGGCCAGGGCGATGAGGAGGGGGACGGCGTGGGGGGAGGCTGGGTCCGGGACCGCCTCGAGGGCGAGCTCGAGCCGGCGGCGGGCGCCGCTGTGCCGTCCCAGGGCGAGCTCGACGGCGGCGAGCGCGGCCACCGCCTGCGACCACGCGGTCCCCGAGCCGGCGGGGAGCGCGGCGGTGATGCTCACGAGCGTCTCGTGGACGTCGGCGAGCGCGCCGGCGGACGCCTGGACGTCGGCGAGGGGCGCGAGGAGGGCGAGGCGCCGCGGTACCTCGTCGGCGGGGAGGAGCGCGAGCGCGGCGGTGAGCCACTGGGCCGCTGAGGCGGGGGCGCCGGCGGCGACCTGGTGGGCGGCGTCGGCGAGCACGGTGATCGCCGCTTCGTCGCCGGGGCGCGCCGAGAGGGCGACGTGGTGGGCGCGGGCGGGGGCGGAGGCGCCGAGCCCGTCCAGGGCGCGGGCGGCGCGGCCGTGGGCGGTGAGGCGCCGGCCCGGGGCGATCGAGTCGTACACGGCGCGGCGCACGATCGGGTGGCGGAAGCGAAAGAGGCGCGGGGCCGCCTCGGGACGGACGCAGTCGCGGGCCACGAGCTCGTCGAGCAGTTCGAGGGCGCGGCCGGCCGGTAGCCCGCCCGCCTCGGCGGCGAGCTCGGGCTCGAAGGGCTCGCCGGTCACCGCGGCGCCCTCGAGCATCAGGCGCGCGTCGGCGGGGAGGTGGCGGAGCTCCTCGGCGATGGCGGCCCCCACCGCCGCCGGAATCCGCGCGCCCGTCTCGCCGCCGCCCGAGGACGGTGCG
>DASZKU010000367.1:0-16094 GCA_035552815.1 Solirubrobacteraceae bacterium | reverse complement strand
CGCCCGGCGGCGGTGGCAGGGGCGGCCCGGGGGCGAGAGGTGAAAAGCTCCGATACCCGCGGTGTTAGCGTACCGAGGGGATGCAGTTTCGCTCGGGGCAGAATCGCTGATGGCGCGGACGCGGTTATCGCGTGCCGAGCGCACGGCGCTCACGCGCAGCGAGCTGCTCGAAGTGGCCGAGCGGCGCTTCTACCGCGACGGCTACCACGCGACCACGCTCGAGGCGATCGCCGAGGAGGCGGGCTACACCAAGGGCGCGGTGTACTCGGCCTTCGAGAGCAAGGCGGGGCTGTTTCTCACCTTGATCGACGCGATGATCGACGAGCGGCTGGAGGAGATCGCAGCATTCTTCGCCGAGTATCCCCTCGGACCCTCGCGGGTGACCAAGCTCGCGGGGAGGCCCGTCGAGGAGCGCACCCAGCGGTGGGCGGTGCTGGCGATCGAGTTCTGGGTTCATGCCGCCCGCGAGCCCGAGCTCCTCGAGCAGTTCGCCGTCCGTTACCGGCGCATGCGCGACGGCCTCGCCGAGCTCGCGCAGGAGACGGAGACTCCGCTCGGGGCCGAGTCGTGGGCGATCGTCACCCTCGCGCTCGTCAACGGCCTCGCGCTCGAGCGCTTGATCGATCCCGGCGCCGTGCCCGCCGACCTTATGGCGAGAGCGCAGCGACTGCTGTATCCGCCCCGCTCCCCGTGAGCGGTGCTGGCACACTGGCCCGCCATGGACCTGTCGATCCTCTTCGCCGGCACGGCCGCCTCGGTTCCCACCGTGCGCCGCGGCCTGCCCGCGCTCCTCCTCAGGCGTGGGGGGGACCGGATCCTCTTCGACTGCGGCGAGGGGACGCAGCGCCAGCTCATGCAGTCGGTCGGGCTCACCGAGCTCACCGAGGTCTTCATCACCCACTTCCACGCCGACCACTGGCTCGGGCTCCCGGGACTGCTGAAGACCTATGACCTGCGGGGCCGGGAGCGTCCGCTACAGATCCACGGACCGCGCGGGGTCCGTGAACTCGTGGTCCTCGCCCTGCGCGCGGCCGGCCGCGTCGGCTTCGAGCTCGACCTCATCGAGCTCGAGCCCGGGGACGTGCTCGCGCGCGACGGGTACCGGATCGCGCCCTTTCCGGTGCGCCACCGCGGGGCCGCCTTCGGCTACGCCCTGTTCGAGGACGAGCGGCCCGGCGCCTTCGACCCGGAGGTTGCCGTGCGCCTCGGGCTCGCCCCGGGCCCCGAGTTCGGGCGCCTCCAGCGCGGGGAGACGGTGAGGGGCGTCGCTCCCGAGCAGGTACTCGGGCCCCCGCGCGCGGGCCGCAAGGTCGTCATCTCCGGCGACACCATGCCCTGCGAGGCCCTGAAGGTCGCCGCCCATCGCGCCGACCTCCTCATCCACGAGGCGACCTTCGCCGAGGAGGATCGCGAGCGGGCCGCCGAGACCGGGCATTCGACGGCTGGGCAGGCGGCCGCGATCGCCCTCGAGGCCGAGGTCTCGATGCTCGCGCTCACTCACCTCTCCGCCCGTCATCCCGCCGCCCTGCTCCGCGACGAGGCGCGCGCCGTCTTCCCCGACACGGTGCTCCCGCGCGACTTCGACGCGATCGAGATCCCCTTCGCCGAACGCGGGCGCCCCGAGCTCGTGCGCGCAGAGCAGGCGCCAGCCCCCGCGTGAGCGACCTCGACACGCTCGAGACCGAGCGCATGGTCGCCGAGCGCATGCGGGCCGAACATCACGACGAGCTCGCCCGCCTGCTCCGTGACCCACGCGTGGCGCGCACGCTGTGGCCGGGGGAAGCACCCCCGAGCGAGGCGCAGCTGCAGTACATCCTCTCCGACAAGCTCGACCACTGGAACCGCTACGGCTTCGGTCTGTGGCTGCTCCGCGACCGGGCCACCGGGGTCATGGTCGGTCGCGGCGGGCTGCAGCACACCGTCGTCGGCCGCGATGGGGAGGTCGAGGCCGGGTGGGCGATCGCCCCCGAGCGCTGGGGGCAGGGTCTCGCCACCGAGCTCGCGCACGCGTGCACCGCGGTGGCCTTCGGCGAGCTCGCTCTCGCGGAGATCATCGCCATGGCGCTGCCCAGCAATGTCGCCTCGCGGCGGGTGATGGAGAAGTCGGGCTTCGAGTACGAGCGAGACGTCGTCTACCGGGGCATCGCCCACGTCCTCTACCGAGCCGCGCGCCCCCGCCATTAAGTGGTCGTCTTACGAATTACGCGGCGAGTTTGAGGGAGTCGTAACGGTGGTGGCGGATCCTGAGGTCGATGGTGCAGACGTCTCCGCACCGAGTGGTCTTGGGTGGTGAGTAGCGGCGCGAGTTTGAGCGGCGGGCGGCGGCGTACTCCGGCGCCGTACCGGGATGTGGTGCGCGCTCAGGCGATCTTGCTGGCGGGCGATGGGTTCGTGCCGCCGGGAGCTCAGCGGTCGAGGCGACGGTTCCCGGTAGCGCGCCGGGGCTCCTTGGCGGCGCTCGTGGCCGGACGTGTCGCCTGTTGACCACCGTATGGGTGGTCAACAGGCATCACGTCACGATCTCCGACGGCGTGGCGCGGTACGGCGCGGCGTGGCGCGGCACGGACGGCGCGGCGGCGGGGTGCCGGCCGCCACGCGTGATGCGCGTTGAGCCGCATAGAGCGGCTCAACGGGCGTCACCCCCTTCGTTCACCCGCAGAGACCTTCAGAAGGTGCTCGACCGCCGCGACCGCCGCGACCGCTGCCGGGACCACCGCGACCGCCGCGACCGCCGCGACCGCCGCGACCGCCGCGACCGCCGGGACCGCCGGGACCGCCGGGACCGCCGGGACCGCCGGGACCGCTGCTAGGCTGGCTGCGTCGGTTCCTTTAACCCGGTCCCGCGAGACCAGGAAGGATCACGTTGGCAGAGCCCACGGTCGTCCTCGACCACGCTGATATGCGCCGCACGCTGATGCGGATCGCCCATGAGATTGTCGAGAAGAACCCCGCCGGCGCGGTGGCGGTGGTCGGCATCCACCGCCGCGGGGCGGTGCTCGCGACCCGCCTTCACGCGCTCGTCGGCGAGCTCCTCGATGCCTCGGTGCCGCTCGGCGACGTCGACATCTCCTTCTACCGCGACGATCTCACGATCCGGCCGAGCGCGCCGGTCGTGCACTCGACCCACCTCGACTTCGCCATCGACGGGCGCACCATCGTCATCGTCGACGACGTCCTCTACACGGGGCGCACGGTGCGGGCGGCCGTCGAGCAGATCTTCGACTACGGACGGCCGGCCCGGATCCAGCTCGCGGTGCTCGTCGACCGCGGTCACCGGGAGCTTCCCATCCGCCCCGACTATGTGGGCAAGAACCTCCCCACCTCGCGCGATCAGCGCGTCAACGTCAGGGTGCAGGAGGTGGACGGCCGCGACGAGGTGACGATCGGCCGCGCCGCCGAGTCCACGGCGCTGCGCGCGGGAAAGACTTCCATGTCTTTTCTTGCGAGTTCGCCCGGCGGCGAACTCGCGGGTGAGCTATGAGCACGCGCCATCTGATCTCGATCGAGGACGTCGACCGGGCGGGGATCGAGCGCATCCTCGACCGCGCCCAGTCCTTCGCCGAGGTATCGGGGCGGGAGATCAAGAAGGTGCCGGCGCTGCGGGGACGTACGGTGGTGAACCTGTTCTACGAGGCCTCGACGCGCACGAGCTCGTCCTTCGAGCTCGCGGCCAAGCGCCTGTCGGCCGATGTGGTCAGCGTCCGCTCGACGGGATCGAGCGTCGACAAGGGAGAGTCGCTCAAGGACACGATCCAGACCCTCTCGGCCTATGACCCCGCCGCCATCGTCATCCGCTCGCCCCACGTCGGCGCCGCCCAACTCGTCGCCGGATGGTGCGACGCCTCGGTGATCAACGCCGGCGACGGCAAGCACGAGCATCCCACCCAGGCCCTGCTCGACGTCTACACCCTGCAGCGCGCCCTCGGCCGCCTCGACGGCGTCAACATCTGGATCGTCGGCGATGTCCTCCACTCGCGGGTCGCGCGCTCGAACATCCTCGCCTTCAGGCGGATGGGCGCCGAGGTCACCGTCACCGGTCCGCCGACCCTGATCCCGCGCGGGATCGAGGCGCTCGGGTGCGCCGTGCAGCTGACGATCGACCGCCTGGGCGAGGCCGACGTCGTCTACGTGCTGCGCATGCAGCACGAGCGCATGCACGAGTCCTTCATCCCCTCCCTGCGCGAGTACGCCGCCCGCTACCAGATCTCGCGGGCGCGGCTCTCGCCCCGCCAGCTCCTCATGCACCCGGGCCCGGTCAACCGCGGCGTCGAGCTCTCCGCCGACGCCATCGACTCGCCCCAGGCGCTGATCGGCGAGCAGGTCAAGGCGGGCGTGGCGGTGCGCATGGCCGTCCTCTACGAACTGCTGGTGGGCACGCCGGTCCTGGCGGCGGTGGCATGAGATGAGCGCCTCGAGCCGTCTCTTCCGCCGCCCGCTCGACCCCGCGGAGCTCCTCATCCGCGGCGTCCACGTCCTCGACCCCCGCACCGGCCTCGACGAGGAGCGCGACGTGCTCATCCGCGACGGCGTCATCGCCGAGCTCGGCGGCGCCGAGTCGCTGCCCGCGCCGGCCGGCGGCGAGGTCATCGACGGCTCGGGCAAGCACGCCTTCCCCGGACTCGTCGACCCGCACGTCCACCTGCGCACCCCGGGCCAGGAGTACAAGGAGAACATCGAGACGGGCACCGCGGCCGCCGCGGCGGGCGGGTTCGTCGCCCTCATCGCCATGCCCAACACCGCGCCGGTGGTCGACGAGGCCGCCGTCCTCACTTCGCTGTGCGACACCGCGATGCGCGACGCGCAGGTGCCCGTCGGCTTCCTCGCCGCGATCACCCGCGGGCTCGGCGGCTCCGAGCTCACCGAGATGGCCGAGCTCCGCGATGCCGGCGCCCTCGGGTTCACCGACGACGGACGGCCCGTGGCCTCGGCGGGCATGCTCCGCAAGGCGCTTCAGTACCAGCGCCTGTGCGGCGGCGTGATCGCCCTCCACGAGGAGGATCCCGCGCTCTCGGCCAACGGGGTGATGCACGAGGGCACGGTCTCGGCGCGGCTCGGGCTGGCGGGGATCCCCTCGATCTCGGAATCGACGATGGTGGCGCGTGACTCGGCGATCGCCCACTACGAGGACGCGCGCATGCACTTCCAGCACCTGAGCTGCGTCGAGTCGGTGGCCGCCCTGGCCGCCGCCAAGGAGATGGGCGCGCGCGTGAGCGCAGAGGCGTGCCCGCACCACCTGACGCTCACCGACGAGGCGGTCCTCACCCTTGACAGCCGCTTCAAGATGAACCCGCCCCTGCGCAGCGAGGAGGATCGGCGCGCCCTCATCGACGCTCTGCGCAGCGGCGTGATCGAGTGCGTGGCCACCGACCACGCTCCCCACGCGCGTCACGAGAAGGAGGTCCCCTTCGAGCAGGCGCCGATGGGGACGACGGGCCTCGAGACCGCCTTCGCCGCGCTCTACACCGAGCTCGTGCTCCCCGGTGAGCTCGAGCTTGCCCTCCTCATCGAGCGGATGACGGCGGGCATGGCCCTCTATGACCTGCCCACCCCGCGGATCGCCCCGGGCGAGCGGGCGAACATCTGCATGATCGACCTCGACGCCCGCTGGGAGGTCGGCGCGGGCGGGTACGCGAGCCGGTCTGAGAACTGCTGCTTCCACGGTCGCACACTGCAGGGTCGGGTGGTCCTGACCCTCGCCGACGGGGGAGTCGCCTTCCGCGCGCGCATGCTCGCGGAGGCGGGGGCGATCGCGTAGTGCCGGCCGACGCGACGGGCTACGTCCTGTTGGAAGACGGGACGCGCTTTGACGGGGTCGCGTGCGGCGCCGACGCGCACGCGGTCGGAGAGATCGTCTTCACGACCTCGATGTCGGGCTACCAGGAGGCGCTCACCGATCCGAGCTACGCCGGGCAGCTGCTCGCCTTCACCTATCCCCACATCGGTAACTACGGGGTCTCGAGCGAGGCGATGGAGTCAGACCGCATCCACGCCCGCGCCGCGATCATGCGCGCCGCGGTCAACCGCGAGGACGCCCCCGGAGCCGAGGGCGGGTACCTCGACTGGCTCATCGACTGCGGCATCCCCGCCATCACCGACCTCGACACCCGCGCCCTGGTCCAGCACCTCCGCGAGGCGGGGGCGATGCGGGGCGGGGTATTCCCCGCCTCCGTGTCCGAACGCGAGGCCCGCGCGCTCGTCGACGCCCATCCCCCGATGCTGGGATGCGACCTGGCCCGGCACGTCACCCCCGGCGAGGTCACCGTCCTGCCACCGACCGGAGGTTGGCCGTCAGGCCAACCTCCAAGCAATGGCGTAGCCATTGCCATGATCGACACCGGGGTCAAGCTCTCGATCCTCCGCCACTTGCGCGCGCGGGGCGCGAGCGTCGAGCTCCATCCGTGCACGAGCGGCGCCGAGGCGATCCTCGCCGGCGATCCCGACGCCGTCTTCCTCGCCAACGGGCCCGGGGATCCGGGCGCGCTCGACTACGTGGTGAGGACGGTGCGCGAGCTGGTGGGAAAGCTGCCCGTGTACGGGATCTGCCTCGGCCATCAGCTCCTCTGCCAGGCCGTCGGCCTCGAGACCTACAAGCTCCAGTTCGGCCACCACGGGGCCAACCACCCGGTCAAGGACCTCTCCACCGGCCGCGTCGAGATCACCAGCCAGAACCACGGCTTCGCGGTGCTCGGCCCGAACGGCGAGCGCACCATCGCCGGCGAGGAGCCCGTGCGCTGGGAGACCGACTTCGGCGCCGCCGAGCTCACCCACATCAACCTCTACGACCGCACCGTCGAGGGGCTCACCCTGCGCGACGTCCAGGGGGCGACGGTCCAGTACCACCCGGAGGCGGGACCGGGCCCACACGACTCCCTGTACCTGTTCGATCGCTTCATCGCCGAGCTCACCCACTGATGCCGCGCCGCGACGACATCCACAAGATCCTCCTCATCGGCTCGGGGCCGATCGTCATCGGGCAGGCGGCGGAGTTCGACTACTCGGGCACCCAGGCGTGCAAGGTGCTGCTCGAGGAGGGCTACGAGGTCGTGCTCGTGAACTCCAACCCGGCGACGATCATGACCGACCCCGAGGTCGCCACCACGACCTACGTCGAGCCCCTGCTCCCCGGCCCCCTCGCCCAGGTCATCGAACGCGAGCGCCCCGACGCGCTTCTGCCCACCATGGGCGGCCAGACGGCGCTCAACCTCGCCAAGGCCCTGCACGAGAACGGCACCCTGGCGCGCTACGGGGTCGAGGTCATCGGCGCCAACTACGAGGCGATCGACCGCGCCGAGGATCGCGAGCTCTTCCGCGACACGATGACGGCGGCCGGCCTCCGCGTCCCCGTCAGCGTCATCGCCCACAGCGTGGCCGACGCCCGGGCGGCGGTGAGCACGCTGGGCATGCCCTTCATCGTTCGTCCCGCCTTCACCCTCGGGGGCCGGGGCGGGGGCGTGGTGCGCGACGAGGCAGCGCTCGAGCGCGTCGTCGCCGGCGGCCTCGCCGCTTCGCCGATCGGCCAGGTCCTGCTCGAGGAGTCGGTCCTCGGGTGGGGGGAGTTCGAGCTCGAGGTCATGCGCGACCACGCGGACAACGTGGTCATCATCTGCTCGATCGAGAACCTCGATCCGATGGGCGTGCACACCGGCGACAGCGTCTGCGTGGCCCCGCAGCAGACGCTGACCGACCGCCAGTACCAGGCCCTCCGCGACCAGGCGATCACGGTGATCCGCGCCGTCGGGGTGGAGACCGGTGGCTCCAACGTGCAGTTCGCCGTCAACCGGGAGACCGACGAGATCGTCGTCATCGAGATGAACCCCCGGGTGTCGCGCTCGAGCGCGCTGGCGAGCAAGGCCACGGGCTTCCCGATCGCCAAGATCGCCGCCCGGCTCGCCGTCGGCTACACGCTCCAGGAGATCCCCAACGACATCACGCGCGCCACCCCTGCGAGCTTCGAGCCGGCGATCGACTACTGCGTGGTCAAGTGGCCGCGCTTCGCCTTCGAGAAGTTCCCCGGGGCGGAGGAGGACCTGACCACGCACATGAAGTCGGTGGGGGAGGCGATGGCCATCGGCCGGACCTTCCAGCAGGCCTTCGCCAAGGCCCTGCGTTCGCGCGAGCTCGACCTCACGCCCCGTCCTGCGGCCGACGACGACGAGCTCCTCGCCGCGGTCGAGCGCGCCGGGCCCGAGCGCTTCGACCACCTGCTCGAGGCGCTCCGGCGGGGAACGAAGATCGACGAGCTCCACCGGCGCACGAGCATCGACCCGTGGTTCCTGCGCGAGCTCGGAGAGCTGGCCGCCGATCCCCAGGCGCCCTTCGCGGGCGAGCGCACGTTCCGGGCTGTGGATACGTGCGCCGCGGAGTTCGCCGCCCGGACCCCATACTTCTACTCGGCCTGGGAGCGCCCGGGGCCGGGCGCCCGCCACGAGGTCGAGCGCGGCGACCGCGCCAGCGTGGTCATCCTCGGCTCGGGCCCCAACCGGATCGGCCAGGGGATCGAGTTCGACTACTGCTGCGTGCACGCCGCCCAGACCGTCCGCGAGTCCGGACGCGACGCGGTGATGATCAACTGCAACCCCGAGACCGTCTCCACCGACTACGACACCTCGGACCGGCTCTACTTCGAGCCGCTCACCCTCGAGGACGTCATCGCCGTGTGCGAGGTGGAACACGGAGCGCCGCTCGGCTCGGATCGCGGTTCACCGAGCGTGCCGCGCGGGAGCGGCACGCTCGAGGGCGTCGTCGTCCAGTTCGGCGGCCAGACGCCGCTCAAGCTCGCCGCCGGCCTCGAGGCCGCAGGGATCCCCATCCTCGGTACCAGCGTCGACGCTATCGACCTCGCCGAGGACCGCTCGCGCTTCAGCGCGCTCCTCGACCGGCTCGGCTACCGCGGGCCGCCGTACGCCACCGCTCATTCGCCCGCCGAGGCGCTCGAGCGCGCTCCCGAGGTGGGGTTCCCGCTTCTTGTGCGCCCGAGCTACGTGCTCGGCGGCCGGGCGATGGAGATCGTCTACGACCTCGACGGACTCGCCGATTATCTGGAGCGGTCGGGGGCCGCGCACGCGAGCGCGAGCGCAATTTATCTCGACCACTTCCTCGAGGACGCGATCGAGCTCGACGTCGATGCCCTGTGCGACGGCGAGGAGGTGTGGATCGCCGCGATCATGCAGCACGTCGAGGAGGCGGGGATCCATTCCGGGGACTCGGCCTGCGTGCTCCCCCCGCACGCCCTCGGGCCCGACATACTCCGCGTCGTCGCCGAGCAGACGGCGGGGATCGCCCGCGGCCTCGGCGTCGTCGGCCTGCTCAACGTGCAGTACGCGATCCACAACGAGGAGCTCTACGTGATCGAGGCCAACCCGCGCGCCTCGCGCACGGTGCCCTTCGTCTCCAAGGCGATCGGGCTCCCGGTCGCCAAGCTCGCGTGCCGGATCATGCTCGGCGAGCGCCTCGCCGACCTCGACCTCCCCGCCGACACCACCAACGGCCACGTGTGTGTCAAGGAGGCCGTGCTCCCCTTCGATCGCTTCGCCGGCGCCGACTCGCTGCTCGGGCCCGAGATGCGCTCGACGGGCGAGGTGATGGGGATCGCCCTCGACTTCCCCACCGCCTTCGCCAAGGCCCAGGCCGCCGCCGGATCCGAGCTCCCCAACCACGGCACCGTCTTCATCACCGTGGCCGACCGCGACAAGCCCGCCGCCACCGGCGTGGCGATGATGCTCCACGACCTCGGCTTCGAGATCATCGCCACTCGGGGCACGGCGCAGGCGATCCGGCGCAGCGGCATTCCCGTGGAGACGATCAACAAGCTCGGCGAGGGCTCGCCCCACGTCGTCGACTGGATCGACCGCGACGACGTCGACCTGGTGATCAACACCCCGGTGGGCACCGGCGCGCGCGCCGACGGCTACGAGATCCGCGCCGCCGCCATCGCCCGCCGGATCCCCTGCATCACCACCATGGCCGGGGGGATGGCGGCCGCTCGGGCGATCGCCGCGGCGCGGGCGGGGGAGCCCGAGGTCATGTCCCTGCAGGAGATCCACGCCCGCGCGAGCGGCATCCGGTGAGCTGGTGCACCACTTGGCGTTCCCGCCGTGGAGCGCGGTCGCGATGCCCTCGACCTGCTCACGGCAGGCGCTAAGGTGGTCGCTGTGGGTACCGGAAGCTTCCGGGATCCACGAGCCGGGGCACGAATCTCGGAGGAGCTAGCGGCCCATGCTGCAAACAGCGGGAATTACGGAATCACGCCGCGCTTACTTGCTAACAGCGTGTAAAACACCCTGCAAAGACACTTGATTACCGTAACCAGGCTCGATATGTGTCGACCTCAACTTGAGGTCTAGTCGAATCTTGACCGATGCCCTTGAACGCCCGCTCCCAAGATGTAGACTCGCCGCCCATGCCGCCGGTCAGCGACTCCGCCACCAAGCACATCGCTGCACCGGAAAGGTCGCTGCTCCAGAGGATGGATGCCCTGCAACGTGCCAACGACGTGCGCACGCGGAGGGCCAAGCTCAAGCGTGATCTCAAGGCCGGGCGCCAGCCCATCCACGAGCTCCTCCTCGAGCCGCCGGAGTATCTCGAGACCGCGAAGGTCTTCGACCTCCTCCTCGCCGTCCCCAAGTACGGGCGGGTGAAGGTGAACAAGATTCTCACGCAGTGCCGGATCTCGCCGAGCAAGACCATCGGCGGGCTCTCCCAGCGCCAGCGCGCCGAGCTCGTCGCGCTCATGCGTCGCTAGCGTCCACGCCCGCGTGCCGAGCGCCAAGGTCTT
This sequence comes from Solirubrobacteraceae bacterium, assembly GCA_035552815.1. GTDB lineage: Bacteria > Actinomycetota > Thermoleophilia > Solirubrobacterales > Solirubrobacteraceae > Palsa-465. Next base: position 5,320 of record DASZKU010000367.1, on the reverse strand, counting down.
CGTGATCACCGGGCCCTCCGGGGTCGGCAAGGGAACGCTGATCAGGGGGCTGCTCGAGCGCGTTCCCGGCCTCGAGCTCTCGGTCTCGGCGACCACCCGCGCGCCGCGACCCGGCGAGCGCGACGGGGTCGACTACCACTTCATGCCCGAGGACGAGTTCGAGCGCCGGGCCGCGGCCGGGAGCTTCGTCGAGCACGCCTCGTACTCGGGCAACCGCTACGGCACGCTGCGCTCAGAGCTCGAGCGCCGGCTCGACGCCGGCGTCCCGGTGGTGCTCGAGATCGAGGTCCAGGGGGCGCGCCAGGTGCGCGAGGCGATGCCCGACGCCGTCGCCGTGTTCATCGCCCCGCCCTCGCGCGACGCCCTGCGCGCCCGCCTCGTGGGGCGGGGGACCGACGCGCCCGACCAGGTCGACGAGCGCCTGCGCACCGCCGACCGCGAGCTCGAGGCCCAGCGCGAGTTCGGGCACGTGGTGGTCAACGACCGGCTCGAAGAGGCGACCGACGAGCTCGTGGGGATCGTCCGGGAAACCCTCGCGGGCGCGTAGGAAACCCTCGCGGGCGCGTACGAAACCCTCGCGGGCGCGTAGGAAACCCTGGCGGGCGCGTGAATTGCAGCTTTCCTGCCCTCGGCCGCTACCCTTGTCTCGCCCCCCTACCGAGAAGGAACGCCGACTCTTGATCTCTCCCCGCATCGACAAGCTCATCGAGCACGCGGACTCCGATTACGCGAGCGTGATCATCGCCGCCAAGCGCGCGCGCCAGATCAATTCGTATTACCACAACCTCGGGGAGGGCACGTTCGACGAGTTCCCACCCCCGATGGTCGACACGCGCTCGAAGAACTACCTCACCATCGCCCTCGAGGAAGTCGCTCAGGGCAAGCTGAAGTACCACTACCGGTAGGGACGCGCGCGTGGCCCGGGTGCTCCTTGGAGTGAGCGGCGGGATCGCGGCATACAAGGCGCTCGAGACCGCCCGCCTGGCCGTGGGCGCCGGGCACGCGGTGCGGGTGATCCAGACCGAGGCGAGCACCCGCTTCGTGGGCACCGCGTCGTTCGCGGCGATAACCGGCGCGCCCGTGCTCGTCGGCGAGTTCGACCCCGACCCCGCCCGGGGAGCGTATCCCGGGGAGCCGGTGCCCGACCGCGCGCCCATCAGCCACCTCGCGCTCGTCGAGCACGCCGACGTCTACCTGATCGCCCCGGCCACCGCCCACACCATCGCCAAGCTCGCCCACGGGCTCGCCGACAGCCTCGTGAGCACCGCGGCGCTCGCCGCCGCCTGCCCGGTGGTGGTGGCCCCGGCGATGAACGCCCGCATGTACGAGAACCCGGCCACGCAGGCCAACCTGCGCCTGCTCGCCGGGCGCGGGGTGACCGTCGTCCCGCCCGGCGAGGGCGAGCTCGCTTCCCACGGCGAGCACGGAGTGGGCCGCCTCCCCGAGCCCTCAGAGCTCCTCGCCGCCTGCGAAGCCGTGCTCGCCCAGCGCGCCGTCCCCGCCTCGCTGCTCGGGCTCCGCGTCCTCGTCACCGCCGGGGGCACCCGCGAGCCGATCGACAGCGTCCGCTACATCGGCAACCGCTCCTCGGGGCGGATGGGATTCGCGCTCGCGCGTGAGGCGCGCCGCCGCGGGGCCGATGTGACGGCGATCGCCGCCAACGCGAGCGTGTCCCCGCCGCCGAACGCACGGATCCTCGAGGTCCACACCGCCGCCGAGCTCCTGATCGCCTGCGAGCGCGAATTCGAGCGCTGCGACATCCTCCTCATGGCCGCCGCCGTGGCCGACTTCCGGCCCGCCGCGCCCGTGGACTACAAGGTGAAGAAGGACACGAGCCCGAAGCCGATCGAGCTCGAGCCCACCGAGGACATCCTCAGCGCCCTCGCCCGCCGCCGCCGGCCCGGTCAGCTCCTCGTCGGCTTCGCGGCCGAGCACGGCCCCGGGGCTCTCGCCTACGCGCGCGACAAGCTCACGCGCAAGCGCCTCGACGCCGTCGTCATGAACGACATCTCGCGCTCGGACATCGGCTTCGACGTGCCCGAGAACGAGGTCACGATCGTCACCGCCGAAGGCGAGCATCGGGTCGCCCGTACGACCAAGGCCGAGGTGGCAGCGGCCGTGCTCGACGAGGTTCAGCGGCTCCGTGCGCCCGCAGCGCCGGCCGCCCACGCACGGGAGGATGTAGATGGAGCCGTTGGACCTACCGCCGGTCGCGCCGCACGAGTCTGAGGCCGCGGCCGGCGTCGTCGGGCGCATCGCGGCGAACATCCGGCGCGCCGTGCACGTGCGCGAGGACATCCTCAGCCACCTCCTCGTCACCCTCATGGCCGAGGGTCACGCGCTCATCGAGGACTACCCGGGCGTGGGCAAGACGGCACTCGCGCGTTCGCTGGCGCGCTCGATCGACTGCCAGTTCGCGCGCGTGCAGTGCACGTCCGATCTCCTCCCCGCCGACGTCGTCGGGGTCAACGTCTACAACCAGCGCGAGCAGCGCTTCGAGTTCCGCCCCGGTCCGGTGTTCGCCAACGTGGTGCTTGTGGACGAGATCAACCGGGCCTCGCCGAAGACCCAGTCCGGCCTGCTCGAGTGCATGCAGGAGCGGCGGGTCACCGTCGACGTCCACACCCACGAGCTCGCCCGGCCCTTCCTCGTCCTCGCCACCCAGAACCCGATCGAGTACGAGGGGACCTACCCGCTCCCCGAGGCTCAGGTCGACCGCTTCATGGTGCGCGTCTCGCTCGGCTATCCCGACCCCGAAGCCGAGGTGGCGATGCTCGCCGACCACGAGTCGGGCGACCGCGTGCTCACCCTCGAGCCCGTGGTCACCGCCGCCGAGGTCCTCTTCGCCCAGGAGGCGAGCGCGCGGGTGCGGGCCACCAAGCCTCTGCGCGACTACGTCGTGCGCCTGCTCTGGCACACGCGCGAGGACCCGCGCGTCGATCTCGGCGCCAGCCCGCGGGCCGGCCTCATGCTCCTGCGCGCCGCCAAGGCGCGGGCGATGATGCGGGGCGGCGACCACGCTCTCCCCGACGACGTGCAGGCGCTCGCCGCGCCCGTGCTCGCCCATCGCCTCGTCCTCGCTCCCGAGGCCGCGGGGGTGAGCGCCGAGGAGGTCATCGCCGACGCCGTCGCGGCCGTGTCGGCCCGGTAGCACGTGGGGGCACACCGCTGACCCGCGCGCAGGGCATCGTCGCGGCCGGGGCCGGGCTGACGGTGGTGGCCCGGCTCTTCGACGCCGCACCCCTCTACGTCCCCGGCGTCGCCTTTCTCCTCATCGGGATCCTCGCCCCCCTGTGGACGCGCCTCGCCGCCCGCGGCGCCACCGTGGAGCGCAGGCTGACCGCCCGGCGCGTCACCGAGGGCCAGGAGTTCGCCTTCGAGCTCGAGGTGCGCCGCGGGCGCATGCCCGCCCTGTCGGGCGAGGTGCTCGAACCGCTCGCCGCCAGGCCCATCCCGCTGGGCGCCCGCCGGCGCACGCGGACCCGCGTGGTGACGGCGAGCTTCCCCCGGCGCGGCCTGCGGCGCTTCGAGCCGCCCGCGCTCCTCGTCCGCGATCCCTTCGACCTCTCCCGCCGGGTGTGCCCGGGCACGGGAGCGGCGCACGAGCTCCTCGTGCTCCCCCGCACCGAGCCGATCCGGGTGGCGGGCAGCGGGTCCGCCCCCTCGCCGGCGGTTGCGAGCTTCCGGCCCTCGGCGAACGCGCCCCGCGCCGCCCTCGCCGAGGGCGAGATCGACGGACTGCGCCCCTACCGGGAGGGCACCTCGGCCTCGCGCATCCACTGGGCGGCGATGGCGCGCGGCGCCGGCCTGCTCGAGCGCCGGCTGCGCGCCGAGAGCGATTCGCGCCCGCTCGTGGTGCTCGACGCCCGCGCCGCGGAACGGCCCGAGGACCTCGACGCCGCCGTGCGAGCGGCGGCCTCGCTCGCGCTCGAGCTCGGCGGCAACGGTGGCTGCGCGCTCCTCCTTCCCGGCGAGCGCAGGGCGACCGCGCTCGACGGCGGTCCCGGCCCGTGGGCGGCGGCGCATGCGCGCCTGGCGATGATCGAGCGCAGCCCGGGCACGCCCGCCCCCTTCCTGGCCGGCGTCGGCGTCCGCCGGGGCCCGACCTTCTACGTGGCCGCGCGGCGGCTGCACCGCCTGCCCGCCGCCGCCGACGGCGTCGCCCGCGGGGCTCGCGTGCTCGTCGTCCCCGGCCGCCTGCCGGGACGGAGCGCGAGCTTCGAGGTCGCGGGGTGCAGCGGCTACGAGCTCCACGCGCGCCCGGGCGCGCCCAAGTCGGCGGCGGCGCGGGCGGCGGCGATCGCCGGGTCCCGAGGGGGATGAGGCTTTGAGCAGCCTCGCCACCTCGCACCGCGTCCCCCTGGAGACGCTCCGGCGCTCGGCGCGCGCCAAGCCGGGCGCCCACCCGGCGCGGCCGGCGGTGCGCCTGCTCACCTTCTCCGCGCTCGGCCTCTACGGCTCGCTGCGCTGGGCGACCCTGGTCGCGCCCGCGGCGACGGGACGGATGCTCCTGCTCCTCGCCGTGGCGACGGCGACGGGGGGCGTGCTCGGCCGGCGCGCCCAGCGCCCGGGCCGCGATCGCCTGCTCGCCGCCCTCGGGGTGATCGTTCCGCTCGTCGCCGTGTTCCCGATCTGCGGGGTCCCCCTCACCCTCGTCCTCCACCTCCACATCGCGGTGATCGCGCACGGGATCAACCAGGGGCTGAGCACGCTGCCCCGGATCATCGTCCCCTACGCGGGCGTGAACCCGTGGGCGCGCACGATGATCCTCCTCGGCGGCGGCCTGCTCCTGCTCGACGCCGGCGTCCTCCTCGCCTTCGTGCCCCAGGCCCTCGGCGACGCCCGCCGCGCCGCCGCGGCCCTGCCCCTGATCGCCCTGGCCATCGTCCCCTCGGCGCTCGAGGCCCCGCGCGTGGCCTACCTCCAGGGGCTGCTCCTCTTCGTGCTCGTGGCCGCCTTCGTGTGGGGTGAGCGCCTGGCCGGCCCCGAGGTGCTGCCCGCGGTGGCGATCGCCGCGCTGGCGGGCGTGGCCGGGGCTTTCCTTGCCCCCGGGCTCGACACCCACCGCCCGCTCTTCAACTACCAGGCCTTCGCCAATACCTTCAGCCCCTCGGGCACGGAGACGTTCAACTGGTTCCAGGGCTACGGTCCCTACTACTGGCCGACCTCGGGCGCCCAGGTGCTGAGCGTCAAGGCCTCCCATCCCGAGTTCTGGAAGACCGAGAACCTCGACAACTTCGACGGGACGGGGTGGGCGGAGGCGGCTGAGAACGCCACCGCTTCGGGCAACGCCCCGCCCGCGGGCCCGGCGCCCTCGGCG
>DASZKU010000366.1:0-3001 GCA_035552815.1 Solirubrobacteraceae bacterium | reverse complement strand
CTTCACGCGGGCCTAGTGCACCGTTCTCGAAATCCCTTTGCGCTCTGACGGCCTCGAGCGCAGCCCGCTCGGCATCCGGCCTCGCCTTCTCGGGCTGCGCTCGAGTCGTCCGGCTGACGCACCTGGCCGCGTCCACCGGCCATCCAAGTACGCCCGGGTACGAGGAAGGCCGGCGGACACGCCCAGGCACGCCCAGCCACTCGCCAGATCATCAAAGTTCTTTCGGAACGCTGCACTAGGCACCGGCGCGCCCCCCCGTGGGCGGGTCGATCGTAGGTCGACGACGGCGATCCTTAACGGCTGCTCCGTTGAACCACGGGCCCGGGGTGTGCGTATAACGGACCATGAGAGTCGCCATCGTGGGAGCCGGAGTGTCGGGCCTCGTCGCCGCCTATCTGCTCCACCGTGAGCACGACGTGTCGGTGTTCGAGGCGGCGGACTGGATCGGGGGGCACACCCACACGGTGCGTGTCGATGCCGGGGAGGCGAGCCACGAGGTGGACACCGGCTTCATCGTCATGAACGACCGCAATTACCCGAACTTCGAGCGGCTGCTGGGCAAGCTCGGGGTGGCGACGCAGGCGAGCTCGATGAGCTTCAGCGTCTCCGACGGGCGCGACTTCGAATACAGCTCGACCTCGCTCGCCGGCCTGTTCGCCAATCCGCGCCATCTCGCCTCGCCCCGCTTCCTGCGCATGCTCGCCGACGTCCGCCGCTTCCAGCGCGAGGCGCGGGAGCTGCTGAGCTCGGAGGGCGACGGGCCCTCGCTGCGCGAGTACCTCGACGAGCGTGCCTACTCGCGCGAGTTCGTCGAGAAGCTCATCGTCCCCCAGGCCTCGGCGGTGTGGTCGGCCGACCCCCGGCAGATGTGGAGCTTCCCGGCCCGCTTCCTGGCCCAGTTCTTCGAGAACCACGGGATGCTCGGGCTCGGCAGCCGGCCCAAGTGGCGGACGATCGCGGGCGGCTCGCACCGCTACGTGGAGCGCCTCACGGCGCCCTTCGGCGAGCGCATCCTCCTCTCCCAGCTCGTGACGGCGATCACCCGGGTCGGCGAGCACGTCGAGGTGACGACGCGCGGTCAGGACCCGCGGCGCTTCGATCGCGTGGTCATCGCCACCCATTCCGACCAGGCGCTCGGGATGCTCACCGACCCCAGCGACCGCGAGCGCGAGATCCTCGGCGCCATCCCCTACCAGCGCAACGAGGTCGTCCTCCACACCGATCGCCGCCTCCTGCCCCGCCGCCGCCGCGCGTGGGCGAGCTGGAACTATCACCTCGACGCCGAGGGTCCGGCTTCGAGCGTCACCTACCACATGAACCGACTGCAGAACCTCGACGCGGGCGAGGAGCTGTGCGTAACCCTCAACCACAGCGACCGGATCGAGCCCGCGCGCGTGCTCGGGAGCTGGAACTACTGGCATCCGATCTACACCACGGCGGGCATGTCGGCCCAGCGGCGGCGCGAGGAGATCGACGGCGTCGACGGCATTCACTACTGCGGCGCGTACTGGGGCTGGGGGTTCCACGAGGACGGGGTGGTGAGCGCGATGAAGACGTGCACCGCACTCGGGGGCAAGCTGTGAGCGCCCGGGCGAGCGCGATCTACGAGGGCGTCGTCGCCCACCGCCGCTCGCAGCCTCGCGAGCACGCGTTCACCTACCGGGTGGCGATGATGTACCTCGACCTCGACGAGCTTCCCGAGCTCTTCGACGGGCATCCGCTGTGGTCGGCGCGGCGCCCGGCGCTCGGGTGGTTCCGGCGCGCGGATTACCACGGCGACGCCGATGTCCCGCTCGATCAGGCGGTCCGCGAGCTCGTGGCCGAGCGCACGGGGTACCGGCCCGAGGGGCCGGTGCGCGTGCTCACCACGCCGCGGTGCTTCGGGCACGCCTTCAACCCGGTGAGCTTCTACTACTGCTTCGATCCTCGAGGCGAGGAGGTGCAGGCCACCGTCGCCGAGGTGACGAACACGCCGTGGGGCGAGCGCCACGCCTACGTGTCACGCGAGCTCACGAGCCGCCACGGCAAGGAGCTCCACGTCTCGCCCTTCTACTCGCTCGACTACGAGTACGAGCTGTGCCTGAGCCCCCCGGGGGAGCGCCTCGACGTATCGATCGGCGCCGATCGCGACGGCCGGCGCGAGTTCAGCGCCTCGCTCGCCCTCGAGCGCAAGGACCTCAATCGCCGCTCGCTCACGACCCTCCTGCTCGGCCGCGCGCCGCTGTCGATGAAGGTGAGCGCGGCGATCTACGCGCAGGCCCTGCGCCTGCGCCTCAAGGGCATCCCCGTGCAGGCGCATCCGCGGGCGATGGCCCGATGAGCGCCGGGTTCGCCCGGGGTGTCCTCGTCCGCCTCCTGCGCCGCCTGCGCGGCGGCCAGCTCACGGTGGTGGCGCCCGACGGGCACACGTTCAGGTTCGGCGAGCCCTCCTCGCTCGCCACCACGGTGACGGTCCGCGACCCGCGGGCGTGGCGCGCGTGGCTCCAGGGCAGCTACGGGATGGCGAACTCCTACGCGGACGGCTGGTGGGAGTGCGAGGACCTCGTCGTCCTCACGCGCATCGCCGCCCGTAACGTCGCCGCCCTCGACCGCCTGCGCGCGCGCCTGACGCCGGTGCGGCTCCCGATCCAGCGCCTCACCCGGCGCGTGCACGCTCCCACCATCCGGCGCAGCCGCCGCCAGATCGCCGCCCATTACGACCTCGGCAACGACCTCTTCGCCACCTTCCTCGACGAGACGATGATGTACTCCTCAGCCTACTTCCCCACCCCCGAGGCGACCCTGCTCGAGGCCTCGGTGGCCAAGCTCGACCGCGTGTGCTCAAAGCTCGAGCTCGGCCCCGACGATCACCTGCTCGAGATCGGTACCGGGTGGGGCGGCCTCGCCGTCCACGCCGCGAGCCGGTACGGGTGTCGCGTGACGACGACGACGATCTCGCGCGAGCAGTACGACCTCGCCGTGGAGCGGGTGTGCGAGGCCGGGCTCGAGGATCGCATCACCG
>DASZKU010000365.1:0-3006 GCA_035552815.1 Solirubrobacteraceae bacterium | reverse complement strand
AATGCGAACCCGTAGGGGGCGGTGCCGTACTGGGCGCCGACGAGCTTGAAGGCGCCGCCCGTCTGCTTGATCGCGTACCGGGCGACGGGCGAGTCGGCCATGCCGATCTGAGCGCGACCGCTCTGGACCGCGAGGTTGACGTCGTTCTGGTTGGGAAACACGAGCACGGTCACGGTCGGCTTGCCGGTGCCCGTGCACTTGGACTTCTGCCCGGTGGCGTCGGTCTGCTCGGTCGTGCCCGCCTCGACCGCGACGGTGTGGCCACAGAGGTCGGCGAGGGTGTTGACCGACGTTCCGCCCTGCGTCTTGGTGTAGAAGGAAGTTCCGGCGGAGAAGTAGGTGACGAAGTCGACGGTCTTCTCGCGCGCCTTGGTGTCGGTGAACGACGACGCGCCGATGTCGTACTTACCGGCCTGGAGCCCGGGGATGATGCTGTCGAAGGTCTGGTTGACGACGTTGGCCTTGAGGCCCATGACGCCGGCAAGGGCGTCGATGAGATCGACGTCCATCCCCTCGACCGTGTGGCCGTCCGGGGCGATGAACTCGTTGGGCGCGTAGCTGGCGTCGGCCGCCACGGTCAACGTCCCCTTCTTCGCGATCGACGCGGGGACCTCCGCCGCGATCGCGGCGATCTTGGCCACGCTGGGGATGGTGGTGGTGGGGCTCGTCGAGGCCGACGTGGTCGAGCTCCCGGTGGTGCTCGCCGCCGTCTTCGAGGTCGTCGAAGTAGAGCTCGAGCCACAGCCCGTGATGAGGACCGCGGCCAGCGTGCAAGCCGCCATGCCCAGTCGCCGAACGCTGAGACGCATCAGATTTCCTCCTCGTCAACAATCGGGAATCGGTTCCCTCTCTAGGCGCGGAGGATATGTGAAACGGTCACGTCGACCACTGCACCGGCCCGGCGGTGAGGACGTGGCTCCCGAGCGGGCGCCCGAGCACGCGCTGGGCCTGGCGCGAGGCGTCGATCAAGGCCGCGAGCTCGATGCCCGTGGCGATCCCCATCTCGTGGAGCATGGAGACGAGATCCTCGGTGGCGATGTTCCCCGTCGCCCCCGCGGGCACCGGGCAGCCGCCGAGCTCGCCGAAGCTCGACTCGAAGCTGTCGACGCCGGCCTCGAGCGCGGCGAGCACGTTGGCGAGCCCCTGCCCGCGGGTGTTGTGGAAGTGGGCGGTGAGCTCGACGTCGGGCAGCGCCTCCCGGGCGGCGGCGAAGAAGTCGCGCACCTGAAGCGGGTTGGCCATTCCCGTCGTGTCCCCGAAGCCGATCTCCTCGGCGCCCGCGCCGGCCAGCCGGCGGGCGATCTCGAGCACCCGCTCGGTCGCGACGCGGCCCTCGTAGGGGCACCCGAAGGAGGTGGAGATCACCCCCTCGCAGCGCAGGCCCGCCGAGCGCGCGCGGGCGAAGGTGCGCTCGAGACCGGCGAGCGACTCCTCGATCGAGCGCCCGACGTTCTTGGCGTTGTGGGTCTCCGAGGCGGACAGGAAGCCGTTGATCTCCTGGAAGCGGGCGCGGTGCTCGAGCGCGCGCTCGAGGCCGCGCTCGTTGGGGACGAGGACGCTGGCCGACACCCCGCCCGGGAGCCGGACCGCCTCGAGCACCTCGGCGGCATCGGCGAGCTGGGGGATCACGTCCGGGCGCACGAAGCTCGTGAGCTCGATCCGGCGCAGCCCGGCGTTCGCGAGGGCCTCGATGAGCACGACCTTCTCAGCGGTGGCGATCACCTCGGGCTCGTTCTGGAAGCCGTCGCGAGGGCCCACCTCGCGGATCCTCACCGTGGTCGGGAGCATGGGCCGATTGTAGGTCGGGGTGAGATGCTCGCTCAGCGGTTGCGGGCCTCGATGACCCGCCGCTCGTGGGTGCCCAGCCCGATGGTGCGGCCGTCTTGGTGGACGACCTCGACGGAGAAGCGGAGCTTGCGTTCGTCGACGACCTCGGTGAGGCGGGCGTGCGCCGCGCACCGCGATCCGGCGGCCGCCCCGGCCACGTGACGGACGCACACCTCGAAGCCGACCGTGGCCCTGTGCTCGCCCAGGAGCGGGTACACGAGCATCGCCGCCGTGCGCTCCATCATCGCGATCATCCCCGGGGTCGAGAGCACGGAGAAGCCGAGCGTGCCCCCCACGTCGGTGACGAGCTCTCCCTCGACGGTGAACTCCCGGCGCGCCTCGATTCCGGGGGTGAGCGCCGAGGACTGCATGGCGCCCAGCCTACCGGCGGTCGTCCAAGTTCCCGATCGGTTTCACCGGTGGCAAATCTATCGATGCAGTCGGCGCCCGCCGATTCCCCATAGACTCCGCGACCCGTGCCGGCGCCCGTCTGCATCATCGGAGGCACAGGCGCGCTCGGCTTCGGCCTGGCGCTCCGCCTCGCCCGGGCCGGCACTCCCGTCGTCATCGGCTCGCGCGACGCGGGCCGCGCCGCCGAGGCCGCCGAACGCGCCGGCGAGCGCGTGCCCGAGGGGTCGTTCACGGGCCTCGAGAACGCCGCGGCGGCGCGGGCGGGGGCCGAGATCGTCGTCCTCGCGGTGCCCTTCCGCAGCCAGTCCGAGACCCTCACCAACCTCAAGGGAGCGCTCGCCGAGGGCCAGCTCGTGCTCGACTGCACTGTCCCCCTGGCCGCGGCGGTGAGCGGCAAGGCGACGAGGTCGCTCGGGGTGTGGCAGGGGTCGGCCGCCCAGCAGGCGCAGGAGATGGTGCCCGACGGAATCCGGGTCGTCTCGGCCCTGCACACGGTGAGCGCCTCGCACCTGAGCGATCTCGATTACCGGCTCGACGAGGACGTCCTCGTGTGCGGCGACCGGCGCGAGGACAAGGCGCGGATCGGCGAGCTCATCGAGGCGATCCCGGGGCTGCGCGCCGTCGACTGCGGGCGCCTGGAGATGGCGCGGATCGTCGAGCAGCTCACCCCCCTGCTCATCTCGATCAACATCCGCAACAAGACGCAGGCGGGGATCAAGATCACCGGGCTCGAGGGCGAGCAAGGGTGAGCGCGCCCGTCGTCGTCCT
>DASZKU010000364.1:0-3027 GCA_035552815.1 Solirubrobacteraceae bacterium | reverse complement strand
CAGCCCGTTCCCAGGCCGACGCGGTGGAAGGCCGCCCACCACGGGGTGCCGTCGGTGCTGTTGGCGGCCGTGAGGGCGTTGATCCCGTGGACGCCGAAGGCGGAGACCATGGCGAAGCAGGCGAAGAGGAGCAACAGCCCGATGCTCACGAGGGCGACGAAGATCGCCTTGGGTACATTGCCGTGCGGATCCTTGACCTCCTCACCGAGGGTGAACGACTGCTCGAAGCCGAGGTAGATGAGGACGCCGCTGGCGATGGCGAGCGAGAGGCCGGTGAAGCCGCCCCCGGCGTGGCTGGGGGTGAGCGAGGACAGGGTCACATGGCTCACCTTGGTCATGATCGCGATGCTCGCGATGAGGAGCACGAGGTTGGCGATGATCGCGAGGCCGAGGTCGATCCGCGTCGACAGGCGGATCCCGATCAGTGACAGGGTCAGCGCGATGCCCGCCGCGAAGATCGAGCAGACCCACCAGGGGATGCTCACGCTGAAGACGTAGAGCAGCCCCGAACGCGCGTAGAGCCCGAAGGCGAGCAGGAGCTGGGGTACGAAGAGCACGTAGTACATGAACGACAGCCAGGCGGAGAGGAAGCCGGTCTTCTCGCCCAGGCCGTGGCTGACGTAGGAGTAGATCGACGCCGCGCTCGGGAGCACGCGGGCGAAGCGGGCGATGGTCAGCGCCACGATGAACATGGCGATGCCGCACACGAGGACGATGAAGGGGGCCGAGAAGCCCGCGCTGATGGCGATCAGGGGGGCGACGGAGAGGGCCCCGAGCAGCGGTCCCATGGCCTCGACCGACAGGGCGAGCGACTCCCAGAAACCGATTGAGCGTTGGCGCAGGCCTGACTTGGCGGCTGGAGTAGCCACTTCATATCACCCCGGTGTGTGGTTGGTGGATGGGCGCGGTTAGGCGCGAGGCGCAAGCGCCTCGTAGAACTGGCGATCGATGGACACGCGAGCGGTGCGCAGTCCGTTGACGACCTGGCAGATTTCGAAGTCGGCCTTGACCGTGGCCAGGAGATAGGCGAGGTCCTCGGTCATCCCCTTCTCGGCCACGAGGGCGTCGACGAGGTCCTGAGTCGCGAGCGCACCCGCCGCTTCCAGCGTCTCGGCCGAGCCGAGGAACATGAGGCGCTCGCGGGTGAGGACGCGAGGGCGCGGGATGGGCCGGCCGCCGGTGCGCACCGTGCAGCGCAGGGTCACCACCGCGTCGGTCTCGGGCGCTACCCCGCAGAGCTCGCCGTCGCCCTGAAGCTGATGGCAGTCGCCCATGAACAGGAGCGCGCCCGGGTGGGAGACGGGGAGCTCGACGACCGACCCCGCGCACACGAAGCGGGTGTCAATGTTGCCGCCGAAGTCGCCCGGGAGCACGCTGGGCACGGGCTCGCCCGCGGGCGCGACGCCGAGGCAGCCCAGGTTCGGGCGCACCGGCAGGCGCAGGCCGCCCGGGAAGACGATCTCGCCGTCCTTGACGGGATGGAACTCGAGCGGCAGGCGGGGCCAGTCGAGGATGCCGATGCCGGGGATGACGCCCTGGGCGCCCAGACCCTCGACCTGGATGTCGACGATGTGGACCACGAGCACGTCGCCGGGCATCGCTCCCTCGATCGCCACCGGACCGGTGAGGGGATCGCAGCGCCCGACGTCGAGGCCGCTGAGATCGTCGCCCGGGCCGAGGGGAAATTCCCCGAACGCGCTCGTGGTCTCGACCACGAAGGTCTCGCCCGCGGGCACGGTCACCGCGGGCGCATGCTCGGCCGAATACGAGAACACCTTGGCGCTGCGCGGGACCCGAACGGCCGGCTCCGTCATCGTCTCTGCCATGGCCGGGAAGCTAATGTGAGAGGTCCGACCAGCGCATTGGCCAGACGTCCAAACATTGGTGGACCGGTCTTCTACATTTGGTCTTACCGTCTGACAAGCTCGCCGGTCCCCGTCTGCAACCATGTAGCTGTGGAGCTCGGACAGTTCGGGATCTGGACCTCGTACCGCGCCATCGGCGAGGACCACGCTGCCGAGGCGGCCAAGCTCGTCGAGGACCTCGGGTACGGCACCTTCTGGCTCGGTGGCTCGCCCCGGCTCCCTTCGACGCGGCCCCTGCTCGCGGCGAGCTCGCGGCTCACGGTGGGGACGGGAATCGTCAACGTGTGGCAGTACGAGCCGGCTGAGCTCGCGGCCGAGTTCGCGGCGCTCGAGTCCGAGTTTCCCGACCGCCTGCTCGTGGGCATCGGCATCGGCCATCCCGAGGCCACGAGCCACTACACGCGGCCGCTCTCGACCATGCGTGCCTTCCTCGACGGGCTGGACGCGTCCGATCACCCGCTGCCGCGCGAACGGCGCGTGCTGGCGGCGCTGCGGCCGAAGATGCTCTCGCTCGCCGCCGAGCGGGCGGCCGGGGCACACCCCTACTTCGTCCCCGTCGAGCACACCCGGGCAGCTCGCGCCGTGCTCGGCGACGGGCCGCTCCTCGCCCCCGAGATGGCGTGCGTGGTCGACCCCGACCCGGTGCGCGGAGCCCAGGCGGCGCGGCGCTACACGGCGAGCTACCTGCGCCTGCGCAACTACACGAGCAACCTGCTCGAGTTCGGCTTCACCGAGCGCGACCTCGCCGACGGCGGCTCGGATCGCCTGATCGACGCCGTTGTGCCCCACGGCACCGCCGAGGAGATCGCGCCGGTGGCGCTCGCCCACCTCGAGGCGGGAGCGGACCACGTGGCTCTGCAACCCGTGGGGGTCGAGGGCGTCCCCGGCGAGGCGTGGCGTGAGCTGGCCCGGGCGCTGGGGTTGTAGGGGCGCGGGAGCTCAGCGGTCGAGCCGACGGTTCCCGGTAGAGCGCCGGGGCGCACGCGGCGCTGTTGGCCGGACGTGATGCCTGTTGACCACCTATAGAGGCTGTCGCGTAAATCTGGCGGTTCCGTCCGGCGCGTTTAAGAAGGTTCTGGGTATGGCCCAGAAATTCTTGTCGTGTGATCGTGATCAGGTGATGTTGTTGCCGCCGGATATGGCGGAATGGTTGCCCGAGGGG
>DASZKU010000363.1:0-6869 GCA_035552815.1 Solirubrobacteraceae bacterium | reverse complement strand
TGGTGTCGGCGAGGATGATTCCCCGCTCGCGCGCGTGCTCGGCCGCGTGCTCGTAGAGCGCGATCGACACCTCGCGCAGGCGCTCGGAGAGCGCGCGATCACCGATCAGCCGCACGGCGCCCTCGAAGTCGATGTTCTCGTCATGGCTACCGAGCTCGGCCTTGGTCGCCGGGGTGAAGAGCGGCTCGGGCAGGCGATCGGATTCACGCAGTCCGGCGGGCAGCTCGATCCCGCACACCGCGCCCGTGCCCTGGTAGTCCTTCCACCCCGACCCGGTGATGTAGCCGCGCACGACCGCCTCGACGGGGAGCATCTCGAGCCGGCGCACAACCATGCCCCGGCCCGCGGCCTCGGGCGGAACGCCCTCGGTCACCGAGAGCATGTGATTGGCGATGATCTCGCCGGTGCGCTCGAACCAGAACGTCGAGAGCCCGGTCAGCACCTTGCCCTTGTCGGGGATCGGATTGGGATGGACGACGTCGTAGGTCGAGATCCGATCGGAGGCGACGATGAGCAGCGTATCGTCGAGATCGTAGATCTCGCGGACCTTGCCCGAGGCGATCAGCGGGAGGTCGGCGAGCTCGGCGGTCACTGGTTTTGATGCTAGCGGGTGGGGGTGACGAGATTCCCGGCCCTGGGGCGGGCCCTCCCTGGAGGAGGGCCCGCCTTGGCCAGTGGTACGCGGACTAGGTGGTCACGGACGTGCTGACGAAGCAGTTACCGACTGCCGGCCAGTTCACTCCGTACGCGTCCTGACCCATCATTGAGGCGCCGTTCGGGGCCAGAACTCGGATGCCGTCCGATCCGGACCTGAACGTCCCGACCGTGACGTCAGTCGTCGAGTCGGCCGTCAGAGTTCCCGCCGTCGCTTCGATCGTGCCCGAAAGCAGCCAATTGTCTGCGGTCGAGGTCACGCTGATGGTGACGGTCGTAAAGCCGGTGCCGCTCACCGCACACGAGGCGGTAAGGGAGAGCGGGCCACTGGACGCCAGCGGCACACCGGTCTGTCCGGCGGTCAAGACCTTCATGGCGCTCGCCTGCACCGTGCTGGCAGGCAGGTAGGCGCTGGCAGGCTGGCCGCCGAGGTTGGTGGCGTTCGTGGCGTTCGTGGCGTTCGTGGCGTTGACCGCGTTGACCGCGCTTGTTGCCGCGGTGGCGCTCGTCGCCGTCGTCGCCTTCGTCGCCGTCGTCGCCGTCGTGGCGCTATCAGCGTGCTTCGCGCTAGGCACCTTGCCGAGCTTGTTGAGATTCACCTGGGTACCGGTGATCGTGTGCTTGCGCAGCCGGTTGCCCGACAGCGATCCCTTCTTGATCAGCTTGTCGCCGCTCACCAGACTGGTTGCGGCGACCGCGGTACCCGAGAGGGCCACGACCAACGCGGTCATGGCGACGAGCATCGAGGCCGACGGCCTGCGAGGCAGGAACTTCTTCATGTGCAGTACTCCCCTAGATGATTGGCGGCGCCCTCATGGCGTCGCGTTGGACACGACTGCGCTTAAACTCGCCCGAGGGCGGAAAGT
The DNA here is from genome assembly GCA_035552815.1 of Solirubrobacteraceae bacterium. GTDB lineage: Bacteria > Actinomycetota > Thermoleophilia > Solirubrobacterales > Solirubrobacteraceae > Palsa-465. Next base: position 5,349 of record DASZKU010000363.1, on the reverse strand, counting down.
TGCGCGATCGCGTCGAGGCGGCCGACGATCTGGTCGGCGTAGCGGACGAAGGGCTGGTAGTCGAAGATCGCCTCGAGGTCGAGGCCGGCTCCGGCGGGATCGACGGCGAGGAGGTTGCGCATGGGGATGCGCTCGTCGATGGCGAGCTGGGCGAGACGCTGGACGGTGCGGTAGGCGTCGTCGCGGGCGAGCCCGGACTCGACGAGGGCGAGGAGGACGCGCTGGGAGAAGAGGGCCCCGTGGGTGGCCTCGAGGTTCTCGCGCATGCGCTGCTCGTTCACCACCATGCCCTCGACGAGCCCGATGGCGCGGCGCTGGAGGTGATCGAGGAGGATGGTCGAGTCGGGGAGGATGACGCGCTCGACGGAGGAGTGGGAGATGTCGCGCTCGTGCCACAGGGCGACGTTCTCGAGCGCCGCCTGGGCGTTGGCGCGCAGGAGGCGGGCAAGGCCGGTGATCTGCTCGGACTTGATCGGATTGCGCTTGTGGGGCATCGAGCTCGAGCCCTTCTGGCCGGCGGCGAAGGGCTCCTGCACCTCGCCGACCTCGGTGCGGGCGAGGTGACGGATCTCGGTGGCGAGTCGCTCGAGCCCGGCTCCCGCGAGGGCGACGGCCTGCATGAGCTCGGCGTGGCGGTCGCGCGCCACCACCTGGGTGGACACCGACTCGCGCTCGAGGCCGAGACGCCCGAGCACGCGTTCCTCGAAGTCGGGCGAGGTCGCCGAGTAGGTGCCCACGGCACCGGAGATCGCCCCCACCGAGGCCTGGGCGAAGGCGCGCTCGAGCCGGCGGGCGTTGCGGTCGGCCTCGAACGCGAACCCGGCGAGCTTGATCCCGAAGGTCGTGGGCTCGGCGTGGATGCCGTGGGTACGCCCCGCGCACAGCGTGCGCCGGTGCTCGCGGGCGCGGGCCGCGAGGGCGGCGGCGAGACGCCGGCTGTCGGGGAGGACGAGCTCGGAGACGCGCCGGAGTTGGAGCGCGAGGCCGGTGTCGACGACGTCGCTCGAGGTGAGGCCGTGATGGATCCAGCGGCCGGCCGGGCCCGCGGAGGCGGCGAGCACGTCGACGAAGGCGGCCGTGTCGTGGTCGGTGACACGCTCGCGCTCGGCGATCGCCTCGACGGTGAAGCTCGCGGCGCGGATGTCGTCGAGCTCGGCAGCGGTGGGGCCGCTCATCTCCTCGCAGGCCGCGACCTCGACGAGGCGCATAGCCTCGAAACGGGCATGGTCTGACCAGACCTCGCCCAGCTCGGGCCTGGTGTAGCGCTCGATCACGTCCCGATTATCGCGGTCGGCCGCTCCGGCGCTCACGCGCGCCGCAGGTTGGCCTGGGCGCGGGCGTGGATCGGCTTCCCCCGGATCGGGCGCAGACTGGCGGAGATGGTCACCCCCACGCCGGCGTGCCGGCGCAGGACGGCGGCGACCGAGGGGAGCACCGTGCGCGTAATCGAGCGGGTCTGCCCGCCGGGGATGTGGACGTAGGCGAACATGACGGTGAGGTGACCGACGGGGCCGCCCGCCAGCGGCTGGAACTCGCCTCGGGTGAGCACGAGGACGGTGCCCGAGCAGGTGTCGCCCGCGGACTCGTTGCAGGCGATCACGACGCTCACGCGACCGGCGCGGCTGAACGTCGCCTGAGCGCCGATGACGGGCGGGAGGGGAAGGACGCGGAAGGTGTGGGCTGGGCTGCGCCCGACATGACCCACCACGTCGCCCTGGGAGGCGACCGCGGTGTATGTCCCCGGGGCGAGCGAGCGCGGCCACTTGGCCGACCACGTCGAGCCCGTCACCGTGGCGCGCGTGGTGCCGACCGGCTTGCCACTCGCCTTCTTGCCCCGGTACAGGGTGACGGTGACGACGCGGGCGTCGAAGGAGGCGTTGCCGGCGGCGCCCGCGAACAGGAGCTGCAGGAAGTTGGCGCGCGAACCCGTTCCCGGACGGACGAGGGTGACGGGCGGGGGCCGGGTGTCGATGTCGAAGGTCTGTGGCGCGCTCACCCCGGTGGCCCCCGCGTGGTCGGCCTGCGCGGCCACGGCGGTATAGGTCCCGTCGGGCAGCGCCGGGGTGACCTGAACCGAGAACCGCCCGGACGCCGCCACCGAAGTGGACACCTTGGCGACCGGCGATCCCGTCGCGTTGTCTCCGCGGAAGAGCTCCACCACCGCGAAGGGATCGCTGCCCGCATCGTTGTCGGCGGTGCCGGTGAGGGTGGGCGTCGAGGTGGTGAGCGGCTTTGCCCCCGGCGAGTCGAGGAAGATCGCCGGCACCGCGACCGTGAAGGTGGCCGGCGCACTGAGACCGACGTCGGGCGGACTGGCGACGTCGTCCTGCTCGGCCTGCACCGTGTAGGTCCCGAGGGGAAGCGGCGTGGGTAGATTCGTCGACCACGAGGCGCCCGATCGGGGCACCGTCACCGTCTCCACCGGGCTGCCGGAGACGACGTGCCCGGCATAGACGCGCAGAGTCACCTGGCTGCCGTCGCCGAAGTCCGACCCGGCCACCCCGGAGAAGGTCGGGTCGTCGACCGTGCTCGAGGTCCCGGACACGGGGGTGGTCACCGCCACCGCTGGCGCGGCTCCCCCCGCCTCGATGTGGAGCGAGACGCCGGTGGCGTCACAGGCGGCGTCGGTCGGATCCGTCGACACCGTGAGGTAGATAGAACCTCCGGGAGCGACGGTGGCGGTGGTCGTGAACGAGCCCGTGTTGGAGCCGGAAGCACCGCTGAGGGGCGCTGCGTTCTGGTCGACGCTCCATGTCGTGGCGGCGACACCGCAGGGGCCGGGCCCGGGGGCATCGGAGGTGATGCTGCCGTTGATGGAGACGGTCTCGGTCTGGGTCAGCGGTGAGGTCCACCCCACGGCCACGACCTGCGCCGACCCCGGCTCGACGAAGACCTGGTGGGGCGGGACGGTCGCGCCCAGGTCGGTGACGGTTCCCTCCGTGGGGTTGATTCCCACGAGCGGCGCGGCGCCCGCCGTCGACCAGGCCGTCAAGCCGTTGGGGCTCGAGACGAAGGGGGACAACGGCGCGAACGTGCTCGGGTCGATGCTCGTGCTCGCGCCCCCGAGGTAGCTCCACGGGGTGGCGCCGTAGGGGTCGTGGTCGGGGTTGGCGCCCGGGGCCGTCGAGGTGAAGTTCGAGGCCAGGTCCCACGTGTAGGTGCCCGCCAGCGCGGACCCGGGTACTGCTAGTGCGAGGATTGCCACGGCCCCTGCCAGGAAACCGAGACGACGAACTCGATCCACGCCGTGCAGCGTACTGCGCCTTTAGGTAGCGGCGAATTCGGGTATCAGTCGTGCATGGCTGACGCCGAGCTCAACTGGGCCACCGCCAAGGTCAAGGACGGCAAGCTCACCGTCGCAGTCGAGGGGGAGATCGCCTCGGGCTGGAAGGACAGCTTCGAGATGACGGTTCGGCTCCTCCCCGGAGGCGACTGGGGCAAGGTCGCAGTGAAGAAGCAGACGGTGCGGGTCAGCGGGGTCGTGCCCGGGGAGGAGGAGAGGCTCCGCCATCACCTCGAGAGCATCGTCGAGCAGGCCAACGCCGCCGTGCGCCCGCCCGAGCCCGAGGCCGGCGGCGGCAACGACGGCGGGAGCGACCGCGACAGTCCCGACGCCAAGATGACCGAGGCCTTTCGCGCCTTCGCCGAGGATCCCGAGGCGGAGACCCCGGCCAAGTAGGGACGGGTGGCGAGGGCCTAGGACCAATTACCCGTGGACACCGGCGGCTGCGAGCGCCACGATGATGACCCATCGTGTCGCCTAGTCTGAGAGGAGCAGCCCATGACCACGACCAAGTCCCTGACCGCCAGTGAGCGGATCACCGAGGAAGTGACCTCGTGGCCGGACGTCGAGGCCGGCTTCGGCCGCCGCGGAGAGTTCGCCTTCAAGGTCGGCCGCCGCGAGATCGGCCATCTCCACGGCGACCACGCCGCCCACTTCAACTTCCCCAAGCAGACCTGGGCCGAGCTCTTCGAGCAGGGCCGGATCGTCGATCACCCCGTCTTCCCGGGCCGCCGCGGTCCCGCCGCCCGGAGGATCGAAGGCGAGGCCGACGTCGTCGACGTGATCGAGCTCATGCGCATGAACTACGACCGGCTGCACGGATAGACGGTGGCTCGCCTGGTCGGCATCAACCACGTCGCGCTCGAGGTCGGCGACATCGACGAGGCGCTCGCCTGGTACGCGCGCTTCTTCGCCTTCGAGCTCCGGGGCCGTGCTGGGAGCAGGATGGCCTTCCTCGACATGGGCGACCAGTTCATCGCCCTCTCCGCGGGGCGCCGCCAGCCGCCCGACGAGGCCAGGCACTTCGGCCTCGTCGTCGACGACAAGGAGGCGGTCCGCGGAGCGCTCAGGGAGGCGGGGGTCGCCGTCCAGGCCACGGGTTCGCTCGACTTCGCCGACCCTTGGGGTAACCATCTGCAAGTCGTCGACTACCGCGAGATCCAGTTCACCAAGACTCCGGGGGTCCTGCGCGCTATCGGCCTCGACGAGCTCGAGAAGAGCGAAGCCGCCCAGCGCGAGATCCGCGACCGGGGTCTCGGGGACTAGCGGCGACGAGCACGACGACGCGGGCGGTCTTAGGCGGCGAGAATGCGGGCGGCGAGAATCGCGGCGTTGCGTGCGTTGTCGATGCCCACGCAGGCGACGGGGACGCCGGGAGGCATCTGCGAGACCGAGAGGAGCGCGTCGAGTCCGCCCGCCACCGAGGTCCGGCTCGTCAGGGGCACGCCGATCACCGGCAGCTCGGTATGGGCGGCGACGACGCCCGGGAGGGCGGCCGAGAGGCCGGCGCCGGCGATGATCACGCGTACGCCGTTGACCCTGGCGTTGCGCGCGTAGTCGGCGACCTTGTCGGGCTCGCGGTGGGCGGACATGACGAGGATCTCGGAGCGGATGCCGCGCTCTGAGAGCTCGGTCTCGGCGGCCTTCATCCTCTCCATGTCGCTGCTCGAGCCCATGACGATGCCCACGAGCGGCCCGTCGACGTCGAACTCCTCGATCTGGGCCTCGACGTCGGCGGCGGCCTCTGCCACCGCCTCGCGCTCCTCGGCGGGTTGGGTGGCGCGAGCCGGGGCGGGTTGCTCGCTCACGTCTGCCGCACCGCCCTGAGCCCGATGTCGCGCCGGAGCTGACTGCCGGGGAAATGGATCATCTCGGCGGCAGCATATGCGGCGGTGCGCGCGGCGGTCGCGTCCCCGCCCAGCCCGGTCACCGCCAGGACACGGCCGCCTGCCGTCACGAGCTCGCCGGCGCCGTCGCGGGAGGTCCCCGCGTGGGTGAGATGGACGCCGGCGGGGAGGTCGTCGGTGCCGGTGATGACGTCGCCGCTCGAGGACGACTCCGGGTAC
>DASZKU010000362.1:0-15505 GCA_035552815.1 Solirubrobacteraceae bacterium | reverse complement strand
GGCCGAGGAGGCCGGGCTCACGCTGATCGAGATGGCGCTGGCGTTCGTCATCCGCCACCCGGCGGTGACAGCCGCGATCATCGGCCCGCGGACGATGGAGCACCTCGAGTCGCAGCTCACGGCGGCCGACGTCGAGCTCTCAGATGAGATCCTCGACCGGATCGACGAGATCGTCCCGCCGGGCGTGAACATCAATCCCGCCGATGGCGGCTGGCCGAACCCAGCGCTCGAGCCGGCGGCCCGGCGCAGGTAGCGCCGCACTACCCGGCGGCCGAGTCACCCGTCGCCCAACTCACTATCACGGGTAACGCGCAGGGCGAGTCACCCACCGCCGTGAAGCCCCAACGGTAACCAAATCCCCAGGCGAACGGTAAGTCTCCCTGGCAAGCTTGTCAAGGATCACACCTCGCCGACACGGCGCTTGCCGATGGGGGTATGCTCGCGTCATGGTAGACACCAGGAACATCGCGTGGAACATGATTCCCCCCGTGGCGCCGGTGCGTAGCGCCGTCGGCAAGGTGCTCGGCGACACGCCGATGCCCAAGATGCCGGGGCGTCCACCCGGCCCGCCCAAGGCGTCCAGGAATACGACCAAGGACGGGCTGGCCAACAAGCTCGAGGCCTTCCTAACCACCCATGGGGAGCCGATCTGGAAGGTCATCCAGGCGATCCCGCCGGTGCGACGTGCCGTCAATGCCGGGCTGACGAACATCGCGATCCTCAAGTTCCCGACGCGTCCCAACCCGTTGTCAACGATGGCCGACTACACGTCGTGGGACTCGCTCACCGATCGTACGTACAGCAGCCGGCACCTGCCGCCGGTGCGCGCCGGGGAGCTGACGCTGCCTCCGTCCGATGACCTCAAGGACCTGTTCACCAGAGTCGCCATGGTGGAGTCGCCGAAGTCGACGGTGCTCTTCTCATATTTCGCACAGTGGTTCACGGATGGCTTTCTACGCAGTGACCGGGCGATACCGCCGGACGCGCGCAGGAATCAGTCCAACCACGAGATCGATCTCACGAACCTGTATGGGCTCAATCCCGATGTGGCGCGGCAGTTGCGCACGCTCAACGGTGGCCTGCTCAAGAGCCAGATGATCGGCGGCGAGGAGTTCCCCCGCTTCCTGTGCGAGGAGGGGGTGATCAAGCCCGAGTTCTCGCTGCTGAGCGTGGTGCGCTTCGAGGACCTGACGACCGAGCAACGCGACCAGCTCTTCGCGATGGGGAGCGACACGTCCAACCTCCAGGTGGGATTCATCGCCCACAACGTCCTCTTTCTCCGCGAGCACAACCGGATCGCGCGGATGCTGGGCGACGAGTACCCGGGCTGGGATGACGAGCGCCTGTTTGCCACCACGCGCAACATCCTCACCGTGATGCTGATGAAGATCGTCCTCGAGGACTACATCAACCACATCACGCCGACGATCTTCAAGCTCAGTCTCGAGCCGCAGGACTTCCCCAACCAGCGGTGGTACCGCGAGAACTGGATGGCGGTGGAGTTCAACCTGCTCTACCGCTGGCACAGTCTGGTGCCCTCGAGTTACCGCATCGCCGGCAAGAGCGTTTCCATCAACGACACCCTCTACAACACCGAGATGGTGAGGAGCTTCGGCCTCGGTCGGATCTTCGAAGCCGCCTCGGAGCAGACGGCGGGTCAGATCGGACTGGGCAACACGCCGTATGACCTGTGGTACGTCGAGCAGCTGAGCATCGAGATGGGGCGCAAGGTGCAGCTGCGCTCCTACAACGATTACCGCGAGATGTCAAAGACGCCGAGGGTCACCGACTTCGACCAGATCACCGGCGATGTCAGGGTGCGTGATGAGCTGCGCCGGCTCTACGGCCACGTGGACAACATCGAGTTCTACGTCGGGCTCTTCGCCGAGGAGGTGCCCGACAACGGAGTGTGCCCGGGTCTGATGGGCCGGATGGTCGCGCTCGATGCCTTCTCTCAGGTCTACACCAACCCGCTGCTCGCTCCCCGGGTCTATAACGAGGACACCTTCTCGCCCCTGGGGATGGAGATCCTCAAGGCGACGACGACGCTGTCGCAGGTCGTCAACCGCAACGTGCCCTACCGGGCCGGCGGCTACTACGTGAGCATGACGCGCAAGGACTGGAAGCGCACCTGAGCGCACGGCGAGCGGTGCTAAGCGCCCGCGGCGCGGCACCACGCCACCTGCGTGACGTAGGGCATCGCCAGTTCACCGTCGCTCCACGCCTCGGGGTGCTCGGCGACGATCGCCCGAACCCCCTCGAGCACCGACGCGCGCTCGGACTCCGAGAGGGTGGCGATGAAGCTGATCGAGGCGGTGCGCGCGAGGAGGACGTCGAGGCTGCCGTGCACGACGTGGGGTATGCGGCGGTCGGACAGGGGTCCGAACCGCCCCGCGGCCTCGAGCTGCTCGCGCCATCCGCTCGTGCCGCGCTGCGGGGTGTCACCGCGATGAGCCCCGATGAGCGCCTGCATCTCATCGACCCACGCGAGCGAGGTGTCCCAGACGTTCCAGATCACCCCGAGGCCGGCGCCGGGGCGGAGCACGCGGTCGATCTCCCGCGCCGCCGCCGCCACGTCGAACCAGTGGAAGGCCTGTGCCACGAGCACGGCGTCGGCACTGGCGTCGGCGATGGGGATCGCCTCCGCCGTTCCGTCGAGCACCTCGGCTCCGGGGACCGCCTGCACGAGCTGGGCACGCATCCCCGGGACGGGCTCGACGGCGATCACCCGGGCCCCGGTGGCGACGAGCTCCCGCGTGAGCTTGCCCGTTCCCGCCGCCAGGTCGACGACGGTGCTGCCCGCGCCGAAGCCGAGCTCGGAGGCGAGCAGGTCGATCGCCTCGCGGGGATAGCCGGGCCGGCCCCGCTCGTAATCCGCGGCCGCGCGATCGAAGCCGCGCGCGGCCTGCTCGTGCACCGGCCCGGTCAGCTCGTCACCTCGGCCTCGGTCTCGGTCTCGGCGTCGGCGTCGGCGTCGGCGTTGGCGTCGGCTTGCGCGCGCCGAGAGCGCAACCACTCCACCGTCCCGCCGATGCCCTCGACGACGTCGATCGCCGCCTCCCAACCGAGCAGGCGGCGGGCCTTCTCGACCGAGGGCCAGCGCCGCTGGACGTCGACCTCGAAGCTCGGGAGGCGCTTGAGCGCGAGCTCGTCGGGGTCGTGGCCGCACGCCTCCCAGATGATGCGGGCGATATGCGCAACCGTCAGCTCCTGCGAGGCGGAGATGTTGAAGTCCTCGTTCTCGCCGGCGGGCGAAGCCATGGCGGTGACGATCCCGTCGGCGATGTCGTCGACGTGGGTGAGGGTGCGCGTCTGCTCGCCCGAGCCGAAGATCTCGAGCGGGTTCTGGCCCGAGAGGACCTTCTCGATCAGGTCGGGGACGGCGTGGGCGATGCCGGGCTCGCCGGGGTCGGGGAGCTCCCCGGGTCCGTAGGCGTTGAAAGGGCGGCAGATCGTGTAGCGCAGGCCGTGCTCGGCGTGGGCGGCGCGGGCGTAGACCTCGCCCGCGAGCTTGGAGAATCCGTACGCCGAGCGCGGCGTGGGGCAGTCGACGAGATACCCCTCGGTGGTCGGGAACTCGGCGGCGCGCTCGAAGACCATCGAGGAGGAGACGTAGGTGTAGCGCTCGACGTCGTGCTGCACGGCGGCGCGGACGACGGTGCCCGAGAGCGAGTTGTTGACCTCGGTGAGCGTGTAGGGGAGCTTGTGGAAGTTGGCGATGCCGCCGACGATGGCCGCCAGGTGGATCACGTGCGAGCAGCCCTCGGTGGCGGCGAGCGCCTCGTCGAGCTCGCGCAGATCGGCGGTGCGGACCTCGCACCCCTCGCGAATCCACGCCGGGGCGGGGCGGTGATCGGAGACGCGGATCTCGAACCGGGGGTCGGAGAGGAGCCGGCGCACGACGGCGGAGCCGATCATGCCCGCCCCGCCGGTGACCAGGACTCGGCTCACGGCCTGGCGGCGGCCGGCGGGGCGAGGGCCGCCGCCTCGGTGGCGAAGGCGAACACCTGGGCGGTGCCGAGCGCGTTCCAGGGGTCGACGAGCAGGCAGTCCTCGCCGACCGAGTCGAGGATCGCCTGCCGGGCCTCGGGGCGCTCGAACTCGGAGTGGTTGGTGGCGACGATGACGACGGCGGCGTCGCGGATCGCCTCTTCGAGGGGCTGGGTGGGGGTGGCGGCGTGCGGGTCGCACACCGCCACGTCGGCGAGCTCGCGCTCGAGCAGGCGGATGAGCTTGGGGGAGAGGGAGTCGCGCTCGTCGTCGGTGTCGCGCTTGAAGGTGAGGCCGAGGACGGCCACCTTGCGCGAGGAGAGCGAGCCGATCCGCCGCTTGACCCCTTCGACGAGGAACAGGGGCACGGCCTCGTTGACGCGCGAGACGGCGAGGAGCATGCCCGGGGCGTTCGAGCGCTCCTCGGAGAAGGCGAAGTCCTTGCGCAGGCAGCTTCCCGCCGTCATCCCGGGGCGGGCGATCCCGCCGCGGGGATAGTCGCGGTTGATGAGGTCGATGACCTCGAAGACGTTGGCGTCGTTGCGCTCACAGTCCATCATCAGCAGGTTGGGGAGGGCGAAGGTGGCGTAGCGGAGGATGTTCGTCCAGATCTTCGCGAGCTCGGCCTGGACCGGGGTGGTGCGGACGATGGGGGCGCCGAAGACCTCGAACACGGACGCGGCCCGGCGCGTGGATTCCTCGTCGACCCCGCCGACGATGCACGGGAGCGTCGAGATCTCCTCGAGGAAGCGCCCGGCGGCGATCCGTTCCGGCGCGTGGGCCACGAACACCTCCTCGCCGACCTTGAGCCCGCCCCGCTTCTCCAGGTAACCGGCGACGAAGTCGGTCGTCCCCGGGGCGATCGTCGAGCGGAGGATCAGGCTGTGACCATCGCGGAGCACGGGAAGCAGGTCGTCGAGCGCCGCGGTCACCTGGCTGAGGTCGCTCTCGATGTGCGAGAACGACGGCGTGCCCAGGGTGATGACGATGTTCTCCGCCTTGGCGGCGTCGCAGGCGCGATCGGCGAAGTGCAGGCGGCCGGCGGTGGTGACCCGGTCCAGGAGCTCCTGGGTTCCCCGCTCCTCGAAGGGCATGTGCCCGCCGCGCACCGAGGCCAGCAGCTCGTGGTCCTTGTCGACGCCGAGGACCGAGAGCCCGCGATCGGCGAAGCACAGCGCCAGCGGCAGGCCGACCCGCCCGAGGCCGATTATCGAAATGTCGTACGGCACGTGACCGCTCATAACGTAGCGAGGGGCCGGACGTTGCGGCCTGAGACGCTCACTCGGAGGGGTGGTGCACGTGCTCGGCGGCCAGGGAGGGCAGCGGCGCGAGCCCGTCTTCGGCCTCGTGGCCGCGGATCTCCCCGGCCACGGCGAGGCGGTCGAGGCGCATGATCTCGCGCTCGCCCTCGAGCCGGGCCGGGTCCTCAGCGGGCAGGCCGCGGATCAGGGCGCGGATGCGCTCGCGGAGCTGCAGGGCGAAATGGGGCGTCGAGGCGCCCATGAGCTGGCGCACGTCGTCGACGGTGACGTGCCGGCCGGCTCGGTGGCGCTCGGGGTTCTCGGCTTCGCTCATTTGGCGAGGAGGACGTTGAGGAGGGAGTCGATCTCGGCCTGGGTGACGCCGGAGACCGCGTTCTGGTCACCAATTATCCAGCCATGGTTGTAGACGGCGGCGGTGGGGCCCTCCTGGTTATAGCCCGAAGCATTGTTGAGGAGGTCGGCGGCGTCCGGCTGGGGGAGGGCCGAGGCGTTGTCGATGAGGAGCAGGGGCCCGAACTGCCCGCTCCCCGAGAGGGGGGCCGCGGCGGCGGCGGCGAGGGGCTGGTTGACGTTGGCGAACACGTAACCGTGGCCGCCGCTCGTCACCGCCCAGCCGAAGTTGCCCTCGCCGGGGATGCACCCCGTCCCCACCGGACAGGCCGGATCGCGGTAACGCGAGAAGTTGACGGCGTTAGCGATGGGATCGTTGCCATAGACGCGGCGCACCCGCCCGAGCTTGTCGAGGATGGTGGTGACGCTATGGGAGATGACGCTGTCGGGCCCGAGCACGTAGATCTTCGGATGTCCGTGGGCGAGGATGGCCTGCTTGGTGGCCTGGGGCACCGTCGTTGAGGTCACGAAGAGGATGGGATCGCCGGTCAGGGCCGCATAGCCGGCGGCGGGCATGGCGTAGGCGGGGGAGTCCGCGGAGGCGACGATGACGTCGGCGCTCGGCGTGCCCGCGGCCGCGGTCTGGAAGGTGTCGATGGCCGCCGCGAGGACGAAGGGATCGGTGCCCGCAATCCCCACCGAGCGCAGTCCGGACGGCGTGGGGACGTCTCCGACCTTGATGACCTGCGCTTGCTTTGCCACCCCGGCGCCCCGCGGCCGCAGCCCGGCGAGGGCGTCGGTGTCGATCGAAGGGAGACCCGATTTCCCGGAGAGGAGGATGGGGGCGTGGATGGGGGCGGCCATGAGCACGGCGGAGGCGAGGGCGGCCTGCCAGTCGTCGGTCGGGGCGATGGTCACCGCCTGCGGGCGGGTCGCCGGGGTGAGCCCGGGATACACCGCTCGCGCCACCCCCGCGGCGTCCTCGACCGGGCCCGCGCCGCTCACCCGGGTCGTGTTGGCCGTCGCCGACAACGGGAAGCCGAGCCGGGGCACCGTCACCTTGGCCACGGGCGGGGGTTGGCTCGTTACCGCCACCGTGTGGTTACGAACCACGAGCTTCGTCCCGCCGCCACAGCCGGCCACGAGCACCGACCCGGCCAGGAGCGCGGCAAATGACATCGCTGGGAGCCACAAGCGTCGCATGCGGGGCGTGACCATAGCGAGCCATCCCGCCGCTGGCGTCGCTGGGCGGTCGCTCACGCCCCCGAGGGAGCGCGACCGCCGAGGATCTGCTCGCGCTCCTCGAGCCGGTTGCTACGTCTGAGCTCGGCCTCGCGCCGGCGTCGCTCCTCGTCGTCGCCGCTCGTGACCAGGGGCGGCACGGGGATGGGATGGCCCCCGGCGTCGAGCGCGACCATGGTGAAATAGGCGCTGTTGGTGTGGCGGACCACGCCGGTGAGGGGGTTCTCCGCCTCCACCCGCACGCCAACCTCCATCGAGGTGTGCCAGACGGCGTTGATCGAGGCGCTGAAGGTGACGAGCTCGCCGATGTGGATCGGATACATGAAGTTGACGCGGTCGACGCCCGCCGTCACCACGCGCTGGCGCGAGTGCTTGACGGCGACCAGCCCCGCGGCCTCGTCGGCGATCTTCAGCACGGTCCCGCCGTGGACGTTGCCGGCGCTGTTGGCGTCGAGGATGCCCATCCACCGGGCGAGCGTGGTGCGGGAGTCCGAGACCGGCTTGGGATCCATGCTTGCGGGCTTGGAATCCATCGCACGGGCATCCTAACCAGTGCCGCACTACGCTCCCGCTGTACGCTAGAGAGGCTCGTCCAGCCACCCGCCAAGGAGGATGCGATGCCGGGCCTTTCCGGGCGCATGTCGACCGTCGTCAAAGCCAAGATCTCGAAACTCCTCGATCGCGCCGAGGATCCCGCAGAGACGCTCGAATACAGCTACCAGAAGCAGATCGAGCAGCTGCAGAACGTCAAGAAGGGGATCGCCGACGTCGCCACCTCGAAGAAGCGCCTCCAGCTCCAGTCCGAGAAGCTCCAGCAGAGCGTCGTCAAGCTCGACACCCAGGCGCGCCAGGCGCTGGCGGCCGGCCAAGAGGAACTGGCCCGGACGGCGCTCGAGCGCAAGAACGTCGCCCAATCCGAGCTCCAGGGCCTCGACGGCCAGGTCAAGGAGCTCCAGGTCCAGCAGGATCAGCTCACCCAGTCCGAGCAGAACCTCAAGACCAAGATCGAGCAGTTCCGCTCCAAGAAGGAGATCATCAAGGCCCAGTACTCGGCCGCCGAGGCGCAGGTGAGGATCTCCGAGGCCGCCACCGGCGTCGGTGAGGAGATGGCCGACGTCGGCCTCGCCATGCAGCGCGCGGTCGACAAGACCGAGAACATGAAGGCCCGGGCCGACGCCGTCTCCGAACTCGAAGCGGCGGGCACGTTCGACAATCTGACGGTGCTCGGAGACGGCGAGGACGACATCGACCGTCAGCTCAAGCAGCTCTCGACGACGAGCGAGGTCGATGACGAGCTCGCGAAGATGAAGGCCGAGCTCGGCACCGGCACCCCCGAGCCCGGCCAGCTCGGCGCAGGCAGCGCCGGCGAGGCCGAGAGCGGATCGGCGCCGGGGCAGGCGTCGTGATCATCCGGATCTCGCAGGAAGGCCAATACGAACTGGCGGACGGATCCGTCGCGGCCCTCAACGAGCTCGACAATCAAGCCGTGCAAGCGTGCGAGATCAGCGACGAGGACAAGTTCCACGAGGCCTACGGCCGCCTGCTCGAGTTCGTGCGCACCAAGGGCCGGCCCGTCGACGCCGATCACCTCGGCGGATCCGACCTCATCCTCCCCCCGCCGGATGTCTCGCTGGAGGAGGCAAGGACCGAGTTCACCGGCGAGGGATTGATCCCCGACTAACCGGTCCGCGGCCCCGGCGTACCATTGCCTAGGTGGAATTCGCTCACGGGCGAGAAGCCCTGGCCAACTTCTATGACGAGCACGCGGGCAACGTCAGGCAGTACTGCGCGATGATCTGCCCGGCACCGTTCGTGGACGAGGCCACCTTCGTCGCCTTCAGGGACTTCCTCGCTCGCTTGGCGCAAGCGGGTCCCGAGCCCGATGTCGAGGATCTCCTGTGGAAGGCGACACGCGGAGCGGCGGCGGGTCGCGCCGAGGTTCGCGCCCACGTGGACTCCTCCTCCGGGGGATTCCCCCAGACGCAGACGCGCACCGAGCCGGGGGCGACGTGCCTGGCCATGCCCGAGCTCCTCGCCGCCTACGTGAGCCGCGAGCTTCCCCGCAACGGCGAGCTCGACGAGCACCTACTCGAGTGCGCCGTGTGCCGGAGCACGGCGATGCGCTTCCGCGATGCCGAAACCGCCTTCACCACCGAGCCGCGCGAGCGTCCACCGGACGAGATCCGCCGCGCTTGGCTCGAGATCGCCACGAGCGCCCGCGCGGCTACGAGCCGCTAACCGCCGCCGATCCCCGTCGTCGGCGCCGACTGAGCCGGGAGGTTGGTGCCCTGCGGGGTGACCGAGGGGGTACTCGGCTTGGCGGTGACCGTGGGCTTGGCGGTGACCGTGGGCTTGGCGACGACCGCCGGCCGCGTGACGTGGGCGGCGGGCGTGGACTTCGGGGCGGGAGCCGACGCAGGGGCCGCGGCGGGCGGGGCGGTGTGCTTCCGAGCGGCGGCCGGCTTGTGGGTGACGGTGCGCCGGTGGGCGGCGGGTCGGTGTGCCTTGACCGCCTTATGTGCCTTGGCCCGCGGTGTCGCGACGACGGCGGGCTGGACGGCGGAGGTGGAAGGGGTCGGGGTCACGGGGGCGGCCCGGGCCGGGCTCGCCGAGGCCGCCGCGCTGGTCGGCGGATTCAAGGCGTTGAAGGTCCCGCCGACGGCGAGAACCGCGATCGCGGCGACGGCCGCGGCGCACAGGGCAAGGACACCGGCCACGGCCCGGCGGGTGCGAATCTCCCGCTGGCGCGCCGCGGGAACGACGCGGCGCCGGCCCCGGTCCGGGTCCCGGCCCCGGCGTCCGCGCTTGGCCGGGCGCCGGTCGGCGGCCATGTCCCCGGCCACGGCCCCGGCCACGGGGGCAGCGTCTTCCACCACCCGCGCGCGGGGCTCGACCGTCGCCGGTGTGCCATACCCGGGCTCAGTCCCCGCCGCGGCGCTCGCGGTGATCGCGAAGGCGCGCTCGGCGCGGGCGAGCTTGATCTGGCTCGCGCGGCACACGAGGCAGTCCTCGAGGTGCGTCTCCAGTTCGAGGATCTCGCCGGGATCAAGGCTGCCGTTGGCGAGCAGGGCGAGGCGGGTGGGGGTGGCGGCGCACTGGGCCTCGCGCGGGGCCGAGGGGTTCTCCCGGGTGAGCTGTCCGTCGGCGTCGATGAGCGCCTGCTCGGCGGCGGCGAGGCGTGTGGAGCGGAGCAGGTCGTGCGCGCCCACCGTGCTGGCGCCGGTGCCGAGCCCGGCCTCCTCGAGGATCTCGCTGACCGCCTGGCGCGAGCCGACCGGACCGCAGAGCTCGCGGCAGTAGGCGCGCACGGCGGCCTTGGCGCGCCTCGAGGTGAGCCGCGTCTGGCGCTCGGGGGCCCGGTCGCGTTCCGTCGTGCCCGAGGACAGGGTGGCGAACCCGCGCTCGGCGCGCTCCATCTTGAGCTTCGTCGCCTGGCAGTTCAGGCAGCCTTCGATATGCAGGGCGAGCTCGCGAAGATCCTCGCCCCCGAGCAGCCGGTTGGCCCAGGCGGCGAGGCGGGCCGGAGTCCCGGCGCACGCCGGGTCGGGCGCGATCGCGCCCGAGCCGCTCCCGTCGCTGACGACGAAGCGCGCGGCGGTGGTGCGGGTGATGAGAAGAAGCTCCGCCTCGCTGATCGTCGAGGGCGCGTCCTCGAGCTCTCGGAGGACCGCCGCTACTGCCTCCTCACAGGTCTCGGGGCCGCAGAGCTCACGGCAGTAGGCCCACAGGGATCCCTCGGCGCGGCCGTAGAAATCCTCGGCGCCCTTTCGGGCACGCGGAAGGTAGGCAAGCTGCTGGGTCCCCGCCGGATCCATCACGGTCAAGGATAGAGAGAATTGGCGCGGGGGAGGAGATTTTCGTCCCCTCCTGGCTACACGGGTATCCCCCAAAGTGGGAACCAGCGCTCGAGCTCCTCCTCGACGGGGAGCTCGCGGCCGATCTGGGCCTTGAGCTGGAGCTCGCGCTCGTTGTTGCGTTGCTGGTCCCCGGGCGCGGGGACGAAGGGATAGAAGGTGCCGCGCTTGTAGTTGTAGATCCAGTACAGGGGCAGGCCCTTGTCGTCCTGGAAGGCGAACACGGCGCAGAGGACGCGGTCGCCGTAGCCGCCCATCTCGAGGGCGCCGCTGACGGCGTTGATGCCGACGACGAGATCGTCGAAGTCGTCGCCGCGGAGGATGAGCCAGCGGTATCCGTAGGCGTCGTCGGTGCTCTGCACCGCCGTCCCGCTGTCGGCGGCGGTGCCGCGGACCACTTCCTCCATGTCGCGCACGATCGCTTCGAAGTCGGCGGTGGCCAGGGGCTGGAAGACGATTGCCGCCGCGCCGCGGGAGGTGATGGCGAGGCTCGTTTCGAGCATGACATAGGCGGTGGACATGGCGAAGAGCCGATCCGGAGCGGGGCCCGCGAGCTTGCGCTTGCCCGTGATCACATCGAAGAAACCCATTGCCCATGAGGCTAACGCAAGCTCCACCGCAAACGACCAACTTGACGGCGCCGCATCGGTTTAAACAGGTACGGAGGCATTTAAAAAGGATTTGGAGCATTGAGCAGGGATAGGAAGTGCTGGCGGTAACGGACGACCAGGCAGGCACGGCGGGCCCCGTACGGGTCCTGCTCGTCGACAGCGATCGGCGCGACGCGCTCCTCCTCACCGAACTCCTTCGGGCGCGGTGGAGCGAAGGGCTCGTGATCGCCAACGCCGAGCAGTTCGAGGACGCCGCGCGCGAGCTCATCGAGTACGGCGCCTCGTGCGTGCTCCTGTCGATCCACAGTGCCGGCGATCTCGGACCGCTCGCCTACATGCACACCTCGGTCCCCGACATCCCCATCGTCGTCGTCGCCGACCGCACCGAGGAGGCCCTCGGGGTGAGCGCCATGCGGGCGGGGGCCCAGGACTACCTGATCCGCAACGAGCTCAACCCCGACATGCTCGGGCGGGCGATCTCCTACGCGGTCGAGCGCAACCGCTCGGAGGTCCGGCTCGCCCACCAGGCGCTCCACGACCCCCTGACCGGGCTTCCCAACCGCGCCCTCTTCCTCGACCGCCTCGCCGTCGCGCTCGACCGCTCGCAGCGCACGGGCGCGGGTCTCGCCGTCTTCTTCCTCGACATCGACAACTTCAAGAGCATCAACGACACGCGCGGACACGCCGCCGGCGATCGCCTGCTCGAGGGGATGGCCGAGCGGCTGCGGACGATGCTGCGCCCGATGGACACCGTCGCGCGCTTCGGCGGCGACGAGTTCACCTTCCTCTTCGAGGAGCTCGCCAGCGAGCGAGAGGCGCTCCTCATCGCCGAGCGCATCAGCCACACCGTCGCCTTCCCGATCCGCCTCGACGACGGCGACGCGTCGATCACCGTGAGCATCGGGATCGCCATGGCCGGAGGCCCGGGGGTGGCGGCCGAGACGGTGATCCGCGAGGCCGACGCGGCCATGTACCGCGCCAAGGCTCACGGGCGCGCGTGCTACGAGCTCTTCGACGAGTCCCTGCGCCAGCGCGGCATGGAGCGGATCGAGATGGAGGCGGCGCTGCGCGGCGCCATCGAGCGCTCGGAGCTCCGCGTCCACTACCAGCCCAAGGTGTCGCTGAACGGCTCCTCGCGCCTGGTCGGCTTCGAGGCGCTCGTGCGCTGGGACCATCCCGAGCGCGGGCTCATCGCGCCGAGCGAGTTCATGCCCCTGGCCGAGACCACCGGCCTCGTGCTCCCGATCGGCGAGTTCGTCCTCGAAGCGGCGCTGCGCGAGCTCACCCGCTGGCGCGAGACCAAGCCCGACGTCACCCTCTCGGTCAACCTCTCGGCGCGCCAGCTCGGCGACGCCGGCCTCGCCGCCGCCCTGGCGCGGTCGCTCGACGCCAGCGGGACCGACCCCGGGGCGGTGTGCCTCGAGGTCTCAGAGGCCGACCTCACCGGCGACCTCGACGTGGCCCGCCAGGTCCTTCACCGCCTCAAGGCCACCGGCGTCACCCTCGCCATCGACGATTACGGGACTGGCCACACCTCGCTCTCGAACCTCAAGCGCCTGCCCGTCGACGCCATCAAGATCCACGAGAGCTTCGTCGACGAGCTCGGCCGCGACCCCGACCAGGCCTCGATCGTCAACGCCATCGTCGAACTCGCGCACGCGCTCGGATTCGGGACCGTCGCCGAGGGGGTGGAGACCGCAGTCCAGCTCGAGCAGCTCCGCCGGCTCGGGGTCGACGGCGCCCAGGGCTACCTGTTCGGCCGCCCCGCGCCCGCCGACGAGGCCGAGGCCCTCCTCGACCGCTCCTAAGCCGTGCCCTGGAGCTGAGCTTCCAGGCGCTGGAGGGCGGCGATCCGCTGCTCGAGCGGTGGGTGCGTCGCGAACGCGTTACCGACGGCCGACTTCACGCCCGGGGGAAAGATGTAGAAGGCGGCGAGCGAGCTGCTCGAGCGTAGGTCGCGCTGGGGGATCCGCTGCATGTTCCCGCTGATCTTCATCAGCGCCGAGACGAGGGCGCTGGGCCGGCCGGTGATGATCGCCGAGCCGCGGTCGGCGGCGAACTCGCGGTAGCGCGAGAGCGCCCTGAGGAGGAGGAAGGAGACCGCGTAGACGACGGCGGAGACGAGGATGACGATGGCGAAGCTCGGATTGTTGTTGTCGCCGTCGTCGAAGGCGCCGCCGAACCAGAACCCGATCTGGACGATGAACGACGCCACCGAGGCGAAGAAGCCCGCCAGGGTCATGACCATGACGTCGCGGTTCTGCACGTGGGTGAGCTCGTGGCCGAGCACCGCCTCGAGCTCGGCGGGCTCGAGCGTCTGGAGCAGGCCGGTGGTCACGCACACCGTCGAAGTCTTGGGCGAGCGCCCGACCGCGAAGGCGTTGGGCATCGGCGTGTCGGCGATGGCCACGCGAGGCTTGGGCAGGTTCGCCGTCACGCACAGGCGGTCGATCATCGCGTGGAGCTGGGGCGCCTGCGCGGGGGTAACCTGGTGCGCCCCCATCGAGGCGAGGGCGAGCTTGTCCGAGGTGAAGTACTGGACGAGGAACAGGGCGCCGGCGATGACGGCGATCGTCACC
This sequence comes from Solirubrobacteraceae bacterium, assembly GCA_035552815.1. Classification (GTDB taxonomy): domain Bacteria; phylum Actinomycetota; class Thermoleophilia; order Solirubrobacterales; family Solirubrobacteraceae; genus Palsa-465. The sequence continues at coordinate 1,637 of DASZKU010000362.1, read as the reverse complement.
GCCCCCGCGCCGGCGGCGAAGAGCACGCCGACGAGGACGGCGTAGATGAGGCCGAGGAGGAACAGGGTGAGGACCATCCGGGCCTGAAGGCCGGGATCGCGCCCAAAATTGCTCTTTTGCGCCATGCGCCGAATTCTAGGAGGCTCTGAGCCTTAGCGATGACGTTCTAAGAGAGTTCTTCGGGAGAGCCCGATCCGGTGCAGGCGCAGCCATCCGAGCATCTCCGCTCGCGGGCCGGCGAAGCGGGCGGGATCGCGGCGGGCGCGGACCGCGAAGATGGCGGCCCGAGCGGCGGCGCCGAGCAGGTTGACGAGCGCGGTGACGCGCATGATGGCCATGCCGCGGCGATGGAGCATCCACGCGTAGGTGCTCCACAGCCACCGCTCGGTGCTCTCGGGTCCCCAGGCCTGCGCTGTCGCGGCACCGCCCGCGTGCGCGACCACCGCCGCGGGCTCGAAGCGCGTGCGCCAGCCCGCCCGGCGCAGCCGCCAGGCGAGGTCGAGGTCCTCGGCGTACATCCACTGGCGCGCATCGAAGCCGCCGACCGCGTCCCACGCCCGGCGGCGCACGAGCAGGCACGCCCCGAGCGCCCAGTCGACGTTGCGCGCGCGGCCGGCGTCCCAGCGGCCGGCGATGGCGAGCCGGTCGCCGAGGGCGGGGATCGCCTCGGCGAGGCCGAGGTTGAAGACCAGCGTCAGGGCGAGGGTGGGGAAGGGGTGCACGGAGTGCTGGACGCGTCCGTCGGCGAGCACGAGCTTGGGGGCGATGGCGCCCGCTTCGGGGTGGGCCGCTCCCGCCGCGAGCATGGCCGCGAGGGCGCCGTCGGTGAAGGCGACGTCGGCGTTGGCCGCGGCGATCCAGGGCGTGGAGGTGTGCGCGGCGACGCGGTTGACGGCGGCGCCGAAGCCGACGTTCTCGCCCTCGAGCACGTGCGCCCAGGGGTGGTGCTCGCGGACGTGGGCGGCGGAGCCGTCGCTCGAGCCGTTGTCGACCACCCAAACCTCGGCGCGCCCGTCCTGTACCTCGCGCGCGAGCGAGGACAGGCACGCGTCGAGCAGCTCACGCGTGTTCCACGAGACGACGGCGATCGCGACCTCGGGCATGAGGCGCGAGGCTAAGGGTTCGCGCAAGAATTAGTGGCGGAAGCTTGACGAGTGGCTGGGCGTGACTGGCGCCGCCCGCTCGCCCCCGACAGTACTGGTGGTACATGAGGGCGAGCGGGTGGCGTCCAGGCGCGTCCAGACGCCGTCAAAGCCGTCAATAATTCTTGCGCGGGCCCTAAAGCACGGCGGTGCACGAAAAGTTTCGCGCCGGGCTAAAGGTCGGGGGCGAAAGTGCCGATGGGAACGCGTGCAGAGTATGCGGGTGACGCGCGCCTACATCGCCGGGTTCGGTACGGCGGGGTCCTTACTGGCCGGCGCCTCGGTCCTCTTCGTGGTGGCCACCGCCGTCGTCTCCTACCGGGGATGGCCGCAGATCGCCGACGCGGGACCGAAGCCCGCCGTCGTCCTCCAGGGCCCGGCCCAATACGGGGTGAACGCCTCGGTATCGAGGGCGAGCCGGGGGCGCGCCGTCCCCACCGCGGTGGCGGCGCGCACGCTCACGGCCGCCGCGCCTCCCGCCGCCGGGCGCCCGGC
>DASZKU010000361.1:0-8306 GCA_035552815.1 Solirubrobacteraceae bacterium | reverse complement strand
CGCACCCGCCGTCAGATCGCGCACCTCCTGCACGAGCAGGGCGTCCACGGCCGCTACCTGACCGACACCCGCCACACGACGCTGCTCGACGTGGCGTCCTACGGGGCCCCGCGCAAGCTCGACAACCTCGAGGGCTTCCTCTTCCCCTCGACCTACCAGCTGCGCACCCCGATCAGCATCCCCGCCCTCGTCAACGACCAGGTCAGCACCTTCCGCCACCAGTTCGCCACCGTGAACATGAGCTACGCCAAGAGCAAGAACCTGACGCCCTACGACGTCCTCATCATCGCCTCGATGGTCGAGGCCGAGGCGGGGACGGCGCACGACCGGCCCCTCATCGCCTCGGTCATCTACAACCGCTTGCGCGACGGGATGACGCTGGGGATTGACGCGACGATCCGCTACGCGGTCAACAACTACTCCTCGCCGCTCACCGCCTCGCAACTCAGCTCCCCATCGGCCTATAACACCCGTACCCACACGGGGCTCCCACCGACGCCGATCGACAACCCGGGCCTTTCCTCGATCGACGCCGCCGCCCACCCCGCACGCACGAGCTACCTGTACTTCGTGGCCAAGCCGTGCGGGAACGGCGCGAGCGCCTTCGCGTCGACGTCGGCGCAGTTCCAGATCGAGGTGCAGCGCTACAACAACGCGCGCGCGCGGCGGGGCGGGCGCTCACCGTTGGTGTGCTGAGAACCCGCCTCGGCGTCCTCGGCTGGCCGGTCGCCCACAGCCGCTCGCCGGCGATGCACAACGCGGCCCTGGCGGCGGTGGGCCTGACCGAGTGGCGCTACCAGCTCCTGCCCGTCCCGCCCGAGCTCCTCGCCGAGACCGTGCGCGCCCTCCCACAGGCGGGGTTTCGCGGCGTCAACGTGACGATCCCTCATAAGGAGACGGCGCTCGCCCTGGCCGACGAGGCGACCGACCGGGCACGGGCGATCGGCGCTGCCAACACCCTCACCTTCGAAGCCGGGCGCATCTTCGCCGATAACACCGATGCGCCGGCCATCATCGCCGGCCTGCCCTTCCCGGCGGCGGGGCGGACCGCGCTCGTCCTCGGCGCGGGCGGGAGCGCGCGGGCGGCGGGGTGGGCGCTCAGGGACGCGGGGGCCGCCGAGGTACGAGTGTGGAACCGGACGCCCGCGCGGGCCGAGCGCCTGTGTGCCGAGCTCGGCGGGACCGCGGTCGCCGAGGCGGCGCCCGCGGACCTCCTCGTCCACTGCACGTCCAGCGGACTGGACGCTTCTGAGGCGATGTTCAAGTCCCTTCCCGTAGACGCCGATGACCTCGTCGGGTACAGCTGCGTGGTTGATCTCATGTACAGCCGGACGGACACGCCGCTTGTGGAGGCGGCGCTGGCCCGATCGGTCTCGACGCTGGACGGGCTCGAGATCCTCGTCGGTCAGGGAGCGCTGAGCTTCGAGCGCTTCACTTCTCGCCCGGCTCCCGTCGAGGTCATGCGCGCGGCTGCCCGCGCGAGATGACCGAGTATCTGCCACATCTACGTGCTGTCGGACCCGCCGCCACGGCACCCGCCGGGCAGCAGGCCGGGAATGGAATCACCCCGCCGAGCCGGCGCGGGGGGTCAGGTCGCTTCCTCACCGACGTGCTCGTCGAGCTCGGCTTCATCGACCGCGAGCGGGTCGCCAAGGCGATCGAGGAGGCCCGGCTGGCCGGGCGCCCGCCCGAGCGCGTGCTCCTCGAAGCCCGCGCGATCACCGCCGACCAGCTCTCGCGGGCCATCGCCGAGCGCTATGGCCTCGACCACGTCGACCTCGGAGTGTTCAGCGTCGACATGGCCGCCGCCAACCTCCTCAGCGCCTCGCTGGCCCGGCGTTATCAGGCGGTCCCCGTCGCCTACGTCGACCCGCAGACGCTGCTCGTCGCCATGGCCGACCCCGCCAACGTGCTCGCCGTCGACGACATCGCGCTGCTCACCCGGCTCGACATCCGTCCCGGCGTCGCCTCCGAGGAAGACATCGCCAGTCTCATCAGCCGCTTGAACCGCTTCGAGGACGCCGTCCAGGAGGCCGTCGACGAGGGCGAGGAGCAGGCCGGCATCGCCGAGATCGTCGACCTGCGCGAGTCGGCCGAGGATGCCCCGGTCATCAAGCTCGTGCATTCGATCATCGCCCAGGCCGCCGACCAGGGAGCGTCCGACGTCCACTTCGAGCCCGTCGCCGACCACTCCGGCCGCCCCGGACGCGAGCTCCGCGTGCGCATGCGCGTCGACGGAGTCCTGATCGAGTCGATGACCGTGCCCCAGCGCCTCGTGGCCGGCGTCGTCTCGCGGATCAAGATCATGAGCGACCTCGACATCTCGGTGCGCCGCCTGCCCCAGGACGGGCGCGTGGGGCTGACCGTCGAAGGGCGCCAGGTCGATGTGCGCGTCGTCACCCTCCCGAGCGTGCACGGCGAGACCGTCGTCCTGCGCATCCTCGACAAGCAGAGCATCCGCCTCGAGCTCGAGAAGCTGGGGATGGCCGAGCAGGAGCTCACCCGCTTTCGCAGCTCGTTCAGCCGCGCCCACGGCGCCGTGCTCGCGACCGGGCCGACGGGCTCGGGCAAGTCGACGACGCTCTACGGTGCCCTGCGCGAGCTCCACTCACCCGAGAAGAACATCATCACCATCGAGGACCCGGTCGAGTACCAGATCGACGGCATCACCCAGCTCCAGGTCAATCACAAGTCGGGGCTCACCTTCGCCAGCGGCCTGCGCTCGATGATGCGCGCCGACCCCGACATCCTCATGGTGGGGGAGATCCGCGACCATGAGACGGCGCAGGTCGCCATCGAAGGCGCGCTCACCGGCCACATGGTCCTCTCCACCCTGCACACCAACGACGCTCCCACGGCCATCACCCGGCTCATCGAGATGGGGATCGAGCCCTTCCTGATCGCCTCGGCGCTCGACTGCGTCGTCGCCCAGCGCCTGGCCCGCGTCCTCTGCCCGCACTGCAAGCGCCGCACGATCATCGCCGCCCAGGTCGTGCGCGACCACGGCTACAACGCCCAGTTCGACATCGAGGCCTACGAGCCCGTGGGGTGCGTGCGCTGCGACCGCATGGGCTACCGGGGACGCATCGGCCTGTTCGAGGTCATGACCATGTCCGACGCCATCCGAAAGCTCGCGCTCGAGCGCGCGCCCGCCGACCAGATCACCGCCGTGGCGCTGCGCGAGGGGATGCGACGGCTGCGCGACGACGGCCTCGACAAGGTCAAGGCTGGACTGACGTCCATGGCCGAGATCGCGCGGGTAACGGGATCCGCGTGAACTGCCGATAGGCATGCGTATGAACTACGGAACGCTGGGAGAAGACGTGACCGGGGCCGTGCATGGACGTTGACTTCGCCGAGGTGCTGCTCGAGGTCATCGACCGCCGCGCCTCTGACCTCCACCTCACCGCCGGCGCCCCGCCGATGGTGCGGGTGCGCGGTCGCCTGACCCCGCTCGACGGCTACCCGGCGCTGACCCCGACGGACACGCGCGAGATCGTCTATTCGATCCTCTCCAACGCCCAGCGCCAGAAGCTCGAGAACAACTGGCAGATCGACTTCGCCTACCAGATCCCCGGACAGGGACGCTTCCGGGTCAACGCTTACTTCCAGCGCGCCGCCATCGGCGCGGCCTTCCGCCTCATCCCCTTCGAGGTCGCGCCCCTGGAGTCGCTCGGGCTCCCGGCCTCGGTGGCTGAGTTCGCCAAGCGCCCGCGCGGGCTCGTGCTCGTCACCGGGCCCACCGGGTCGGGGAAGTCGACCACCCTGGCCTCGCTCGTCGACGTCATCAACCAGGAGCGCGAAGAGCACATCATGACGATCGAGGACCCGATCGAGTTCCTCCACCAGCACAAGCGCTGCATCGTCAACCAGCGCGAGCTGGGCTCGGACGCGACGAGCTTCGCCGACGCCCTCAAGGCCGCGCTGCGCCAGGACCCCGACGTCATCCTCGTCGGCGAAATGCGCGACCTCGAGACCATCGGCACCGCGATCACCGCGGCGGAGACCGGGCACCTCGTCTTCGCCACCCTGCACACCCAGGACACGCCCCAGACCCTGGACCGGATCATCGACGTCTTCCCGCCCGGCCAGCAGGGACAGATCCGCGCCCAGCTCGCCGTCGCCCTGCAGGGAATCATGACCCAGATGCTCCTGCCCACCGCCGACGGCGCGGGGCGTTGCGTCGCCGCCGAGGTCCTCGTCCCCACCCCGGCCGTGCGCAACCTGATCCGCGAGGCCAAGAGCCACCAGATCTACTCCGTCCTCCAGACCGGAGGTGCGCACGGGATGCAGACCATGGACGCCGCCCTCGCCCAGCTCGTCCACGCCGGCAAGATCACTCGCCAGCTCGCGGAGGCGCGCGCGCATTCGGGCGAGGAGCTCCGGCGCCTGATCGGTGGCGGCTTCGCGACTCAGGTCGCGGCATAGCCATGGCCACCTACGTCTTCAAGGCCACCGATCTCGCGGGCATCCCCGCCCGCGGCGAAGTCGAGGCCAACTCCAAGCAGGACGTCGCCGAGCAGCTCAAGGAGCGCGGCCTCGTCGTCGTCGACATCGCCCACAAGTACCGCTCCAAGGAGCTCAACATCGAGCTCTTCTCGCGCGTGAAGGCCAGCGACCTGGCGGTGGCGACGCGCCAGCTCTCGACTATGGTCTCCTCGGGCATGACGATCCTCCGCGCGCTCTACGTGCTCGAGGCCCAGACCGAATCGAAGAAGCTCAAGGAAGCGGTGGCCTCGGTCCGCAAGGACGTCGAGGCGGGCCTCCAGCTCTCCGACGCCCTCGAACGCCATCCCAAGGTGTTCTCGCCCCTCTACGTGTCCATGGTCAGGGCCGGCGAGACCGGCGGCGTGCTCGACGACTGCCTGCTCCGCGTCGCCGATCAGCTCGAGAAGGACGCCTCGCTGCGGCGCCAGGTGCGCGCGGCGACGATCTACCCGAGCCTCGTCATCTCCTTCGCCCTGATTGTCATGCTCGCCCTTGTCGCCTTCCTGATTCCCGTCTTCGAGGGCGTCTTCAAGCAGTTCGGCGGCCACCTCCCGGCCCTCAGCAAGTTCATGGTCGGCTTCTCGCATCTCGTCGACGACCAGTGGTATCTCCTCATCTCCATCGTCGCGGCCGTCGTGGTCGCCTTCCTCACCTTCAAGCGCTCGAAGTGGGGCCGCCCGCACTGGGACGCCTTCAAGCTCCGCGTCCCCATGAAGATCGGCGACGTCGTCCAGAAGGTGGCGATCGCCCGCTGGTCGCGCACCTTCTCCTCGCTCGTCTCCGCCGGCGTGCCCATCATGCAGGCCATCGATATCACCGGTAAGACGGCAGGCAACGCCGTGATCGAGCGCTCGATGGCGGCGGTGATCGAGAACGTCAAGTCCGGCGGGACGATCGCCGAGCCGCTCAAGACCGCCAAGGTGTTCCCGGCCATGGTCTCGCACATGGTCGGGGTCGGCGAGGAAACCGGCGCCCTCGACACGATGCTCTCCAAGGTCGCCGACTTCTACGAGGACGAGGTCGCGGCCGCCGTCAAGGCGATGACGTCGATCCTCGAGCCCGCGATGATCGTCCTCGTCGGCGGGATCGTCGGAGTGATCGTCATCTCCATGTACCTGCCGCTGTTCTCGGTCTACAACTCGATCAAGTAACGCGATGCGTAGCCGGCACCAGCCGGCATGATGCGATCGTCGACACCGCAGCTACGTGCGGAACGCTCACGGCTCTCATGGACGCGAACCCGGGGCGCAGAGCGCTCGCCAACCGGGTGCGCTGGTTGCCCTCATAGGCGTATTCGACGCGCTCGGGCGGGCAGGACCTTTGCCACTCAGCGCCCACCTGGCGAAGCAATGGTTAGTTCGGATGAGAATTGGCGAGGTTCGCTCACTGTAGTGGGTTGCCTAACGCAGGTAACTTGTGTAGCGTCGGTGGTGAGGGGAATTCTGTGAAACTGACTCGCCACTGGTCCGGCAGGGGGGCCGCCGGGGTTACCACCTGCCTGCGGATTGCGTCCGGGATCGCTGCCTTCGCCGGTGCCCTGGGGCTGTCGGCCAGCCCTGCTCTCGCCGTGTGCAGCTCCCCCGCGATGAGCGGCGCCGCCGCGACCGTGACGTGCACGGCGGGGACCGGGCAGTCCGTCAACGTCCCCGATCACGTCGGCGGGGTGACGCTGGCCGCGGCCGGCGGAGACGGCGGGGCGTCGGGAGGCCCAGCCCCCGATTACGCCGGCGGCGGGTCCGATCAAGGCGTGTACACCAAGGCGGGCCCGTTCACCCTCACCGTCGATGTGGGCACGGCGGGTGTGAACGCCGTCGGCATCACCGGTGGCGCCGGTGGGGTCCCCGGCGGTGGCGCGGGCGCCGACGGCTCGAGTCCCAACGCTGGTGGTGGCGGCGGCGGCGGGTATTCGGACATCATCGACGGCAGCACGACGCTGATAGTGGCCGGCGGCGGCGGCGGGTCGGGCTCGTCAGGCCAGTGGTACCTCGGCGGCGACGGCGGCGGTGCTTACTCGTCGTTCTATCCCGACGGGCAGCCCGGGGGACTTTGCGCGACGCCAAGCAACTGCTTCGCGACCGCCTACGGTGGTACGCAAACCGTCCCGGGGGCCGGCGAGAGCGAGACCACGGTCAGCCCCCGCGTCGACGGAAGCCCGGGGAGCGGAAGCTCGGGCGGAGCGGCCGGCCCAGCGACCGGCGGTGGCGGCGGCGGCGGCGGTTACTTCGGCGGCGGCGGCGGTGCCACCACTCTGAACGGCGAAGCCGCCGGTGGCGGTGGTGGCGGCGGCGGCTCGAGCTACGCGAGCTCCGTCCTCACCGGTGTCATACCGCCGGCGCCCCCGGGCGGGAACGGCGTCGTCACCGTCACCTATACCGTCCCGACCCCGCCCGCCATCGCCAGCGCCGCTCACGCCTCCTTCACGGTCGGCACCGCCGGCACCTACACGATCACCGGCAGCGGCAATCCCGCAGCGACGATCTCCCTCGACAACCCGACCGCTCTTCCCGCCGGGCTGAAGTTCATCGCGGGCGCGGCCGGGACGGGGACGGGGACGCTCTCGGGAACGCCGACGGGCAACCCCGGCACCGTGACGATCACCGTCCGCGCCCACAATGGCGTTGGCAGCGATGCAACCCAGCCCTTGGTCATCGACGTCGTCAAGCCTCCGGGCACGCAGTCGGTCGGCGGCGGCTACGTGTCGCTCGGCGGAGGCTCATCGGGCTCGGGCTCGGGCTCACCGGTGACGGCGACGTCGAGCGGTGTCGGCGTGATCATCGGATGCGCCGGCGCCTCGGGGAAGACGTGCACCGGCCAGGTGGCCGTCTCGCTATACGAGCGCCGTCACGGCAAGAAGGTGGTGGCGGTGTTCGGGCGCCCCAAGGCGCACTCGGTTTCCGCCGTGGTGGGCAAGGCCAGCTACACGATCAAGGCGGGACAGGTGAAGGTCGTCAAGGTCACCTTGAATGCCTCGGGCCGGTCACTGCTGAAGCGCTTCCGCCGCCTGACGGTGAAGGTCACGGTCAGCGTCTCGACGACGAACGGCCTGCACAAGGCCGCCACCAGGACCGTCACCATCAAGGCGCCGAGAAAGGCCAAGCACACGTAGCTCGCGCACCAGGAGCGCGGCCGCGATCACCGTGGCGAGGATGTAGAGGAGGTTGGCCGCGTCCTCGCCGATATAGCTCGGGAAGCGGTCGAGGACCATGAACGCTCCCGCGGCCCCGATGAGCCCGGCCACCGGGACGCGGCGCCCCGCGGTGGCATCGAGCGCCACGAGCGTGAGCAGGAGCGGGAAGTGGTAGTACGCCGCCGACCCCGGGTCGAGCGCGCAGCGCAGGACGAACACGAGCGCCGTGGCCAGGAGCATGGCCTTCACCGACAGGTGCCGGCCGGCCCGCCACCACACGAGCAGGGGGACGACGACGCCAAGGATGATGATGAGCGGATGGGCGACGGTGCTCACCACGGCGGGAACGGTGTGGGCGGAGAAGCTGCGATCGTCGCCGAAGATGTTGCTGATATGGACTGTCCCGGTGGGGGAGAAGGGGTAGAGCCAGGTGAAGAGCGTCGTCACCGGCTGCGGTGAGGAGATGTAGTGGAGCGCGTGGCGGAAGGCCGCGAAGTTCCCTACCACCATGGGGAGCGTGCTCCCGGCGCCGACGGCGAGCATGACCAGCGCGGCGCGAAGGCGCTCGCGCTCGAGTACGAGGAGCACGGGGAGGACGACGAGGAGCGCCCACTGCTTGCTCGCCACCGCGAGACCGGTGAGCACGGCGGCGAGGACGACCTTGCGCTCGCACGCCGCGAGCAGGGCGCCG
>DASZKU010000360.1:0-14226 GCA_035552815.1 Solirubrobacteraceae bacterium | reverse complement strand
ACTGGGTCCACACCGGTGGCTTGATGACGCGCAGGACCTCGAAGAGGAAGAAGAAGTACCAGTCCGGCCGGGGTACGTACTGCGTCGTCGTCGGGTTGGCCTTGGGCAGGAGCTCGGCACCGAAGACGAGCGCGAAGAAGAGGATGACGAGCATCACGATCACCGCCATCGCGGAGTCCTTGGCCACGATGTAGGGGAAGAACGGCTTGCCCTCGTTCTTGAGGATCGAGTACTCGCGGAGGTAGGCCTCCTTCTCTGCCTGGTTCATCGCGCCCTCACACCTCGGCGACGTCGAGCTCGGGCTCTTCGTGGCCCTTGAGCCACGGCGGCGCCGAGATCCCGAGCTTCGAGACCAGGTAGAGGTGGGCGCCGATGAGGCCGATGATCAGCGCCGGGAGCAGGAGCATGTGGATCGCGTAGAACCTCGACAGCGTCGTCGCCCCGAACTCCGGGCCTGCGCGCAGGAAGTCCGAGATGTAGGGGCCGAGGAACGGCGCCGTGCCGTTGATGTTCACGCCGACGATGGTGGCCCAGTAGGCGCGATCGTCGAACGGGAGCAGGTAGCCCGTGAACGACATCGCCAGGGTGAGGATGAGGAGGACGACGCCGATGATCCACGTCATCTCCCGCGGGTACTTGTAGGCGCCGAAGAAGAACACCCGCCCCATGTGCAGGAAGATGAGGATGACCATCACCGAGGCGCCCCACTTGTGCATCCCGCGCACGAACTGCCCGAGGAAGGCATCGTCGACGATGTAGCGCATCGACTCGTAGGCCCCGCCGGTGGCGTCGGGGCGATAGAACATCGCCAGGAAGACGCCGGTGACGGCCTGGTTGAGGAAGGCGAACATCGTCGCCGAGCCCAGCGTGTAGAACCAGTTGACGCCGCGCGGGACCTTGCGGAAGAGCATCCAGCGGATGCCCCCGGAGAGCGAGGTGCGCTCGTCGATCCAGTCGACGACGGTGATGCCCGCTTCCTGCGCGAGCTCGGCCGGAGAGGGCGTGCCATTCCCGTTGCCGTTGCCGTTCTGGCCGGGCCGCTTGGGCTTCGGCTTCAGGGCCTTGGGGATCGGAGGAGCTGGGAACTTGGGCATCTCGTTGCTGACTAGCCCGCGGGAATGCCCGGCGGGGGCAGGGGAAGATTGGTGGTGGGCGGGCGCACCGAGGTGGAGAAGCGCCGCGGGTAGAGGAACTGGCCGATCCCGTCGACGGGCTGGCCGGGGTCGCGGTTGGAGAAGCGCTCGAGCTCGCTGTTCACCGAGTACATGGGACCGATGTAGACATATCCGTTACGGATCAGCGTGTAGAAGCGGTTCAGGGGCCGCACCGGCGGACCCGCCACGCGGAGTCCGCGGAAGTCGTAGATCCCGCCGTGGCACGGGCACAGGAAGCGTGCCGCCGACTCGACCCAGCGCACCGGGCAGCCGAGGTGCGAGCACCGCGAGGTGACGGCGATGATCTGGTTGAACTGGTCCTCGTGCTCGGTGTCGATGGCCGGGTCGCGCTTGCGGATGTACGCCGTCGTCTTGCCCGCCTCGCCGACGTTGGCGACGATGGTGACCACGCGCAGCGAGTAGACGAGCGGCTGGAAGTCGTCGGGCTTGCCGATGATCTGCCATTCGAAGGGCTCCTTGCTGAACACGGGACCGAGGGCGAAGCCGAGCGCGGGCAGCGTGAACGCGGCCGCGGCGAGGCCGCCGAGCCCCTGCACACCGATGTTCATGAAGCGCCGGCGGGTAACCGTCTCGCCCTCGAACGCGCCCGGCATGTTGAGGTCGACGGTGTACTTGGAAAGGTTCTCTTTGTGTTTGTCAGCCAAGGTGGGGCGCTGTCCGCGGAGGCGGCGAATTCAACAGGGTCGGGAAGCCTATCGTCAAGAACGCGACGTGCGTCACTAGGGTTGCGGCGCAGGCTCGCTCAGGGCCCCGCGACAGCGGCTCTCGGCCGCGCTCCTGAGCACCGCGGCGGCACCCGGGCTCTGGGTGCGGGCGAGCTCCTTGGCCTCAGCGTGGCGCGCGTCGCTTCCCCAGCCGATCGCCACCGCGCCGGCGATCCACACCGCCTCGGCGAGCTCGGGGGCGTGCGCGACATGGGCCTGGGCGACGAGCGAGATCACGTCGGCGAGCTCACCCACCGCTTCGAGGTCCCCGATGCGGGCGAGCCGGGCCAGCCCCAGCGCGTAGAGCTGGTCGCCGAGGAGCAGGGCCAGGTCGGCATCTTCGGTGCGCACGACCCGCTGGGTCCCGTAATGCAGCTGGCAGCCCTCGAAGATCATCTCCACGAGGAGCTCGTACTCGGCCTCGAGCCCGCGGGCGCGAGGGCCCGCCGCGGCGAGCCGAGCGGGCTCCGAGCGAGCGCAGGCGAGCTCCCGGTCGCAGGTCAGCTCGGCGATCGTCCCGCCCTCGGCCCGGAGCGCGGCGACGAGGCTCGTGCTCGTGTGGGAGGGGGCGATCACGCCGAGCCCTCCGCGAACGCCTCGCCCGCGGCGGCGAGCACGAATTCGACGTCCTCGTCGCTATGGGCCAGCGACGGGAACCAGGCCTCGAACTGCGAGGGCGGGGGGTAGACCCCGCGGGCGAGAAGGGCGCGGCACCATGCGCCGTAGGCGTCGACGTCGCACCCCGCCGCGGACGCGTAGTCGGTCACCGGCGCGTCGGTGAAGAAGACGGTGAGGAGGCCGGGAACGGAGTGGACGCGCACCGACCTCCCGGCCGCCGCCGCGGCGTCACCGAGCCCGTCGGCGAGGCGCTCGGTGAGCTCGCCCAGGCGCGCGTAGGCCGACCCGTCCAGCGACCGGAGCGTCGCCAGGCCGGCGGCGACGGCGAGCGGATTCCCCGACAGCGTGCCCGCCTGATAGACGTCGCCGGCGGGGGCGATCCGCTCGAGCAGGTCGCGGCGGCCGCCGTAGGCCGCGGCGGGGAGGCCGCCGCCGAGAACCTTGCCCATGATCGTCAGGTCGGGCATGACCGAGAAGCGCTCCTGAGCGCCCCCGCGGCCGAGGCGGAACCCGGTGATCACCTCGTCGAAGATGAGCAGGGCACCGGTCGCGTCGGCGGCTTCGCGGAGGGTGTCGAGAAATCCCGGGGCGGGGGGCACGACGCCCATGTTGGCGGGCACGGGCTCGGCGATGATCGCCGCCAGCTCGTGCTGTGCACAGGCGGCGGTCAGGGCCTGGGAATCGTTCCAGGGCACGATCACCGTCGCGGCCGCCGCGCCGGCAGGCACGCCGGGGCTGGCGGGGATGCCCTGCGTGGCCATGCCCGAGCCGGCTTGCGCGAGCAGGCCGTCGACGTGCCCGTGATAGGCGCCCGCGAACTTGAGCACGAGCTCGCGGCCCGTCGCGGCCCGCGCGAGCCGCAGCGCGCTCATCGTCGCCTCGGTCCCCGAGGACGTCATCCGCACCATCTCCACCGACGGCATCCGGCTCACGACCTCGGCCGCGAGCTCGACCTCTGCCTCGGTCGGCGCCCCGAACGTCGTCCCGCGGGAGGCCGCCTCGTGGACGGCGCCGACCACCTCGGGGTGGGCGTGACCGAGAATCAGCGGGCCCCACGAGGAGACGAAGTCGACGTATTCGTTGCCGTCGACGTCGACGACCCGCGAACCGGCACCCGAGGCGAGGAAGATGGGATCGCGCCCGATCGAGCGCATCGCGCGGACGGGCGAGTTGACCCCCCCGGGCATGAGCTCGAGCGCGCGGCGATAGAGGGCTGACGAGCGGCCGGTGCCGGCGCGAGTAGAGCTCACGGAGCCGCCACTTCGCGCGCCGCTAGACGCCCGCGTGCTCGCGTTCCCACGCGCGGTACTCGTCCGTGAAGTACAACAGGCGGATCTTCTTGAACTCGGTCGAGGAGTACAGCGTGGCCCGGTCCTCGATCCCGGTGGACTCGGCGATCGAGTCGAGGATCGCGTCGCACTCCTCCTTGGAGCGCCCGTGGGCCATGGTGAAGACCGAGTAGGGCCAGTCGGCGTAGGTGGGACGCTGGTAGCAGTGGGAGATGCCCCGGAAGGCCGCCATCTGGGGCCCGAGCTCGGCGATCTGCTCGTCGGGGACGTTCCACACGCCCATCCCGTTGGCGCTGAACCCGGCGCGGCGGTGGTAGAGGATGGCGGCGACGCGGCGCAGGAGCTTGCGCTCCCTCATCCCCTCGAGGTGCTCGAGCAGGCGCTCCTGGGTGAGCCCGAGCTCAGCGGCGGCCGGGGCGTAGGGCTCGGCGATGACCGGCAGATCGCCTTGGAGGGCGCGGATCACCGTCCGGTCGAACTCGTCGTAGGGCTGGGGCTCGGTCTCCGCGGGCTCGGCGACCTCGACCGCCTTGGCCAGGGCGGTGGTGTCGCCCTCCATCTCGAGGTCCATGCGGATCTTGAAGAGCTTGAGCGTGGGAAGCTGGCGGATCGACTCGGCCCCGGCCTCGCGTCCGAGCACGTCCAGCGTGCCCTGGACTCCGAGCGGAGAGTCGGGCTCGGTGGCGATGGTGAACCAGATGTTGAACTCGTGGTTGCGCAGGTAATTATGTGAGACCCCGGGGTGGGCATTGATGATCGTCGCCGCCCGCCACGGATTCTCGGGATCGACCTTGGCGGCCACGAGCATCGACGAGTACCCGAGGGCGCGGGTGTCGAAGATGGGCGTGACCTGACGGATGATGCGCTGGTCGAGCAGGTACTGGACCCGGGCGATCACCTCGTCCTCGGTGCGGCCCGCGGCCTCGGCGACGGCCGCGTACGGCCGCGGCCCCAGGGGGAAGCTGCCCTGCATGAGGTTGAGCAGGCGCTTGTCGCCCTCTTCGAGGCGGATCGCCGCGCCCTGCGTGCGGCTGCGGAGCTTTGGGACCGCCGTTACGTCTTTTGTAGCCATCTCGCAGCATCCTTAGCGTGGTAGGTGATCACTATGTCGGCACCGGCTCGCCGGATCGAGGTCAAGGCCTCGAGCACGGCCGCGCGCTCGTCGAGGTAGCCCGCCGCCGAAGCGGCTTTGACCATCGCGTACTCTCCACTGACGTTGTAGGCCGCCACGGGCATGGTGGTCTCGTCCTTGACCCGGCGGATGACGTCGAGGTAGGGGAGCGCGGGCTTGACCATGACGATGTCGGCGCCCTCCTCGACGTCGAGCAACGTCTCCCGCAGCGCCTCATCCCCGTTGGCGGGGTCCATCTGGTAGGCGCGGCGATCGCCGAAGGCGGGCGTCGAGCCGGCCGCCTCGCGGAACGGCCCGTAGAAGGCGGAGGCGAACTTGGCGCTGTAGGCCATGATCGGGATGTCCACGAGGCCGTCGTCGTCGAGCGCGGCGCGAATGGCGCCCACCCGACCGTCCATCATGTCGCTGGGGGCGACGATGTCGGCGCCCGCGCGCGCCTGGGAGATGGCGGTCCGGGCCAGGAGGTCGAGGGTGGCATCGTTATCCACCGTCCCATCGCCGCGGACGACGCCGCAATGCCCGTGGCTCGTGTACTCGCACAGGCACAGATCGGCGATGACGAGGAGCTCGGGATGGGCCCGCTTGATAGCCCGGATGGCGAGCTGGATGATGCCCTCGTCGTCCCACGCCTCGGAGCCGTCCTCGTCCTTGCTCAGGGGGATCCCGAACAGGAGCACGGCGGGGATGCCGAGCGCGGCCGCCTCGCCGGCCTCGAGAACCGCTTGCGCGATCGACAGGCGATCGACGCCGGGCATGGCCTCGATCGGCTCGCGCCCGTCGATCCCCTGGGCGACGAACATCGGGTACACGAAGTCAGCAGCGCTGAGCCGCGTCTCGCGCACGAGGCCGCGCAACGCGCGAGAGGAGCGCAGCCGGCGCAGGCGAGTCTGCGGGAAAGGCATGGAGACCGAGGATACCGGCGCCGTCGAGCGGGCTAAACGAGGTTCCAGGGCTCGACGCGCCAGCTGGCGACGAGTCCCGCTTCGACGTAGGGGTCCGAGCGGACGAAGGCCTCGACGACCTCGGGATCGACATCGCCGAAGACGATGGCGGCGCCGTGCGGAGGATCCCCGACCGCGCCCGCCATCACCAGCCGGCCCGCCTCGCGCTCGGCCCGGATCCCGGCCAGATGCGCCTCGCGGTAGGGGCCGCGGCGCTCGAGGACGTCGGCGACGTAGTCGTAGAAGAGGATCCGGTGCGGCACTGGGCTAGAGACTACGCGCGCGTACGCGCGGACGCTTACGCCAGTCGCCGCACGGCGGCGCGGGCCAGCGCGCCGAACACCGCCGCGAGGACCGCGAGGTGCACGAGCGGCCACGCGATCCCCGGCGCGGTGCCGCTGAAGGCGTTATTGGCGGCATCGAGCGCCGGCTTGAAGGGGAACACGAAGGCCACCGTGTCGAGCACCGACTTGAGCGTGCCCGAGACCGCGCCGGTGGGGACGAGGGCGACGAAGGCGACGGGCAGCGAGAGCATGAAGGCGAGCAGCGAAGCCGCGCGCACCTCGCGGGCCAGCCCGCCGATCGCGACCCCGAGGGCGCCGAAGGCGATCCCCGCGAGCAGCAGCGCCAGCACCCACAGGGGGAAGCGCGACCACTCGAGCGAGACGAAGCTCGACACTCCCGCCGCCATCACCAGCGCCGCGGCGGCCGCGCACCCCCCGGCGAGAACGACCTTCTCGGCGAGCAGGGCGCCCGGCGAGACGAGCCCGCGCACGAGGCGGGCGAAGGCGTGCTCCTCGCGCTCGAGCGCGAGCATTCCCGCGGCCAGGAGCATGGTCACGAGCATGAGCGAGAAGATCACCGAGATCGTCGCCGCGTAGGTGGCGGTGGGCGTGGTCCGCCCGGCGAGCTGCGTCTGCTCGACGGTGAGCGGCGACCCGATCGACCCGAGCACGGGGCTCGCGAAGCCGAGCCCCTGGATGGCGAGGTCGGCGAAGCCCACCACCTGGCCGAGCGAGGAGCGCAGCGGCGAGGAGGCCGGCAGCTCGGTGATCGCCCGCTGCACGAGGGCACGCGAGCTGCGCAGGCCGAGGAGGCGGAAGTTCTCACCGAGGAACTGGATCGTCCCGCCGCCCAGGACCTGCTGGAGGTCGGCCACGGCGACGCGCAGGACCTGCTTGGACACCGCCTGCTGGACGTCGTTCAGGCGCGACTGGATGGCCTGGTCGGCGAACTGGCGCTCGACGGGGTCGTTGGTGTTGAGGATCACCTGCACGGTCGGACTCCCCACCCCGGTGGTGACGAGGCTCTGGATCTCCTGGGGGATGTCGGCGGGGACGATCACCGCCGCGAGCGCCCGGCCCGAGCGCACGTCGGCCACCGCCTCCGCCTGGGAATGGACGATGATCGGCGAGATCGACGCGAACAGGTCCTTGGCGTAGCTCGAGATGTCGATGTTCTGGGATCCGAAGTGAATGCGGCCCTGCCCGCGCGGCACCTCGGTGAGGAACGCCACCTTGGGCTTGCCGGGAGGGCTCGAGAGCGCGAACCCGACCATCAGCGCGAGGACGATCGGGTAGCCGATGAGGAGGGCGACGAGGAGCGGCGAGCGCCGGAGGATCTGAAAGTCCTTGACGAGCAGCCAGCGCACGGGCGATCAGTGGCCGCGCTCGTCGAGGAAGCGCACGAAGGCGACCTCGAAGTCGCGCATGTTGCCACCCACGGCATGCTCGAGCTCGGCGGGGGTGCCGGCGAACACGAGCTCGCCGTCGGCGAGGACGAGCACGCGGTCGGCATAGCGCTCGGCCTCGAGCACGTCGTGCGTCGAGTAGGCCACCGTCGTCCCCCGCCCCCCGAGGCCGGTGGGGCCGATGAAGCTCCACAGGCGCTCGCGCTGGCGGGGATCGAGCGCGGCGGAGGGCTCGTCGAGGAGCAGCGCCGCGGGCTCGCACAGGAGCCCGACGGCGACGTTGACCCGCTGCTGGTTGCCCCCCGAGAGACGGCCGACCTCGTCGCCGGCGCGCGCGCCGAGCTCGGTGAGGGCGAGCATCTTCTCCACCGCCGCCTCGGGGTCGGGGAGCTTCTCCAGGCGGGCGAAGAGGCGGAGGTTCTCGGCGACCGAGAGCTTTGAGTAGATCGCCGGCTGCTGGGGGACCCAGCCCACCTTGCCGGCCGGCGTGCTCACCTCGCCGCTGCTCGGCGCCTGGATCCCGGCGAGGATCGAGAGCAGCGTCGTCTTGCCCGCGCCGTTGGGGCCGATGATCGCCACGAGCTCACCCGAGTGGATCTCGAAGCTCACGCCGTTGAGCGCCGTGCGGTCCCCGAAGCGCTTGGTCACAGACCGGGCGGTGAGCGTCGCCGGGCGCGTGGCGGCGGTGGCGGGCATCGCTCTGGGCAGGCTACCCGGGCGTGCGCACGCCCGACTCCAGTGAGGAGCCGCAGGCGCGGCAGAAGGCATCGCCGGGGCCGGCGGGGGTGTCGCAGTCCGGACAGCGGTCGGGCCCCGCGGCGAGCGGCTCCGCGGGCGCGTCCGGCCCCGCCGGCTCGGCCACCTCGGGTCCCGCCGGCGCGGGCGCGGCCGGTCGCGCCGGCGCGGCCACGTCCGGTCCCGCCCGCTCGGCCACGTCCGGTCCCGCCCGCTCGGGCGCGTCATCGGCGCGAGCGCCCGCCCCGGCCCTCGGCCCGCCGCCCGCCCCGCCCCCCACGGCGCCCACGGGCCCCACGGCGCGCACGGGGCCCACGGCGCCCGCCACCGCGGTCGTCCACGGCTCGAGCACCAGGTGACGGCGCAGGTAGACGACGGTCTCGCGCAGGACCGAGGCGACCGGGAGGGCGAGCAGCGCTCCGGCGATCCCGTAGAGCTCATCGCCGATGAGGAGGGCGAGGATGACGAGGATCGGGTTGATGCGCAGGGAGATCCGGAACACCTGCGGAGCGACGAGGTGGCCTTCGAGCTGCTGGAGGACGACGAAGAGGATGCTCACCCACAGCGCGGTGATGGGACGGTCGAGGAGGGCGACGACGACCGGGGGGAGGGCGCCGAGGAAGGGGCCGACGTAGGGAATGAGCTCCATGAGGCCGTAGAAGACGCCGAAGAACACGGCGTAGTGCTGGCCGGCCGGGAAGATCCCGACGATGCCGAAGATCCACAGGGCGATGGTCGCGCTCGCGCCCATGAGGAGGCTGAAGAGGAGCTGGCCGCGGACGTACCCGAGCACGGCGCGCTGGACGCGGTAGGGGAAGTCGTCCTCGCGCGTCCCGTCGCCGGGGGGCATGACCCGGCGCACGAGGTTCCCGATCAGCTCGGAGTAGATGAGGAAGTAGATCGAGAGCACGAGCGAGAGGATCAGCCCGAAGGAGATCGCCGCCACCTTCTGGAGCAAATTGCTGGAGAAGGAGACGATGTCTCCCGAGCGCTTGCCGATGCTCTTGGCCAGCGTCTGCAGCGCGGTCTGGCCCTGCTTCTGGATGTGGATGTGAATCCCGCGGTGGTCGAGCCATGTCTGCAGGCTCCCGAGCTCGTGGTTGGCGTTGTGGACGATCGACGGGATGTCGTTCTGGAAGTGGCTGACCTGGGTGGCGACGGGGTTGGAGAGGAGCACCCCGACGGCGCCGATGACGGCCACGACCGAGAGGTACATGAGCGGGATCGCGAGCCCCCGCGGGACCCCGCGCCGTTCGAGCCGCTTGATGGGAGGATTGAGGATCAGCGCCATGACGCCGGCGAAGATGACGATCAGGAGCACGGGCCCGGTGGCGCGGACGAGCTCCCACAGGCCGAGAATCGCCAGGGGCAGGAGCACGAGCTGGATCCACCGGGGCACGACCGCCGGCGGCACGGGCATGGGCTCGGGCTCGGGCTCGGGCTCGGCCCGCGGCGAGGGCTCGGCCGGCGGCGAGGGCTCCTGCGAGGTCTCGGCCGGCGGCGGGGGGTCCTGCGCGGGCGCGCCGCGGAGGCGATCTCCAAGCACCTTCCGGATGTCGGTCGCTTTCCAACTCATCGGACCGTCTGAAAGTATGGCCCCCTCAGTGGCGCCCGCCGCAACAATCCCACCCGTGAGCATCCTCTTCGTCGGCGACGTCGTCGGCGGTCTCGGCCGCCGCACGCTCCTCACCCTCCTCCCCGTCCTCCGCGAGCGCCTGGCCCCGGACTTCATCGTCGTCAACGGCGAGAACATCGCCGGCGGCCTCGGGATCACGCCGCGGAACGCCAAGGAGCTCTTCGCCGCCGGCGTCGACGTCATCACCCTCGGCAACCACACCTACCGCCACCGCGAGGTCTACCCCTACCTCGACGCCGAGCCGCGCATCCTCCGCCCCGCCAACTTCCTCCACAGCCAGCCCGGCCACGGCTGGTGCACCGTCGAGCGCGATGGCGTCCGGCTCGGCGTCGTCTCGATCTCCGGCAACCTCTACATGAACGCCAGCCTCCCCGCCTTCTCGATCATCGAGAACGCCCTGGGATCCCTCGCGGGCAAGGCCGACCACATCCTCGTCGACGTCCACGCCGAGGCGACGAGCGAGAAGGTGGGCATGGGCTGGCACCTCGACGGTCGCGTGACCGCCGTGGTGGGCACCCACACCCACGTGCCCACCGCCGACCTGCGCGTCCTCCCGGGCGGAACCGCCTACGTCTCAGACGTGGGGATGACGGGGCCGCGCGGCGGGGTCATCGGGGTCAAGCGCGAGCTCGCCCTCGAGGCGCTGATCACCAAGATGCCGGTCAAGTTCGAGACCTCGGCCGAGGATCCGTGGCTCAACGGAGTGCTGATCCGGACCGCGGGCGAGCCGATGCGGGCCACGGGCATCGAGCAGGTGCTCGAGCCCGCTCCGGGGGTCACGGGGTAACGACGCGTGCCGGCGGATTTGGCCCTGCCAGATCCGCCGACGGGATCGGCACCGACGCCGATCCCGCATCGGCCGCCAGCCGACCTGACCCGACCGGATAGCTCCCGAACAGGGCCACGATGACGAGCGGGAAGAACCACACGATGTACAGGTAGAACCAGTAGGTGACGCCGAGCTGGAGCGAGATGATCACCGCGGCGCCGAGGGCGGCGACGGTGACGATGTCGCGGCGACGGGGGACGATGGCCACGACCAGGGCGAGGGCGACGCCGAGCCCTTGGACGATGTGCTGCTCGATACCCAGGCCGCCGTAGAGGCCCCACACCGAGAAGGGCGCCCCGCGCGAGGCCTGGTAGGCGATCGAGTCGTGCCAGAAGGCGGAGAGGTTGTGATGGAGGAGGACGGGGAGGAAGGCGAGGACGACGGTGGCGGCGAAGGCGATCACGTAGAGGGCGACCGAGCGCGTGGCCCTTCGGGCCATTGGCGCATTTGCCTGAGGCAAATGCGCCGAGCGCGTGGCACCACCGTCGGGGCCGCGGAGCATGAGCGGTCCGAGGCCCAGGGGGGCGAACTTGGTCAGCCCGGCGAGGGCGAGCGCGACGCCGCGCGCGGGGGCCGAGGAGGCAACCAGCAGCGTCACCACCAGGAGCAGCGCCACCAGCGAGTCGTTGGAGTCCGAGGCGAGGACGAAGAGGGCGAAGGGATAGGCGGCCCACAGGTAGGCGAGCACGACGCCCAGCCGAGTGCCCCCGATGCGCCGCCCGAGCACGAAGAGACCGAGCATGGTCAGGACGTCGAAGGCGATCGAGGCGGCGTGGGCGGCGGGCAGGGAATCCCACGTCCCGCTCCAGCCGAAGATCTGCTGGAAGGGGATGTAGGCGAGGTAGTTGACCGGGCCGTAGGTGTCGCCGTAGGCGTTGCTGGCGGGCCAATGGCCGTACAGGGGCGTGCCGTGGATGAGCTTGCTGGCGCCGATCACGCCTGCGTAGCCGACGTCGATGACGTTCGAGTTGGTGACGTTGAGCCCGATCCGGAACCCGATCAGGAAGACGATCCCCACCGCCAGCCAGCGGACGGGGACGAGCAGGTGGAGGGGCTCGCGCGGGCGCCCGCGTCCGAAGGCGAGCAGGAGCATGCGCACGAGCAGGTAGAGGAAGAAGGGGTAGACGAGGGGGACCGACATGCCGAGATTGCCGTGGTTGAAGAAGGCGATCGAGACCGAGAAGCCGAGCAGGGCGAGGAGGTCAAGATGGAGCAGCGTCGGGCGCCGGCGCCAGGGGAGGAAGGGGAGCACGAAGAGGACGCACATGGGGAGCCATACGTAGAGGGCGTTGACGCGCTCGCCGAACGCCCCTGGATAGCCGCGCGCCATCGTCCACGCCACCTGGAAGCCCGTCCACGCCTGGGTGACCTTGGCGGTGGCGTCGTCGACGTAGACCTGGGCGATCTCCTTGCTGCTCGATCCCGTGCCCGTGAACCAGCTCACCTGCCACTGCCCCGGGCCCTTGGTGTAGGCAAAGGGATGGGCGCCGCGGTGGCTGTGCACCACCGCCGCCACGCTGCTCACCCGGCCGGCGATGCGCTCGACCTCGCTCGCGGTCAGGCGATACCCGGCCGGAGGCTTGCTCATGGTGGTGACGAGCACCGGGGTGCCCGCGTCGGCGGCGGCCTGGCCGCTCACGGCCGCCGAGGCCGTAGGGGCGAGCGCAGCGGTCGCGAGGGCGAGGGCGAGCAGCACCGCCAACCGAGTCCGCACCTGCAAGCGCGCGCGCCGCCGGCTTCTTCGCAGCGACCGCGCTGCGCGCATCCGCCGGCCGCGAGGGTCTAGGCCCGGAAGCTCCAGAGCTTCTGGCCCAGGAACGAGAGCGGCGTCGCGGAGGCGATGGCGATGGCCTGGGCGAGCACCTTGCTCAAGCGGGCGTCGTCGACCAGCGAGACGAGCACGGCGTACTGGAACCCGAACGCCACCAGGCTGACCGCGAAGAAGCGCGCGCCCTGGAACAGGGCGTGATGATGACGGGCGTCGAATGTCCAGTGGCGGTTCCACCAGAAGTTGTTGACCACCGACACGACGAAGGCGAGAACGGAGGCCATGCGGTAGTTGATTCCCAGCAGATGCAGGCAAAACGTGAAGACCCCAAGGTTGACGACATAGCCCGAGGCGCCCACCGCGGCGAAGCGAATGAGCTGTAGCCAGTTCTGCGGATGCAGCATCCCATGCCGCACGCGGTGGCGAAAAGGCAGCGCTACCGCGCTTGTCATCTCGTCGGACATCACGGGCAATGTATCGGCAGACTGTAAGTTCAGAGCAAGCTAGACCAAAGGCTAACGTGGCGCTAAGACTGGGCCGCGTCCACGGCAAAGTGCGCGCGGACCATGGGCGCGATGTCCTGGAGGGTCCACTGTTCACGGACATCGCGGGTGTCGGGCCCGGTACCGCACCAGAGCAGAGCACCGAGCGAGTCGGAGCGATGGAGCGACCCGTGGCTGCCGCCGCCGACGTGGTCAGAGCCACCCCAGTCGACGAACTCATAGGCGGGGGCGGCCGACAGGAACACGTCTCCCGCGGTCTGGCAATGCAGCGCCGACCAGATCCGCGCCAGCGCGTCCGGGTACGCGTCGGTGATCAAGCGACCGTCCTGAACCTCGGCCGACAGCGCCGCCAGGTCCCCTTCGACGCTCCACAGCCTGCCGCGCGCGTCCATGAGCTCTCCGCCCGAGGAGAAGCGGAGCTCGCCGCGCGGGCTCTGGACGACGGCCTCGCCGTCGCTGCGCCGCCACAGCACGAGGTCGACGCCGGTGATCCCCCGCGCCACCTCGATCACCCGGGCCATCACCTGCTCGTGGCGCTCCTCGTCGAGCACGTAGATCATCGCCGAGCGCTGCGCGGGGCTGAGCGCGAGCTCGGCCCCGATCGAACGCGACGCGCTCGGCGTCGCCACGTCGAAGTCGGCGAAGGCGTGGTCGAGACGGATGCGCTCCTCGACCGAGGCCTGGGAATGGTCGGAGGCGACGATCACCGAGTGGTCCTCGAAGAAGGCGTCGGGACCGCCGGCGGCGTGCATCAGGCGCTCGAGCTGGCGGTCGGCGGCGGCGATCGAGGTGACCTGGGCGTAGGGGCCGTTCTTGTGCGACCAGGCGTCGTTGTCGGGGAGCGAGAAGAGGAGGAAGTCGAAGAGGTCGTTCTCGACCAGGTACGCCCCCACGCAGCCCGTGTGCTGGTCGCGGACGCCGGGCATCCCGAGCTGTCCGCGACAGCCGGTCTTGCGGCTGGCATAGAGATCGGCGTAGAAGAGCTCGCGGGGCCCGCAGATGGTGCGGCGAAACAGGGTCGAGGTGACGACGCGGGCGAGCGCCGTCTCGTTGGAGACCTCGTGCTTGTGGCGCCCGCGGTAGATCAGGTAGGTGGTGCCGGCGGTGCGCAGGCCGGCATCGTCGAGGGTCTCAAAGACGGTTTCCACGTCGTGGGAGAGGTGTTCGGCGTTCATCCCGTACACGGTGTCGGTGAGCGAGCGCAGC
>DASZKU010000359.1:0-6148 GCA_035552815.1 Solirubrobacteraceae bacterium | reverse complement strand
CTGGTCGAACTGCCAGGGCCCGTATGAGAACGCGGCCCCGGGGGGTGATGGGCCCACCCAGCCCGAGGTCAGCGACGCCAACTGCTTCCCCAAGGGCGACGCCCACGGGGCGCTGAACACGGCCCCCGACACCGTTACCGGGTGCCTCGACGACTTCGCGCAGAACGGCGACCTCGACTTCGACGGCTCGCCGTACTGGCCGGAGTGGCCCACCGGTATCGCCCCCACCGGCAAGTACCCGGGGAGCTTCGTACAGTGGCGGCCCACGACCCGCGGCCGGCAATACCCGCTCTACCGGATCCAGACCGACCTCGCGCTCAGCGAGTCGACGTGCACGGCGAGCGACCCGGCGGGGTGCGCGGTTCCGCCCCCCAATGCCCCGGGTAAGTTCTATCCCTACTGGAGCAGGCTCAGCGCCGGCCTGTCCGGCTGCTACATCCTGTTCGGGAACGTGAGCTCGGGCTCGGGAGTCGACAACCTCGGCGGCGATGCCCAGTACGGCACCAATCAGTTGACCACCCTCGGTTATCCCGAGTTCCAGGGCCCGTATCAGAGCAACGCCTGCGGGCGCGAGCACGGCCGTCTCGCTCGCCGCCCGGCCGCGGGAACGTGATCAGCGAGCGAAGAGCGGCGGGTCGGCGAACATCTGCCGGGTGACGGCAAAGGCGGGCTTGGCCAACCCGCCGTAGGTGATCAGCGCCTTATAGGTGAGGCCGCTCGACGGATCGGCCGCCGCCGCTGTCAGTCCACCCTTCCATCCCGGCCGGACCGCGAACTCGCGCAGCGTCCAGTAGATCGAGCCGTTCATGAAAGGGAGGGCGTCGAGGGCGTCGACGGTGCTGCGCACGTAGCCCGACTGGAACTGATAAGTGCCCTTGACCTGGGGCGAGCCGTTGTAGAGGGCCTCGGCGCCGAACTCGCTGACCACGAGCGCCTGCCCCGGGTAGCGCTGATGCTGCAGGGTGAGGAAGGGGGTGAGCGCGGCGAAGCTCGCGGTGGAATGACCGGGCTGTCCCGGATACCACCCGAAGTAGTCGTTGATCCCGAGCACGTTGAGCTTGGAGTAGATGGGCTGGAGCGGGTACCCGGGATAGCAGTAGATGTCGAGCGCCACCGGCGCAGTGGGATCGAGCCGGTGGGCCAGGGGGATCGCCTGGCGCAGGTAAGAGAGGGTCCCCGGGGTGCTCTCGGGCGTGGGTGAGAGCTCGTTGCCGATCGAGTTGATGACCACCGAGGGATGGCTGCGCGCGGCGAGGATCGTCTGCTCGAGCATCCGCAGCGCCCCCGCCCGGCCGCTCGCGGTGGCGAGCACGGAGTCGTAGTGGTACACGGGGGGCTGGTCCCACACGAGGATGCCGGCCTGATCGAGCTTGGTGAGCATCTCGTCGGAGAGCAGGTAGTGGGCGCGCGTGATGTTGGCCCCCAGGGCCTTGAGCTCGGATACCGTGGCGTCGATGTCCGCGCTCGTCAGGGCCGCGCCGTGGCCGGCGCTGTCATCGACGATCGAGGCGCCGTGGAGCCACAGGCGATGGCCGTTCAGGTAGAGCACGCCGCGGCTGACATGGACGCTGCGCATGCCCACCTGGAGCCGGTTGACCTGCTCGACGCGGTCCCCGGCGGCGGTGGTCACCGAGACGCCGTAGAGGTAGGGGTGGCCGGGACCCCAGAGATCGAGTGGACCGCGCACGGGGACGCGGAAGCTCACCCGGCGCGAATAGCCGGGGGCGATGTCGCCCGCGCCGTTCACCGTGGTGGCGACGGTACCGCCCGGTGAGGTCACCCGGACGGCGAGGTTGGGTGACAGCGACGCCGGCGAGTGATTGGTCAGCGTTCCCACCACGAGGAGATCGCCGCAGCTGAAGTGGCAGCCCAGCTGGGGCATGACGCCGAGGTTGGTGAGCTCGATCCGGCCCACGGGCTCGAGGGTGACCGGTCGCACGATCCCGCCGTAGTTCCACCAATCCTGGACCATGTGGCCGGGGAGGAGCCGGTTGTCGACGCGGACGATGAGCTCGTTGGGGGCGCCGGGCCGCAGCGAGGAGGCAGGGAAGGTGAAGGGCACGTAGGCGTCGCTGTTGTGACCCAGGTAGCGGCCGTTGAGCCACACGTCGGTGACGCGCCGCGCCTCCTGGAAGGACACGTCCCACCCGCGATCACCGGCCGGGGGCGGGCCCCGGAAGACGATGCGGTACCAGCCCACGCTCCCCAGGTCCGCGCCGGCGGAGATGGTGGGATTGAAGGTGTTGGGGATAGTTACAGGGCCCCAGGTGAAGGTCGTCGCCCCGCCGTGCGCCCAGTTGTCGGCGAGGCCGATGTTGTGCGGGTCGGCGAGGTACTGCCAGCCCTGGTCGAGGGTGATGGGACCCGGAGGCTTGAGCGTGACCGGCCCTTTGGTGGTGATCAGATAGCTCGGCCCGGGCGCGTAGTTCAGCCCCTGGACCAGCGTCTTGACGAATACCGCGGCGAAGCAGATGATCGCGACGACGAGCTCAGCCTTGAGCAGCCGCCGTCTGCGCGACGGCAGCGCATCAGTCGACGCCACCGCTCCCCAACCGCTCCGCTAGCTTGCGCATTCCATGTCGTCGTGCCGCCTCCGCGCCACCCACCAGGTCCGTGGCGCGATCGGCCGGACGATCAACCTCGATGGCTCTCAAAGTAGCAATATCGCGAAATTTGCGGAGGTCTGCGCCGTTATCGCGAAGCGAGGCAGCGACCCGCGGGCGCTCCCCCTCGGCGCGCTCGATCGCCGCCTCGAGCGACCCGTGCCGGCGCAGGAGATCGGCCGCCGTCTTGGCCCCGATCCCTGGCGCTCCGGGCAGCCCGTCGGAGGGGTCTCCGCGCAGCGCGATGAAGTCGGGCACGAGCGCGGGGGGAATGCCGTAGCGGTCCTCGACCTCGGCGGGATCGACCTCCTGGAACCCCGCCCCACCCATCTTCAGGAAGAGGACGGTGACCGAGTCCGATGCGGACTGGTACATGTCGCGGTCGCCGCTGAGGATCAGGCTCTTGCCCCCGGCCTCGGTCTCGGCCTGCGCGAGCGCGTGCATGACGTCGTCGGCCTCGAGCGTGGGCGCGGACTGCGAAGTCCAGCCGAAGGCGGCGAAGAGCTCGGGCGCGGCCTCGAACTGCCACTGCAGGGGCTCGGGCACGGGCGGGCGCTCGGCGTGATAGCCGGGGTAGGCGGCGACGCGGTACTCGGCCGCTTCGGCGCCGAAGCACACGACCACGGCGCGCGGCGAGTAGTCCTCCACCGCCCGCAGGAGCAGGTTGGTCGCCCCCAGGAGCCCGTTGACCGGACGCCCCTCGGTGCCCACGATCGAGCTGGGGAGCGCGAAGAACGAGCGGTAGAGGATGAAGGGGCCGTCGACGGCGAGCAGCGGACCGGTCATCTACCTCTCAGGGTATGGGGAATTCGCCAGAGGCGAATTCCCTTGCGCCAAATGCGCCGGCTCGGGGAGCTCCATGCGCGGCGGGCCGGGGGCTCAGAGCTTCACGGCCGGCCCGTACAGGCCTTGGTACACGATCCGGTACGTCCCATGGCGCGGCGCCGTCAGCGAATAGGCGCCGCCGCGGTCGAGCTTGCCCCACCCGAGGGTCCGCCACCCCGTGCCGCGGCGCCCCTGGACCACGAAAGGGGCGCCGCGGGCGCCGGGAAACACCGTCCCCGCGAGCTCGGGGATCGGCGCGACGTGAGCGAGGACGGCTCGCACCAGGGACAGCGGCATCGCCAGCTCGGCGGCGCGCGCCCGGGCCGACGTTGCCCGCGCCCGGGCCGACATCGTGCGCGCGAGGTGCGGGCGCGCCACGGTGGTGATCGTCGTGAAGCCCGCCCACGTCGACTTGAGCCCGAACCTCTGCTCGAGCTCGGCGCCGCTCACCCGGTGAGCGCCCTGGCCGCCCACGACCTCGGCGGTGGTGATCCGCGGCGAGACCCCGTGGCCGAGGGTGGCGATGCCCACGAGGCCTCCGGAGAGAAGCGAGCTGAGCTTCGACGCGGCGCGTGCTCCGTCCATGTGGACGAACCAGCGGAAGTTGGGATTGCTCCCGGCGCCGTCGTAGGGGTCCCCGACCCCTCGCAGCCAGGGGTCGGGCGAGCCCGAGAAGACGTTCTCGTTGTTCTCGGTGCGTCCCCCCGAGCTGCTGAAGAAGTAGGTGACGGCGGGGCGTCCGCGGTAGGTGACGACCTGCCCGCGCGTGGCGGCGACGGCGGCGTCTGACCGCGGGGTCTCGGCGCGCACGCCGCCGTAGACCTGCGAGCGGGTGTCCGAGTACTGGTCAAAGCCCGAGCCTCCGGCATCGGTGGTGATCGCGTACGTCCGTGCCGCCACCGCCTGGGCCTCGAGCGCCTGCATCGACCAGCCCGAGGGCATCTCGGAGGCGACGACGCCGCGGACATAGTCGTCGAGCCCGACCACGTCGATCGTCTCCACGCGCCCCGATCCCCCGGGCCGGAACTCGAGAGCGCCGCGGTAGGGGCCGAGGCCGGGGACGCTCAGCGGCCCCGGGCCCGTCGCTGTGAGCGGCGCCGCGAAGCTCCCCACGAGCTTGCCGCTCTGGTCGAGGAGGCGCAGACGGCCGCCGGCGAGCGGACGCACGTAGTAGGTGTGAGCGGGCCTCAGCTTCTTATCCGCGGCTCGCGTCGCCCCCGTGAAGGCGCCGCTTCCGGTGCGCAGGAGCACGGTGACGGTCCCGTGCGGGTCCACAGCACCGAGCGCCGTCCCCGTGTAGTAGTGCCTGAGGATGGCGCGGTAGTCCCAGCCGTGGAGCGCGTAGCCGTAGGCGCCGTACTGGCTCATCCCCACCCCGTGGCCGTACCCGGCGCCGCGGATGAAGAGCTCGCTGGCGGCGAGCGCCGGGGTCGCCAGCGCGAGCACGGCGAAGAGCGCGGGCAGAGCCCCGGTAAGCTGTCGCCAGCAGGGTATGCGGGTAGGCCGCAGTGTCAAAAGTCCTGATTGGGGAGGAAGAAATGCACGCCAGTGACGCATCCGCTCCGCCGTCCCGGCGACGCAGGCTAGCGAGCTTGGGCGCGTGCGTCGCCGCCGTGCTGGCGTGCGCGGGCCTCGGCGCGGCACAGGCCTCCGCGGCCACCATCGTGGTCGGCCAGGCGTGCGTGGTCAACCCCGACCCCGCCGTGGGCTCGCCGATGACGGTAACCGGCGCGGGCTTCGGCCCCGGGGACATGATCGACCTCACGAGCAACAAGGGAGGCGCTTTCGGCACCACCACGGCGGGCCCCACCGGTGGCTTCACGATCACCATGCCAGGGCCCATTCTCCCCACCGTGAATCCCGCCGCGGCGGCCTTCGTGCTCACGGCCAACGACGGCACCAACGCCGCGCTCAC
The DNA here is from genome assembly GCA_035552815.1 of Solirubrobacteraceae bacterium. GTDB lineage: Bacteria > Actinomycetota > Thermoleophilia > Solirubrobacterales > Solirubrobacteraceae > Palsa-465. Next base: position 805 of record DASZKU010000359.1, on the reverse strand, counting down.
CGCCTCGACGAACTTCGACGCCGCCAACCTCGCCGTCGCCACCAATCCCCTGCAGGCCAAGCCCTCCAAGAAGGTCACGTGGACGTTCTCGGGCTTCATCGGCGGCGCCGAGATCTACGCCCACTACCTGCACGGCAAGAAGGTCACGGCGACGACCAAGTTCGGCCGCGCCCAGGGCCCGTGCGGGGTGCTCAAGAAGAAGGCGGTGTTCTATCCCGGCAAGGCCAAGTACAACAGCTACAAGGTCCAGGTCGACGACACGCGCCGCTATTCGCTCAAGTCGTTGCCGCACTGGATCGCCACCCTGCGGACGCACATCCCCATGTAGCGGCGGGGCCTAGAGATTGCCCTGGGCCATCTTGCGCAGGTCCATCGCCGTGTTGTAGGTCTCCTCGTCGACGCCCATCTCGTAGGCCACCTCGCGGAGCGTCCGCCCCGAGGCGGCGGCCTCCTTGACGATCTCCGCGCCCTTGTCGTAGCCGATGTGGGGATTGAGGGCGGTGGCCGCGGCCAGCGTGTTCTCGGCCGAGCGGTGGGTGCCCTCGAGGTTGGGCTCGATCCCCCGGATGCACTTCTCGGCGAAGATGCGACTGGCGGCGGTGAGCAGGCGCAGGGAATCGAGCAGGTTGCGAGCCATCAGGGGGACACGTACGTTGAGCTCGAAGTTCCCCTGGCTCCCGGCGATGGTGATCGCCGTGTCGTTGCCGATAACCTGGGCGCTGACCTGGAGGACGACCTCTGGAATGACGGGGTTTACCTTGCCGGGCATGATCGAGGACCCCTTCTGGAGCTCGGGGAGGAGGAG
>DASZKU010000358.1:0-1980 GCA_035552815.1 Solirubrobacteraceae bacterium | reverse complement strand
GCATGAGACGTCCTGTGTCAACCCCCCGCGGGTTTGAGCCGACCGAGGTTGCCGTGTCGAGCCGGGTCATAGGGCACCCGGTCCTGCCAGCAGCGCCAGAGAACCCGGATCCACGCACGCCCCAGGGTGCGGATCGCGTGCGGATGATCCTGACCTCTGGCCCGAGCCTTCGCATAGACCTCACGAGCCCAGGGATGCCAGTGGCGGGTCGAGTCGGCGAGGCGGGCGATGGCTGCTCGCAGTCGCTTGTCGCAGGCACGCCTGAAGGTGGCGACCCGCAGCTTTCCCGACTCCAGGGCGACCGGGCTCATGCCGGCGTCGGCGGCCATCGCGGCCTCGGTCGGGTAGCGCCCCCTGCAGTCGCCGAGCTCGGCGATCAGGGTCGCCGGGGAGATCACGGTCTTGGCATCGCGGAACAGCGGTCCGAAGACCGCCGCGTCAGGATGGGCGGTCAGTGCTCCGCGGATCTGCGAGGTGAGGTTCGCTATCTCGGCGACGATCGGCTCCAGAGTTCCGACCAGGCCCAGCACCACGGCGCGGCGGGCCTCGGACTCGAGTTCGCCCGCGCGACCGGCCGGGGCCGAGCGCATCCGCCCCAGCAGCTCCTCGGGGGTGCGCCGGCCCGGGTAGCGATGGCGGGCGAGGAAGCCCTCCATCCGTTTGGGCCCGAGCCCTCTGGCGTCGGCCGGGCTCGGGCAGCGGCGCAGGAAGGCCAGGGAGATCGGCGAGTCGACGTCGCTGAACACCAGTGCCCCGGGCCAGAAGGCCTCGAGCTGGGCGCGCAGCTGGTTGGCGAGCTCCACCCGCACCCCTACCAGGTCCTCGCGGGCCCGGGTCAGCGCCCGCAGCGCCTTGGTCTCGTCGCCGTCGGGGACGAGCGCGCGGAAGCGGTGGGCGTCGGTGCGGGCCAGCTCCGCCAGCACGTAGGCGTCGAAGCGGTCGGACTTGCCGTGGGCGACGGCGAAGCGCGGTCGGGCTGCCTTGGCCTGGTTGGGATGGATGGCCAGGACCTCCAGGCCGGCGTCCAGGAGGCGCTCGACCAGGATCCCGTCGGGGCGCTCGATCGCCACCCGGGCGACGCCCGCACTCACGAGCCTGGCGGCGAGGGCCGTGATCCCCTCCTCGTCGTGACCGGCGGAGAAGCGCTCGGCCACCCGCCCCTCCTCGCTGAGGCAGACCTCATGGGCCTCGCTCGCCCAGTCGATCCCCGCGGTTGGTGCCATGCTTCCTCCTCGGTCGATTGCGGTCGATCGATGACCGGCCACGAGGAGCCGTCGCGCGTGCTCATAGGGTGGTGCTCTCGGGCACCACGTCCTGTTGGCGCTTCTGGCACCTCGCACCGCCGGGAGGCGCTGGTCTCATGCGGGCCGTCTACGCGGCTAGCGAGCGTGGCGCTCTCCCGGCGGGGGTCGGCATCTCCATGCGTTCCCCCGGGATCTTCGACGGCCTCGCTGCGCTCGGCCTCTCCATCTCAGGGGAACAAGGGAGAGGTTGTCCTATGAGCCAGGAGGAGCGCGGCCGGCGCTTCGCCGCGCTGCACGAGGAGGGCTGCTTCCTGATCCCGAACCCCTGGGACGCGGGGACGGCGCGGGTGCTCGAGTCGCTCGGCTTCGAGGCGCTGGCGACGACTTCCAGCGCCTTCGCTTTCACGCTCGGGCGCGAGGACGGCGGGGTGACGCTCGACGAGTTGGTCGGGCACGTCGCGGCGCTGGTCGCGGCGAGTGACCTGCCGATCTCGGTCGACCTCGAGAACGGCTACGGCGCGGCGCCCGAGCACGCGGCGCGGGCGATCGAAGCGGTGGCGGCGGTCGGCGCGGTCGGCGGCTCGATCGAGGACTGGGAGGCCGAGGCGGGGATCTACGCGGTCGGCGCGGCGGCGGAGCGCGTCGCGGCGGCGGCCGAGGCGGCGCGCGAGCTGCCGTTCCCGTTCCTGCTGACGGCGCGGGCCGAGAACCACATCCGCGGCAACCCGGACCTGGA
>DASZKU010000357.1:0-12833 GCA_035552815.1 Solirubrobacteraceae bacterium | reverse complement strand
ACCGTTAGCTCTCCGGCAGTTCTACGATCTCGAACCAGTAGCGCGTTACCGTGCGCATCGCTTTGACCAGACCCTCGAAGGTCACCGGCTTGGTGATGAACGAGTTGACGCCGAGGTCGTAGCTGCGCAGGACGTCCTGCTCGTCGTTGGAGGTCGTGAGCACGACGACGGGGATCCGCCGCAGCGACTCGTCGGCCTTGATCTCAGCGAGCGCTTCGCGCCCGTCCTTCTTGGGCATGTTGAGGTCGAGGAGGATGATCCCCGGGCGGGGAGCGTCGACCGAGGGGTCCGCGTAGCGGCCCTCGCGACGCAGGTAATCCATGAGGTCCTGACCGTCGACGACGAAGCGCATCTCGTTGGCGAGCTTGGAGTCCTGGAGGGCGTCGCGGGCGAGCTCGCGATCCTCCTCGTCGTCGTCGGCGAGGAGGATGGTCACCGCCTTGCCATGCGCCTCATGCGGTGACATGGGCGTTCTCCTCCGCGTCGGGCTTGGCGGATTCGCCGTCCTCGTCGTAGGTGGCGAGGACAAGGACCTCCTCGCGCTGGCGCATGGGCAGCGTCACCGTGAAGGTGGCGCCCTCGCCGAGCTCGGAGTCAGCGACGATGGTGCCGCCGTGGCGCTCGGCGATCCGCCGGCACAGCGCCAGGCCGATCCCCGTGCCCGGATAGTCGCCGCGTCCGTGGAGGCGCTCGAAGACCCGGAAGATGCGGCGGGCGTACTGCGGTTCGAATCCGATCCCGTTGTCGCGCACGGTTATCCGTGCGCGACTCTCGCCCGTCGTGGCTTCGATCCACACCTCCGGGGTAACACCGTCGCCGCGGAACTTGACCGCGTTGGAGATCAGGTTCTGCATGAGCTGGCGCATCTGGAGCGCATCGGCGCTGATCGTCGGCAGCGCGCCGGTATGGATCACCGCTCCCGAACGCTCGAGCTGCGCTTCGAGGTCGTCGATCACCTCATGAGTGACCTCGGCGAGGTCGACGGGAGCGAACGGCCGTCCGTGCGTCGCCACTCGCGAGAACTTGAGCAGGTCCTCGATCAGCTTCTGCATCCGTTCTGCGGCGCCATTGGCGCGCTCGAGATAGTCGCGCCCGCGATCGCTGAGGCGCTCGGCTTCGATCACCGTCAGCTGCTGGGTGAAGGTGCGCACCTTCCTGAGCGGCTCCTGGAGGTCGTGCGAGGCGATCGAGGCGAACTGCTCGAGCTCGGCGTTGGAGCGGGCGAGCTCCCGCGCGCGGTGCTCGAGCGCCTCGTTGCTCGACGCGAGCTCGGTGTTGACAAGCGCGAGCCGCGAGTTGGCCTCGCGCACCTCCTCGGCGGAGCGCAGCGCCCGCCGGCCAAGCGCGAGCGCGGCGAGGGCGAACAGGGCGAAGCAGATGAAGATCAACCAGGGGACCCATTTGCGCGGCCCGGAGACGATGGCGAAGAGGGGTCCGTTGGGGGCGGCGAGGACGATCCGCCACGTCGAGTTGGAGAGGCGCACCTGGTCGTAGTACTGGCCGCCCACGTCGGCGGAGGAGTGGCGCAGCGCCGTCCTCGCGGCCGGGGCGCCGAAGCGGGTGCCGACCGCCACCGCCGGGTTGGTCGAGGCGAGCACGGTGCTATTGCCATCGAGGAGGTAGTTGCGCGCGCCCGTGACGCCGGGGATCTTGAGCAGGTCGGCGGTGATGAAGGTGCCGAGCTGCCGTGGCGCGAAGCCGGTCACCAGGCGCCGGGTCCCGTAGCGGGTCGGAAACTCGAACACCAACTCGATCGCGGCCGCGTTGCCATAGGGGACGAGGTTCCCGAGCGCGTAGCCGAAACCGGAGCTCGTCGCAGGCACCGCGGGCGCGGCGGCGATGCTGGTCTGCGCCTGGGGGGTAAAGCCGCTGGAATGGGCGATTACCTTGCCGTTCGAGCCAAGGACCGCGAGGTAGGCGTCGTGGGCCTGTGCTTGGGCCGCGTTCAGGGTGGCCGCCGTGACCGTGCGGGTGCCGTAGGTCCGCGCCTCCTGGGGCAGCTGCTGCCGTACCGATGAGAACAGGCTGTCGATCAGCGCGCCTGCCAGCACGCCGCGCTCGTGCACGCGTGCCTCCACGTCCTGGCGGGACTTCGCCTGTGTGTTGGCCAGCTCGATCGCGAACACCGCCAACAGCGCCAGCACCACCAGTCCTGCGCCGCACAGCGCCAGAACCGCCTCTCGCCGTTTCAATTCGTCCTTCTCCTCCAGTCGGGATGTCTCGGGTTCCCGTCGCCCCAGGAGTCCTTTATCGGCGCCAACCGTGGGAAACCTTATGCCCAACCTTGAGGCGGTTGTCAAAAACCTCGGCGAATGTCCTACTCGATCCCCAGCCTGTCGAGCATCCGCTCGTCGGCGCGCCAATGCCTGCGCACGCGAACCTGGAGCTCGAGGTGCACGCGGGAGCCGAGCTCGCGCTCGATCGCCCGGCGCGCCGCCGTGCCGATGGCCTTGACCATCCGCCCACCGGCACCGATGAGGATGCCCTTCTGGGACTCGGTCTCGACGAGGACCACCGCGGTCACGGCGATCAGGTCCTCGCGTCGCTGCTCGATCGCCTCAACCTCGACTTCCACGGCATGGGGTACCTCGGCGCGCACCCGGGAGAGGACCTGCTCGCGCACGAGCTCGGCGAGCCACACCGACTCGGGCACGTCGGAGTGCTGACCCGGCGCGAAGAAGAACGGGCTCTCGGGGAGGAGCTCGACGAGCCGCGCCACGAGGGCGGGCACCCCCGCACCGGTGCGCGCCGAGACGGGGAAGATCTCCTCCCCGACATCGAGGTCGGCGATCGCCTGGAGGGTGGCCGCGGTCCCGGCCCGGTCGCAGCGATCGATCTTGTTGACGGCGACGACGACGGGCACCTTGGGCCCGCGCAGGAGGTTGGCGATGAACCGGTCGCCGGGTCCGATTCCCTGCTCGGCGTTGACCACGAGCAGGCAGCCGTCGGCGTCCTCGAGCTCGCGCTCCACGCGCCGCTGCATGCGCCCGGTGAGCGCGTCGCGCGGGCGCTGGACGCCGGGGAGATCGATGAGCACGAGCTGCCAGTCGGCCGCGGTGGCGACACCGCGGATGGCCCGGCGCGTGGTCTGGGGCTTGTCGGAGACGATCGCCACCTTGGTGCCCACGATCGCGTTGGTGAGCGTCGACTTGCCCACGTTGGGCCGCCCGGCGAGGGCGATGAAGCCCGAGCGGGTCTTGGCCCCGGGCACACGTAGAGGCTCGACCGCGCGCCTCATCGGCGTCCACTCGGAGTCCGCAGCCAGGTGAGCAATTCGGCCTGCAGGGCAAGCATCTCTCCCCCATCGGTCTCGTGGTCCATGCCGGTCAGATGTAACACCCCGTGGATGACCGCCTCGCGCAGGTCCGATGCGTAGGGCGGGCAGATGACGACGTCGCCGAGCTCCCGGGGCCCGACGGGCGCGCCGTCCTCGTCGACGGGGAAGGAGAGCACGTCGGTGGGCCGGTCGCGGCCCCGGTGCTCGCGGTTGAGCTCGCGGATCCGCGCCTCGTCGACGAGCTCGATGGCGAGGTGACCGTCATCGATCGCGGCGGAGGCGAGCGCCAGGGCGCACAGCTGCTGCACCTCGTCCGCGGTGAGGCCGTCGTGGCGCCTGGAGTCGACGCCGATGACCTCGATCTCGAGGGTCACGCCCGCTTGCGAGGCCTGAGCTCGGGCGCCGAGCGCTGCGCGTGGTCGGTGTAGGCAGCGACGATCCGGCGCACGAGCTTGTGCCGGACCACGTCCTCCTCACCGAAGTGGACGAAGTCGATGCCCTCGACGTCCTCGAGGATCTCGTTGACGACCACGAGCCCCGAGTCCTGCTCGCGCGGCAGGTCGATCTGGGTGACGTCGCCGGTCACCACCATGCGCGAGTTGAAGCCCAGGCGGGTGAGGAACATCTTCATCTGCTCGGGGCTGGTGTTCTGGGCCTCGTCGAGGATGATGAAAGAGTCATTCAGGGTTCTACCCCGCATGAACGCCAGCGGCGCGACCTCGATCACCCCGCGCTCGAGGTGCTGGCTCACCCGCTCGGGCTCGAGCATGTCGTGGAGCGCGTCGAAGAGGGGGCGCAGGTAGGGGTCGACCTTTGCCATGAGGTCGCCGGGAAGGAAGCCGAGGCGCTCACCCGCCTCGACGGCGGGGCGGGTGAGGATGATGCGGTTGACGTCGCGGTGGCTGTGGGCGGCGGCGGCGAGGGCGACGGCGAGGTAGGTCTTGCCGGTGCCCGCCGGGCCGATCCCGAAGGTGATGGTGTTGTTACGGATCGAGTCGACGTAGCGCTTCTGGTTGATCGTCTTGGGCGCCACCTTGGTCGCCCGGTGGCGCCACACCACGTCCTCGAGAATGTTGGCCGGCGACTCGTGCTCGTCGAGCGCCCGGGTCACCGCCTCGATCGTGCCGGGGGCGATCTCGTGACCCTGGGCGATGAGCTCTGAGAGCTCGCGGATGACGGCGGAGGCGGCCTCCACGGCGGCGTCGTCACCCTCGAGGGTGAGCACGTTGCCGCGCAGGTAGACGGCACATTCGAGGTGCCCCTCGAGCGCCCGGAGCACGGCGTCCTCGCTCCCGGCGAGCTCTGCGGCGATAGCGTTGTCGAGCTCGATTCTGCTACGCACGCGAGCTGCTCAACACCTCCCGGACGCGCCCGGAGACGCGCTTGCCGTCCGCGCGGCCGTCGACTTTCGCCATCACAGCCTTCATCACCTGACCCATGTCCTTGGGGTCGCTCGCCCCGGTCTCCGCGATCGCCGCGCTCACCAGCGCGTCGAGCTCGGCATCGGGAAGCTCGGCGGGCAGGTACCCGTCGATGAGCTCGGCCTCGGACTCCTCCTGCTCGGCGAGCTCGGGGCGGCCACCATGGCGGAACTGCTCGGCCGCCTCGATCCGGCGCTTGCGCTCACGGCGGAGCACCGCGACCTCGTCCGCGCTCCCGTCCTTGGCGGCCTTCTGAAGCTCGGACAGCACCATGCGCAGCGCCCCGACGCGAGTCTTCTCGCCGGCTTTCATGGCGCTGGTGATGTCGGTGCGTACCTGCTCGGTGACGGTCATGACTTACCTGAAGGATACGCCGCCCGACGGCGTATCCCTCACGCCGCTCGGCACCGGATCCCGTCGGCGTGGAGCTCCTCGCACGCGACGTCGACGAGCTCCCCCGCGCCGGCCGTTGCGGGCGGGAGGTAGCAGCGGGTGTAGTCGGCGCTATAGCCCGAAATCTGGGTGTCAGCGACCTTGTCGACGAGCACGCGCTCGCGACCTCCGAGCTTGGCCACGCGGTGATGGCGCGAGCGGACCTCGGAGCGGCCCCTGAGCTCCCGCGAGCGGGCCTTCTTCTCCTCCGGCGCCACCCGGTCCCCGAGCGCCTCGGCCGCCGTCCCCGGCCGGGTCGAGTAGGGAAAGGCGTGGACTCGGCTGATCGCGGCGGCGTCGATCAGCTCGAGCGTCCGGGCGAAGGCGGCTTCGTCCTCGGTGGGGAAGCCGACGATCACGTCGGTCGTCACGTTGACCTCGGGGACCGCCGCGCGCAGCGCCTCGATCGCCCCCAGATACTCCGCCGCCGTGTAGTGGCGCCCCATGGCGGCGAGCACGCCGTCGTCGCCCGACTGGAGGGGCACGTGGAGGTGCGGGCACACCTTGGGCTCGCCCGCCAGGGCCTCGAGCAGCGAGTCCTTGACGTGGATGACCTCGACGCTCGAGAGGCGCACGCGCTCGACCCCGGGCACGCCGGCGACCTCGACCATCAGCTCGCCGAGCTCGAGACCGCGCTCGGGATCGCGGTAGTCGCCCACGCTGATGCCCGTCATCACGAGCTCGGGCTGGCCGCCCGCAACCCGGCGCCGCGCCTCGCCGAGGACCGCGCTCGCCGGCCGCGAGCGCGCCGGCCCGCGGACGGTGGGGATGATGCAGTAGGCGCAGTGGCAGTCACAGCCGTCCTGCACCTTGAGGAAGCCGCGCGTGCGCGCCTCCGGGCGACCGCCGCGCTCGCGGGCGAGGCCGCGAGGCGGCCCGACCTCGTGCTCGATGTCGGCGCACGCTCCGGGCGCGCCGGCCATGGCGCCCGCCACATCGTCGGCGACGCCCACGAAGGGCCTCACCCGCGCGTCGATCTCGGCGAACGAGCGGGCGCTCAGGTTCACCGCGCACCCCGACACGTAGACCTCGCGCGGGCCGTGCTTGAGCGAGCGCCGCACCGACTGGCGCGACTTCGCCTCGGCCACGCTCGTGATGCAGCACGTGTTGATTACGTGGACGTCGGCGCGCTCCTCCGCCACCTCCTCGTGCCCGCCGTCGAGCAGCGCCTGGCGCGCGAGCATGGCGTCGGCCTGTGAGACCTTGCAGCCGAGGAACTTAACGGCGAAGCGCACGGCTACGCAGGGTAGCCGTGCACCAGCCTAATCGCGCGAGGCGACGCGGACCGAGAGAGACGAGCCGCTCGCGATCGGCGCACCCACGTACCCCTCGAAGTCGTGACCATGCCACGGTGTCCTCGGGACAGCCTGCGCCGAGCGGAGGGACTCGTACGCTAAGCCAGCCCGGGGCTTGGGCCGCGGCGCCACCAGATCGAGGAATAAGCCACCGAGGGAAACGCCTATCGCGAGCGGATTCATCAGGTCTCACCTCCTTCGAGGCCCGGTGTCACATCGTCTGCGTGCAGAATGATCGATGGGGCTCGCGGCTACATCCTCCAGGTGTCCAGGATTCAGCGGCCGGGCGTTGTCCACGCGTTGGGCGGCTGGTTACGGCGCCATTTCACGCCGGCGATGCGGCGAGGAGGAGCGCTGCCCATTCGCCACGGGTGAGGCGCGCGGCCTCGGGCAGCCCCTGCGCGGCGAAGGCTTGCGCCACCGAGTCGGCCTCGGGCACGAGGATCCCGCTCGCGATTACCTGACGGGGCTGCGCCGCGGCGATCCGCGGCGCCCCGGCGATGAGCAGGGGCGAGAGCAGGTTGGCGGCGATCGTCGGCGCCCGGGGCAGCTCGTCGCTGCGCACGTCGAGGCGGCGGACGTCGAGCTCGACGCCATTGGCAAGCGCGTTGGCTTGTGCCGCCTCCACGCTCGCCGTGTCGTAGTCGATGGCGGTCACCGGCGTCCACCCCAGGCGGGCGGCGACGATCGCCAGCACTCCCGACCCGCAGCCCACGTCGAGCAAGGCCCCGCCGGGATCGGCGACCCCGAGCATGAGCTCGAGGCATAGCCGCGTGCTCGCGTGGGCCCCCGTCCCGAAGGCCTGGCCGGGGTCGATGACGACGTCGATCGCAGTGGCGCCGCGCGGCTCCCATGGCGGCCGCACGGTGAGGCGACCGTCGAGCACGAGGGGGCGATGGAACTCGCGCCAGCGCTCGGCCCAGTCGTCGTCGATCTCGCTCGTGCTCACCTCGACGAGGGCGTCACCGGCCGCGGCCCGCAGGTCCGGGAGGGCGGGCAGTTCCCCGGGAGCGCCGTACACGGCGTACTCGATGGCGTCGCCGAGCTCGACCTCCTCGACCCCGCTGGGCGCAAGCTCGAGGAGCTCGGCGAGTACGAGCTCGGCGTCCGCTCGGCGCACCCGGATGGCCAGGCGCAGCACTGCCAGGCCGCTAGGCGGAGGCGCCGAACGCGCGCTTGAGCTTGCCGAACACGCCCTCTTCGGTGCGCAGGTTCTCATCCGTCATCGAGTCGGCGAGCTGCTGGAGGAGCTCGCGCTGCTCGCGCTTGAGCCGGCGCGGGATGACGACGTTGACGACGACGCGGAGGTCGCCCCGGTGGCGGCCGCGGAGCGAGGGCATGCCCTGCCCGCGCACGATCAGCGTCTCGTGGGGCTGGATGCCCGCGGGAACCTCGAGCTCGACCGAGCCCTCCACTGTCGGCACCTGCACGGTGGCGCCGAGCGCCGCCAGCGGGGCGGCGACGTCGACGGCGGTCACCAGGTCATCGCCGTCGCGCAGGAAGCGGCTGTCCTCGCGGACGTGGACGAGCACGTAGAGGTCCCCGGCCGGGCCGCCGCGCTCGCCGGCGTGTCCGCGGCCCCCGAGACGGATCCGCTGGCCGTCGGCGATGCCCGGCGGGATGTCGACGGTGAGCTTGGTGCGCTTGACGTTGCGTCCCCGGCCCTTGCACACGTGGCAGGGATCGGTGGCGATGCGCCCGTCGCCGTGGCACTTGTCGCACGCCATCGCGCGCACCACCTGCCCGAAGGGCGTCTGCGTCACCGCCCTGAGCTGGCCCGCGCCGCCGCACCGGTCGCACGTCTCGATCGGCGTGCCGGGCTCGGCGCCGTTGCCGTTGCAGTGCTCGCAGCGCACGATCGCCTCGTAGGCAACCTCGACCGAAGCGCCACTCACCGACTCCGCCAGGTCGATCTCGGTCGCCACCGCGATGTCGCCGCCCTGCTCGGGCCCGCCCGGGCGCCCGCCGCCGAAGCCGCTGAACGGGCCGCCACCACCGAAGAAGGCGTCGAAGATGTCGGCGACGGAGCCGAAGGAGTCGAAGTTGGGCGCATACCCGCCGCTGCGCAGCCCGTCGTGGCCGTAGCGGTCATACGTCGCCCGCCGCTCGGAGTCCGAGAGGACCTCGTAGGCCTCCGCGGCCTCCTTGAACTTCTCCTCGGCGTCGGGGTCGTGGCTGTTGACGTCGGGGTGGAGCTCGCGGGCCAGGCGCCGGAAGGCCTTCTTGATCTCGGTGTCCTCGGCGCTGCGCCCGACCCCGAGCACCTCGTAGTAGTCGCGCGGCATCGCCGTCACCGCTCGTCGTAGATCTCGACGACGAAGCGCGAAAGCTGCGTGGCGGCGTCGCGCACCGAGCTGATCGCCCGCCCGTAGTCCATCCGCAGCGGCCCGATCACCGACACCGCCCCGAGCCGGCGCTGGGGCAGACCGTAGCTGGCGGCGACGAGCGCGAGCGAATGCAACGCCGGCGTCTCGTTCTCACTCCCGATGCGGACGAGCACGTCGCGCTCGGCGAGGGCCTGGCGGAGCACCCCGAGGAGCGACACGCGGCGCTCGAGCATGTCCATCACCTCGTTGATCTGCGAGACGTCGCTGAAGCGCTCGCCGCGCATAAGCCGCGAGGTGCCCTCGACGTAGAGCGTCTCCTGCGGGGCCTCTTCGAGCTCGACGAAGGCCGGGGCGAGGTCGTCGAGGAAGGCCGCCTCGGTGGTGCTCAGCGACGGGTCGTGGAGGCGCTGATGGAGGATCCGCGCCCCCAGTCCGAGGCCGACGAGGCTCTCGTTCAGGTAGCTGGCAGCCCAATCGGCGAGACCCACGTCGACGGTCCGAGCGAAGGTGAAGAGGCGCTTGCTCACGCCACCCGTCGAGGTGATGACCACCACCATCACCACCTGCGGCTGGAGGACGAGGACCTCGATGTGGCGGATCGTCGAGGTCTCGATCGGCGGCGCGGTGACGAGGGCGAGGAGGTTGTTGACCTGCGAGAGGGTCTCGGTGGTCACCCGCATCGCCTCGTCGATCTCGCGGCGGACGAGGGTCAGTGCCACCGGAGGGGTCGGGTCGTCCACGGGCAGGAGCTTGTCGACGAAGTAGCGGTAACCGGCCTGGGTCGGCACCCGCCCCGCCGAGGTATGGGGGTGGGCGAGGAGCCCGAGCTCCTCGAGGCTCGCGAGCTCATGGCGGATCGTCGAGGGCCCCCATTCCGCCTGGGCGGCGAGCGCCTTCGAGGCCACGGGGGCGCCATCGGCCAGGTACTCCTGGACGACCATGCGCAGTACGAGTTCTTGGCGCTCTGACAGCACTGAGAGAATTGTAGGTCGAGCGCTTTCAGGCGCCAGGCGCGTCCACCGTGAGCTCAGCCTCGGCGCCGCGGACGATCCGGCTCCCGCCCTGCTCGGCGTTCGAGGTGACGACCGCCACCCCGTCCTCGGATACCTCCCGCACCTCGCCCGCGATCGTGAGCTTCTCCCCCATCCGCCCCATGCCACGGAACTGCACCGAGAGGCGCTTGAGGTGCTCGGGTCCCCCCGCCGCCTCGGTGTGGGCGCGGGCGACCTGGGCCATGATCCACAGGCCGTGGAGGATGCGGCCCGGGAGGCCGACCTCCTGGGCGAACTCCTCGTCGATGTGGATCGGGTTGAAGTCCCCCGAGGCGCCCGCATAGCGCACGGTGGTGTAGCGGTCGGGCGTGACCTCGAGCTCGATGCGCTCCCCCGCTCTCATTCGGCTCCCCTCACGATGTGGGTCCAGGTCCCGGTGCACACACTCTCGCCCGCACCGTCCTCCGACTCGGTCTCGAACACGTAGAAGCCGAGGCCGCCGCGCTCGGAGATGTCCTTGACCGTCGTCGTGGTGGTGATCTCCTCGCCGGCGACGACGAGCCGTCCCCAGCGGAACTCCTGGCGGCCGTGGACCATCATCGCGAACACGATCCCCACCTCGGGGTCGAAGAGCGCCGGGGTGAGCGCCGCCCCCGCGTAGACGACCGCGAACATCGGCGGCGCCACGAGGTCGGGGTAGCCGGCGGCGCGAGCGGCCGGTAAATCCGAGTACAGCGGGTTCGTCTCCCCCACCGCGGCCGCGAACTCGCGGATCTTCTCCCGCCCCACGGCGTAGAGGAGCGGCGGATAGACCTTGCCGATGGCGTCGGTGGTGATCGACATCGCCCTAGATGATGACCGCGACGAGGCCGCCGTCGACCGACCACGCGGCGCCGCTCACGTTCGAGGCGGCTTCCGAGGCCAGGAAGACGATGACGTTGGCGATCTCCTCGGGCGAGCCCATGCGCTTTATCGGCACTCCGGCGGCCGTCGCCTCGAGCACCTCCTCGCGTGACGTCCCCCGGGCGTGCGCGACCTGATCGGCGAGGCCGCCGGGGGCCATCCACAGCTGCGTGCTCACCGGCCCGGGCGTGATCGCGTTGACGCGCACGCCGTTCTTCGCGTACGCGTCGGCGAAGGCGCGCGAGAGCGAGAGCTCGGCCGCCTTGCCCACCGAATAGGCGACGTTGCGCTGTCCGGGGCGCTTGCCCGAGGAGGAGCACACGTTGACCACGCGTCCCCACCCCGCCTGCGCCATCACCGGCACGGCGGCGCGCATGAGGCGCATCGGCGCCATCACCGAGAGCTCCCACTGCTCCTGCCAGTCCTCGTCGGTGAGCTCCTCGAGGGGGCGGGCCGTGCTCGTGCCGGCATTGTTGACGAGCACGTCGATGCGCCCGAAGCGCTCGCGGCACGCGCCCGCCACCCGCTCCCCGGCGTCGAGGTCGGTGATGTCGATGGCCAGCGTCTCGACGTCGGGCGCCCCGGTCTCGAGGCACGCGCTGGCGGCGGGCGCGAGCGCGTCTTGGCTGCGGGCGAGGAGGAGGAGCCGGGCCCCTTCGGCGGCCAGGGCACGGGCGGTAGCGAGTCCGATTCCGCGCGAGGCGCCGGTGACGATGCACGCGCGTTGAGCGAGGCCGAGATCCACGGGGGGATTGTCGCGCGCTGGGGTCCCTCGCGGCGCGCGGCTGAGCTGTGTCACGTTTGTACTAACTATCGCTACAAAGGTGACACAGCCCGGGCGGTCGGGTCGAAGGCGACGGTGAGTGCTCGGAGAAGTCGGTCGGGCACCCAGCGCGCCGCCTCCCCGAGCGCCACCCGCCGCAGGCAACCTCTGTCACCCGCGTACCCCGATCGCTACACTGGACCGATCACCAGGACCGGTCACCTCAGGGCGTCAGATGCAGACCGCGATCAGGTCGCGGACCGGCTGCGCACCGCTGCCGCCGAGGGGAGGATCGGCTTCGACGAGCTCGAGGAGCGGATGACCGCCACGCTCGCCTCGCGCACCTACGGCGAGCTCGAAGCAGTGGTCGCCGACCTCCCGAGCGCCGCCGACCTCCCGAGCGCCGCTCGGCCCCGGACCATCCTCCCCGCCAGCCCCGTGGCCCGCGTCGCCATCGCTGCCGCCCTCGCCGTCCCGGTGATCATGGCGGCCATCGTCGCCGTCACCGCCTTCCTCTCGGCGTGGATCGTGTGGCTGCTCATCGGGTGGTTCATCTTCGGCCACCAGCGCCACCACGGCTACTACCGCCACTCCCGGCGCGGGTACCTCGCCCACCACGCCCGCCGTGGGCAGGCGGGCGCCGGCGGCCGCGGCTCCTCGTCCTGGTTCTAGCCCGGGCTTAGCGCATCAGAGCGCGCCCGGCGACGCCGAGGCGAGCTTCGCCCGCGCCCGCTCGGGCGACACCCGCACGACGTCCCAGGCCAGCCCCGTCTTCTGCATCGCGAGGATGAGCCAGCCCGAGGGATCGAGCTCATACCAGCGCAGACCGTGGAAGGCCGAGCGCGGGAAGGCGTGGTGGTTGTGGTGCCATGCCTCGCCGAGCGAGGGGAGGGCGAGCCAGAACACGTTGGTCGAGTGGTCGTCGGTCGCGAAGCGCCGCTGCCCGAAGAAGTGACAGATCGAGTTGATGCTCCAGGTCACGTGATGGACGAGGAAGATGCGCACGAGACCGCCCCACAGGAGCGCCTCGAGCCCGCCCACGACCGAGCCGCTCCAGGCCAGGCCGAGGACAAAGGGGACGCCCAGGCTGGCGAGGACGAGGAGGGGGAAGCTCTTGCCGATCCGCCGCATCCCGGCGTCCTCGAGCAGGTCGGGGCAGTAGCGGCGCTTGGAGGCCTGGCCATTGGTCTCCCACAGCCATCCCACATGGGCGTGCCACAGGCCCGCGAGCATGCCGCTGAGCCCGGCGCCCTGACCGGCGTGGGGCGAATGGGGATCGCCCTCCTGGTCGGGGAAGGCGTGGTGCTTGCGGTGGTCGGCGACCCAGTCGAGGACGGGGCCCTGGACCGCCATCGAGCCCATGATCGCGAAGGCGTACCGTATGGGACGGTAGGTCTCGAAGGCTCGATGCGTGAGAAGCCGG
>DASZKU010000356.1:0-2048 GCA_035552815.1 Solirubrobacteraceae bacterium | reverse complement strand
CATGATCCACGACCAGAGCGGGCAGCCCCACCCGGCCTACCGGATGACCCTGGTCGTTAACGCCGCCCTCGGCGAGTACTACGGCGTCGAGGGGACGGCGTGGCGTAACCCCCCGATCCTGAACAGCCCGCAGCAGACGCGCATCGTCCACGGCAAGCGGCTCATGCTCTTCCTCAACGGGCACCACGTCGCCCTGGTCGGCTGGCGCACGGCGGCGGGGGCCTACTGGGTCTCGAACACGCTGTCGGACAGCCTCAGCAACGCAGCGATGATCGCCATCGCCGCGTCGCTGACGAAGGCCTGAGCTCGCTCAGCTGGCGCGGGGGTAGGGGACGCCCGGCGGGTGGGTCTCGCGCTCGCTGAGATACGAGCGCCAGGCCCGCGCGAGCTCGGAGCGGAGTCGCTCGCGCTCGATGTCGACGGGTGCCCGAAGCGAGGCAACCTTGGCTTCGAGCTCCCACCACGGTGTCTGATTGTTCAATGTCATGCCCTGACTATCGGCGGCGCCGGCCCGAAAGATGAGCCCGCGTGTCAGGACTATCGGAAGGTCTAGGCGCGAGCGCTCACACGGCGGTCTCGACCGGCGCCGGGGAATCCTGGGCCGGGAGGCTCTGCTTGCTCGTGACCACGCGGGGCATCCCGAAGGCGGCCACCAGGGCGCCCGCCCCCGCGAGCCCGGCCGCCACCACGAAGGCGACGTGGAAGCCGGAGGTGAGCGCGACGTGGAGCGCCTGGGTGCCCGTGCCCGAGTGGCGCAGATCGGTGTTCGTGCGCGCGGTGGCGATGGCGGCGAGGACGGCGAGGCCGAGCGCCCCTCCGACGAGCCGTGCCGTGTTCACGAGCGCCGAGGCGAGGCCGGCCTCGGCCCCGGCGACGCCGTGGGTGGCGGAGATGGTCGAGGGCACGAAGGAGAAGGGGATGCCGATGGCGACGAGCAGGGAGGGGGCGATGACGTCGCTCAGGTAGGCGCCGTCGACGGCGACGCGGGCGAAGAGGAGGAGCCCGGCGGCCTGGGCGACGAGGCCGGCGATGAGCATGGGCTTGGCGCCGATGCGCAGGACGAAGCGCGAGGCGAGCACCGACCCGGCGACGATGCACAGGGTCATGGGGAGGAAGGCGAGCCCGGCCTTGATCGGCGAGTAGCCGAGGACCTCCTGGAGGTAGAGCGAGACGAAGAACCACATCGCGAACGAGGCGGCGCCGACGAAGAGGACGACGACGTTGGCAGCGCTCAGCGTGCGCGAGGCGTAGATGCGTAGGGGCATGAGCGGGGCCTTGGCGAAGCGCCCCTCGATCGCTACGAAGGCGCCGAGGAGGCCGATCCCGGCCGCGAGGAGGGCGACCGTCGAGGCGTTGCCCCAGCCGGTGACGTCGGTGCGGACGATCCCGAGCACGAGCAAGGTTAGGCCCATCGTCGCGGTGAGCGCGCCCGCCAGGTCGAAGTTCCGAGCCCGGGCGGGAACGCGGCCCTCGGCCACGTAGACGGTGGTGAGGAAGGCGGCGGCGAGGCCGATGGGCACGTTGATGAAGAGGATCCAGCGCCAGCCGGCGACGTCGGTGAGGATGCCGCCGAGGAGGACGCCGGCCGCGCCTCCGGCGCCGCCCATGGCGCCCCAGATGCCCACCGCCCGGTTGCGTTCGGCGGGTTCGGTGAAGGTGGTGGTGATGATGGTCAGCGACGCCGGGGCGACCACGGCGGCGCCAAGTCCCTGGATGGCGCGGGCGATGATGAGCATGACCTGGCTCTGCGCGAAGCCTCCCGCCAGCGAGGAGAGGGCGAAGAGGACGAGGCCGCCGACGAAGACGCGGCGGCGACCGATGAGGTCGGCGGCGCGGCCGCCGAGGAGGAGGAAGCCCGCGAAGGTGACCGTGTAGGCGTTGACCACCCACTGAAGGTCCTGCTCTGAGAACCCGAGGCCGTGCTTGATCGCCGGGAGGGCGACGTTGACCACCGAGACGTCGAGGATGACCATGAACTGGGCCAGGCAGGCGAGCAGCAGCGTCGCGGTGCGGTGCTGCTGCGCCGCCGGCGGACTGTCGGGTGCGTA
>DASZKU010000355.1:0-5879 GCA_035552815.1 Solirubrobacteraceae bacterium | reverse complement strand
CCTCTCCGCACCGGGTGGTCTTGGGTGGTGAGCACCGGCGCGAGCTTGAGCTTGAGAGGCGAGCGGCGAGCGGCGAGCGGCGAGCGGCGGCGTACTCCGGGCCGGTACCGGGCTGTGGTGCGCGCTCAGGCGATCTTGCTGGCGGCCGATGGGGCGTCGAGCGCCGAGCTTAGGGGCCTTCGTGCCCCGGGGAGCTCAGCGGTCAAGCCGACGGTCCCCGGTAGAGCGCCGAGGCGCACGCGGCGCTGTTGGCCGGACGTGACGCCTGTTGACCACCGTATGGGTGGTCAACAGGCATCACGTCACGATCTCCCACGGCACGGCACGGCACGGCACGGCACGGCACGGCGCGACGCGACGCGACGCGACGCGACGTAGCGCGGCACGGCACGGACGGGGCGGCTGCCGGGTGCCGGCCGCCCCTCGCTCAACACCACCATATACGCAGACCTCCACCGCATCCCACCACACATCGCCGCCCGGGATATGACCCCTCCAAGGAAACACGACAGATATTTGCGAAGACGACCACCTTAGTGGCCGCTCACGTAGCGCCCGGCTCAGCGCCGGTTACTCGCGCACCGTCGTGTCGAACTCGAGCTGGAGCGGGGTGGGCTCGAGCGGCGCCTCGGTGGCCCGCGGGCGCCCGCGCTTTGACCAGTGAGCGACGACCTCGTGGGCCCGGCACGAGCGGTAGGTGACGCGGCGATCGAGCGGCGCCACGGCGAGCCCGCCGGGCGCGGTGCCCGTCACCAGGGCGTGGAAGCGCCGCCCGAGGCGGTCGACCTCGACGATGTCACCGGCCTGAATCGCCTCGAGCCGCATCCAGGGAAAGGCTAACTGCTCGCGGTGACCGCCACGACGGCCCGGGGGGCCTGCGAGGCGAGGAGCGCGTCGATCTCGGGCCCGGGGAGCGGGGGGAAGAAGAGGAAGCCCTGGGCCAGGGGCAGGCGCATGCCGCTGAACTCGTTGGCCTGGCCCTGCTGCTCGATGCCCTCGGCGACGACGTCGAGGAGGAGGCTGTCGCCGAGGTTGACGATGCCGTGCACGAGCTTGGCCTTGCCGGGGTCGCGATCGATCCCGTCGACGAAGGACTTGTCGATCTTGAGGATGTCGATGGGGAAGTGGCGCAGGTGCGCGAGCGATGAGTACCCGGTCCCGAAGTCGTCGACGGCGACGCGGAGCCCGAGCGCCTTGAGGCCCTCGAGCTGGGCCACGACCTCGTCGCGATCGCCGAGCAGGAGGCCCTCGGTGATCTCTATCGCCAGCGACTCGGGGGCGAGCTCGGTCGCGCGCAGGATCCCCTCGACGGCCGCGATGAAGTCGGGCTCGTGGAGCTGGCGGGTGGAGACGTTGACGCTGAGCTGGAGCGGCTGCTCGGGGAAGGCGAGCTGCCAGCGGCGCCCCTGGGCGCACGCCGTCTCCAGCACCCACAGGCCGAGGGGGACGATAAGCCCCGTCTCCTCGGCCAGACCGATGAAGTGGTCAGGAGGCAGGCGCGAGCGCTCGGGGTGCTGCCAGCGCACGAGCGCCTCGACGCCGACGATGCGGCCCGATGCGAGCTCGACGATGGGCTGGTAGTCGAGCTCGAACTGGCTGGCGTCGACGGCGGCGCGGAGCTCGCTGGTGAGCTCGAGGCGTTCGAGCACCCGCCGGTGCATGCTCTGCTCGAATGCACGGATCGACGCCTTGCCGTCGGCCTTGGCGGCATACATGGCCACGTCGGCGTTGCGCAGGAGCTCTTCGACGGTGGCGCCTGCGCTCCACGTCGCCACGCCCATCGAAGCGGTCATGCGCAGCTCGCGGCCGTCGATCACGAAAGGAGCGGCAAGGGCGTCGAGGATGCGCCCCGCGGTCACGCGGGCCTCCGCCTCGCCGGCCTCGATGAGCACGGCGAACTCGTCGCCGCCCAGGCGCGCGGCCGTGTCGGCGAGGCGGAGGATGCCGCGGATGCGGTTGGCGGTGGCGCGCAGGAACTCGTCGCCGCGGGCGTGGCCGAGGCTGTCGTTGATGGTCTTGAAGTCGTCGAGGTCGAGGAGGACGACGGCGAAGGCGCGCCGGCGCCGCTCGGCGACGGCCACGGCGTGGGAGAGCCGGTCCTCGAACAGCGCGCGGTTGGCGAGCCCGGTGAGCGAGTCGTGGAAGGCCTGGTGGCGGAGCTCGTCCTCGAGCGCCTTGCGCTCGGTGACGTCGCGCATGCTGAGCACGAGACCGCCGACGGCCGAGTCCTCGACGCGGTTGTCGACCACCGTCTCCACCGTCCGCCACCCGCCCGCCGCGTGGCTGAAGCGGGCGCTCAGGGTGTGGCTCCCCTGCCGGCCCAGGCTGGCGGCGAGGAAGCGCTCGACGAGGCGTACGTCGTCGGGGTGGACGATGCTCGTGAGCGGATGCCCGATGACGACATCGGCGCCGTAGCCGAGCACGCGCTCGACCGAGGCCGCCTGCCACTGCACGATGAGGTCGCGGTCGATGACGGTGACGACGTCGGTCGAGTGCTCGATGAGCGCCCGCAGGCGCGCCTCGCTCTTGCCTTCGACGGCCCGGCGCTCGGACGCCACCATCGCCCGCCGGCGCAAGCGCTGGAAGCGCCCGGCGATGAAGAGGATGGCCACGAGCCCGAGCACGAGCGACCCGATGAAGGCGGTCTGGGAGCTCGCCGACGCTTGGTCGGCGACGCCGCGCTCGTAGGTCGAGGCGCCCTGGGCGGCGTCGTCGAGGCGGCTGAGCACCGGCGCGAAGTGCGCCTGCTCGTCGCGCAGCGCCATATCGAGGGACAGGCCGTCGGCGTGCCTGAGCGTCGTCGAGCCGGCGAGGAAGAGCTCCTCGGCGTCGCGCTGCAGGGTCGCGGTCTGGGCGTCGGGCTCGAGCGCGCGCAGCTCCATGAGGGCACCGTTGAGCTCCCGCCACGCGCGGTAGCCGCTGTCGATGAGCGGCGTGTTCAGATGTACGCGCCCGCTGTGGCTGGTCAGGGCGTCGGTGAGCGCCTGGTTTCTCAGCGCGTTGAGCTGCTGACCCGCTGCTCTGACGGTCTCGACGAGGACTTGGGCGCGCCGGTGGCGGTCGGCGTTCTCGCGCGCCATCTCGGCGACGGTGACCATGGCCACGGCCACGCTGACGCCGGTCACCACGAGCAGGAGCTGGCGCCATGACCGCCTCGGCCAGGCTCGGCGCTTCATTAGAGCCTTATCGGCGCCCCGGGCTCAGAACAAGAGCCCTCGTCACCGGCTCCGGTCGCGGTCCTCTTCCTCGACGGTGCGCTCCGCGGTGGGCACAGCTTCCAGGCGCGCGTCCGGGATCGGCTCCCCGCTCTCCACCGAGAGACCGTAAGTCCCCTCCGCCAGTCGCTTCTCGGCGCGCTCCACCGCCTCGAGCTCTCGCTTGAGGTCCTCGGCGCGGCCCGCGTCGAACTCGTCCTGGTAGAGATCCTCGGAGTCGCGCTCCCCGGGCTCGATGCGCTCATCGGACTCCTGCGGCCCACCACGCTCGAGCGCGGCGAGCAGCTCCTCGATGCGCGCTCGCTCGCCGGCCAGCAGCTCTCGGGCGCGCTCGGGGTCCACCCTCCGGAGCCTATCGCCTCCGGGTACGGTTACCGGGGCGGGGATCGGGCTTCGGCTCGGGGTCGGCCGTTGCCTTTGGCGTCATCCCTCGGCGACCCCGACGTCCCCGGCGCTCAGCCCGCCGATTCCCTGCCTCTCGGGGAGGACGGTGACCTCGATTCCTCGATGAGCACCGTCCGTGTCCATTCCGGGGGCGGGCAGCTCGGCGGCCCCTTGCCCTCCCCGAGCACGCCGACGACGACGCGGATCCCCGCGGGAGGGCGCACCGGCCACGGTGTGAAGCCGTCGGTGAGGACGATGACGATGGCGGGCTTGGGCCGCAGCGCCGCGGCAGCGTCGATCCCCGCCCCCATGTTCGTCCCCCCTCCGCCCGCGAGCTCGACCTGCGCCGCGCGGGAGACGCGGCGGGCCGTCTGGACGTCGGTGTCGACGGCGAGCACCCGCACCTGGGCCTGGCGCAGGCCGGCGCGGGCGAGGACGCCCTCGACCTCGGCGAGCGCCCGCGCGAGCAGGCGATCGTGCATCGATGCCGAGGTGTCGCAGACGATGGCCACGTCGGGGACGGGCCGGTGCAGGGTGGGGAGCACGACGTCGGGGCTCAGGTGGGCGCGGCGGGAGGGCCGGCGGTAGCTGTAGTCGACCTTGCCGGCGACGGCGGCGACGGCACTGCGGATCTCGGCGGCGAGCACCCGGCGCCAGTCGATCCGCGAGGGGAGCACGGTCTCGGCCCACCGCAGCCAGCCGCCCGCCACCGTGCCCGGCTCCCGGGCCGCGGCGCGCTTGATCTCGGCGGCGACGCCGAGGCGCAGGAGCTCCGCCTGCTGGGCGTCGATGCCCCCTTCCCCCTCCCCCGCGCGCCCGCTGCCGTCGGCCCCCGATCCGCAATCCCACCTGCGCGGCCCCTCGCGGGCGTGCTCGTAGTAGGCCTCGGCCAGCCCCCCCGTCTCACACCCGAGGTCGGAGGGCAGGTCGGGGGCGAGGTCGGGGACGCAGTCCCCGGCGGTCAGGTCGTCGTTGATCTCGGCGTCGGTGGCGCGATTCCAGCGCCCGCGAGCGTTGTCCTCGGCCACTCCGAGCCCCTGGGCGCGCCCGGCGTGATCGCGGATGAGATGGCCGCTGAGGTGGACGAGGAGACGGCCGATCTGCTCGACGCTGAGCTCGTCGACCACCGCGGGGTCGGCGCGCACCTGCCAGGTGCGATCGACGCCGATGGTTCCCGACCTCGGCTCGGAGCGGATCCCGCACGCGAACAGGGCGCTGGCCAGATAGGGCATGCGGGTGCTCGCCCACAGGCGCGCGGCCGCGAGCTTGCGCGCGTCGAGCGGCCGAGCGCCCGGCACCGGCCGAGCGCTCATTCGATGATTCCGGCGTCGCGCAGCAGGGGCGCGAAGGCCCTGACCTCGTCGGGGATCCCCGCCCCTTCGGGCCGGCACGCCGCGAGGGTCCGAGCCGCGGCCGCGGCGACGTCGGGGGCGCTGTTGGCGGCGCGCCCGAAGGCGCGCCAGCCGCGCTCCCAGCGCCCGCCGGTGGGATCGGCGGCCACCGCCGCCGCCACCGAGGAGAGGGCGGCGTAGGCGCGATCGCCGCGTTCGGGGAGGATGAAGCTCTCGGGGTGAGCGAGCACCGCCTCGGGGTCGGGTAGGTCGGCCTCGGCGAGCCAGGAGAGGAACTCGACGCCCGGGCCCGTGCCCACGCACCCGCGGACGAGGAGCGAGGCCGCGAGCTCGCCGGCCGCGCTCGCCTCGGCCGCCGCGCGCAGGCGCGCCACCATGTCCCAGGTACGCGGGCTCGGCCACGCCCGGCCCGCGCCGGCGGCGTCGTCGGGAACGGCGAGGGCGAGCATGGGACGCACGGTCACGAACCCGGCGATCCACGTGCGCACCACCGGGATGCGCCGCTCCCAGCCCTCGGCCAGGACCGGGGGCCTCGGCGTCGCCCAGCCCCCGGAGAACCCGTCTGCCACCGTGCGGGCGTCGACGGGCCAGTCGAGGTGGCAGAAGCGGTTGGCCAGCGGCGGGGTGAGCTCCCAGCCGTCCGCCGCCTGCTCGGGAGGGTTGGCGGCCGCCACCACCGAGACGGCGTCGGGCAGCGCCAGGTCGCCGACCGTGCGCTCGAGCACCACGCGCAGGAGCGCTGCCTGGACCGCCGGCGGGGCGGTCGAGACCTCGTCGAAGAAGGCCACCCCTCGGCCCGCCTCGGCCAGGGCGACCGCCCTCGTGGGCGGGGCGAAGGCAACCTGGGCGCGAGCGCCGTTGGTGCCCTGGGTGACGATCGGCAGCCCGGCGAAGTCAGACGGCTCCCGGATCGAGGCGATCACCGTCT
>DASZKU010000354.1:0-21721 GCA_035552815.1 Solirubrobacteraceae bacterium | reverse complement strand
CGCGACCACGGGATCGATCGCGGGCGGCGCATCGTCGTCGGGTTCGAGCTCGTCGCCTTCGATCTCTTGCTGCTCAGACATATCTTTCGAAGTCTAGGGAGGGGCGGGTGAGTGTGACCTGATGCCTTTTGACCACCGTATCGGTGGTTAAAAGGCATCACGTCCCCTACTGGGGGTCGACGTCGACGCTCACGTTGACCCCGCTCTTGGTGCGCCGGCGGGTCAGCGAGTCGACGGCCTTGCCCACCGCGGCGATCGCCGCGGCGCGGTCGCCGGCCTTGACCACGAGCTGGGAGCGGGCGCGGCCTCGCAGGCGGAAGAGCGGTGCCGGCCCGAGGATCTGGGCCTCGGGCGGGTCGATCAGGGCGCGCAGGTCGGCGGCGGCCGCGTGGGCCTCGGCGGCGTCGGGCGAGGAGCAGACGACGCGGATGAGCGAGCGGAAGGGCGGATAGCCGAGGGCGCGGCGGCGGGCGAGCTCGCCGGCCAGGAAGCCCTCGGCGTCGTGGCGGGCGGCGAGCCGGATCGCCCGCGCGCCGGGCGCGAGGGTCTGGACGAGGACGCGGCCGCCGGCGTCGCCGCGGCCCGCGCGTCCCGCGAGCTGGGTGACGAGCGAGAAGGTGCGCTCCTCGGCGCGGAAGTCGGGGAAGCGCAGCGTCTGGTCGGCGTCGAGGACGACGCCGAGGGTGACCTCGGGGAAGTCGTGCCCCTTGGCGACCATCTGGGTGCCCACGAGCAGTCCGGCGGGAGCGGCGTCGAAGCGCTCGAGCATCCGCCCGGCGCCGTCCTTGGCCGCGACGATGTCGGCGTCGAGGCGAAAGACGGGGAAGCCGGGCTCGCCGAGCGCGTCGGCGAGGACCTGCTCCATCCGCTCGGTGCCGGCGCCGTGGCGCGCCAGGGTCGTCGAGCCGCAGTCCGGGCAGCGCTCGGGCACGCGCGCCCGGTGACCGCAGTGATGGCAGCACACCGCGCCCTGCGCGAGATGGAGGACGAGGGCGACGTCGCAGTCGGGACACGTCCACACCCGCCCGCACGAGCGGCAAGAGAGGAAGTTCGACCACCCGCGGCGGTTGAGGAGGACGATCGCCTTGCCTCCCGCCCGCCGCACCTCGGCGAGCGCGGCGCGGGTCTCGGGGTGGAGCGGATGCGACCGGGTGCGCATGTCGAGGATCTCCACCGGGGGCAGGGGGCGCCCGTCGATGCGCTCGGTGAGGCGCAGGCGGACCATCGCCTCGTAGCTCTCCGGCCGCGGGGTGGCGCTCCCGGCGAGGATCACCGCGTCGTGAGCCAGGCTTCGTCGCTCGGCCACCGCCCGGGCGTCGTAGCGGGGGTCGCCCTCGTGCTTGTAGGAGGCCTCGTGCTCCTCGTCGATGACGATCAGGCCGATGTCGGGCAGGGGGGCGAAGATCGCCGAGCGCGGCCCCACGCATACGCGGGCGTCCCCGCGCGCCAGGCGCAGCCATTCGTCGTAGCGCTCGCCCTGGCCGAGGGCGGAATGGAGGACGGCGATGGTGTCGCCGAAGCGCGCCCGGAAGCGCCCCAGGGTCTGCGGGGTGAGGGCGATCTCGGGCACGAGGACGATCGCCCCGCGACCGGCCGACAGGGTCTCGGCCACCGCGCGCAGGTACACCTCGGTCTTTCCCGACCCGGTCACGCCGTGGAGGAGGAAGCGCTCGCCACGCCGGTCCGCGAGTGCTCCGAGCACGGGCGCGAGCGCCGACTCCTGCTCGGCACTCAGCGACGGCGGCGGGGCGATGGCACCGACCTCGCGGCGGACGGGGAGCCGCGAGCGCTCGCGCACCTCGAGGGCCACGAGACCGCGCCCCTCCAGGCGGCGGAGCACGGCGAGGCCGAGGTCGGCGGCGGGCGCCGGCCCTTCGCGCTCGAGGCGCTCCAGAGCCCGCCGCTGGCCGTCGCTGAGGCGGACGGCGCCGTCGCCCAGGGCGGCGCGGCCGGTGGCGGTGATCTCGGCGACCCGGACGGTGCGGGGCCGGACGCCCGCCGCGGCGCCGGGCGCGAGGAGGAGGCTGAGCGCCCGCGCCGGGGTCGAGCAGTACTCGCGCGCCATCCACCCCGCCAGGGTCACGAGGTCGGCGGGCACCGAGGGGGCGAGAATGGCCAGCGGCTCGGCGAGGCGCTCGGGGGGGAGCTCTGAGCTGTCGGCCAGGGCGAGGACGACTCCGAGGGTCTGGCTGCGGCCGAAGGGAACCGAGAGGACCGACCCGACCTCGACCCCGGCGTGCTCGGGCCCGAGCCGATAGTCGAACGGTCCCCGCACCGCGCGGGTTCGCGTCAGCGGCTCGACGCGGGCGATCGAGAGGGCTGCCGTCGGAGGGTCGTTAGCCACGGGTAGCGGACAAAGTCGGTGATCCTGAGCCTGGATGGAGGGTAGAGTGGGTGCAGACATGACCGGCAATGGGCTGCTCGGGGAGCTCGCGGCGTGGAGTGGCCTCGCCGCGCCCCCACCCGCCTTCACCCAGCCGCCCGCCGCCACTACGGGGCCCGGCGCGCTCGATGGCGCCATCGACCGCTCGCGGGTCGCGGGAATCCTCGACGTGTGCGACCGGGTCATCGGCGAGAGCAGCCGCCGCGACCACGTCTTCGACTGGCTCCAGCCCTCGGGCGGGGGCCGCCCCGTGACCGTCGAGGCCTATTACCCACGCAACCAGCTCGTCGTCCTCACCGAAGAGCAGCCCGAACCCGAGTACTCGCTGAGCGGGCAGTCGATCCCAGCGCACGGCCTGCGCATCTTCAGGATCCGGCTCACCGACTTCCGCGTGGACTCGGGACTTGCCTTCTCACGGCTCCTCGGCGAGGTGAGGAGCCTCGGCACCGTCGCCCCTCCGGCTCCGGTCGCCGCCATGGCGCCGACACTGGCGGCTCCCGTCGTCGCCGCGCCGGCACCCGCGCCCCCGCCGGCACCCGCGCCCGCGCGCCGACCCTCCGCCGTGCCCCCACCCGCGCCCGCGCCGCCGACGGTCGCCACGGCGCCGATCCCGCGCGCCTCACCCCCGCCCCCGGCCCCCGCGCCACCGGCCCCGGCCCATGCCCCTGCCTCGGCGCCGGCCGCCCGCGTGCCCAGGCCGCCGCTGGCGCCGTCCATCCCCGCCATCTTCCTGCCCCCGCCTGCCCCGCCGCCGACCTTGGCCGCGCCGCCGCCAGCCCGCGCGACCCGCCCGAGCTCGTCCTCGCCCTTCCAGCCCCTGATGGCGGCCGTCCAGCGCTTCACCGCGGCGCCCGCGCCCTTCGTCATGCCCCGCGAACCCGCGCCCGCGCCGCCGGCGCCCGCCCCGCCGGCACGCGCCCCGGCCCCGCCGGCACGCGCCCCGGCCCCACCCGCGCGCGCCCCGGCCGCCCCGCCGCCAGCTGCGGCACCGACGGCCCCGTACGCGATCGCGACCCCGGCCGTCTCCCCCGCCCTGCAGCAGTACCTGACCTTCCCGACGACCCCACCGCCGCCGGCCCCGCCCGGGCCCCCGACCCCGCCACCACGCACCTCCACGACAGCGCGACCGTTCGTCCCCACCCCCCTGCCCTTCGCCACCACCGCGCCCGCGCCGCTCGATCCCGTGTTCGACCTGCTCGTGGCCCCTCCCGCGCCCGAGACCCGGCGCTACCGGGTCGGACAGCGCCAGGCCGAGGCCGCCGCTCGTGCCGCCCGCTTCGTCGAGGCGCGCTCGGGCGGGCCGGCGCGCCTGGCGACGCGCCCTGCGGCGGCGCGCATCGCGGGAGCGACCCTGCGCGCCCCCGCCTTGCTCACGCGCAACGGCGGCCAGACGAGCACGCGGCCCGCCCCCTCTCCCCCCTCGTGGCGCAACGAGGCGGCGACCTCGCCCTTCGCCCTGCCGCCGGGGATGATGCCCGTGGCCGACCGCGATCCCGGTCCCGTGTCCCCGTCTGCGGCCCGGGCCCGGGCGATCGAGCGCGCGCTCGCCAAGGGACGGGCCCTGCCCGACCCCGGCCGCCCGGCGCGGGGGCAGAGCGAGACCAGTCCCGAGGACATCCCGCTCGAGTTCTTCGTCGTCGCCGCCGTCATGGTCGAGCTCATCCTCGCCGTCGTCCTCGTCGCCGTCAGCGGCGGGCTGGTGGTGCTCTCGCTCGGACTCACGCTCGACGCGGTGGCGCGCGTGCTGGGGACGAGCGCGGTCGCGCGCTCGGGCCGGGAATGGGGCTCGGGCTGGCGGTGGATCTGCGGGCTCGTCGGGAGCCCCGGGGTGATCGTCTTCGTCCTCCAGCGTGACCGGAGCCTGCTCGGAGAGGGGCCCGTCCCCTTCGCTGGGCCGGTCGCAGCGCTCGCGCTCTTCATTCTCCTCGTCGGGCTCGCCGGCCTCCCGGCCGGGATCTGACCCGCCGGGGATCCGAGACCCGCCGGGGATCTGAACCCGCGGGACCGCCGTCCCCCAGCCGTTACCCTCCGCAGCGATGGATGAAGAGCAGGTCCTCTTCCACGGCCATCCGTCCTGGCGGTCGATTCTCGACCTCTACGTCAAGGGCTGGCTCGCCACCGTCGCGCTCGCCGTCCTCGTCGCCGGCGTCACCGACATCGCCGCCGGGCACATCGAGCTCGGCTGGGTCATCCTCGCCGTCGCCGTCTCCCTCGCCACCGTCGTCCTCGCCGGCTTCCTCAGGCGCCGGCGCACGCTGTACACGATCACCACCCAGCGCCTGACCATCCGCACCGGCCTGTTCTCCCGAGCCGTGCAGGAGACGCGCTTGGACCGGATCCAGAACGTCCACTCGCGCCAATCGGTGCTCGAGCGCATCCTCGGGGTGGGAACGATCGACTTCGACACCGCCGCCGGCGCCGAATACAACTTCTCTTTCCGCGGCCTCGACAACCCCGATCAGGTCGTGCGCACCGTCGACCGGGCACTGCGCGAAGTCTCGCGCCCCGGCGTCTAGGTGTGAGCGGAAGCGGGGGCGCCGTCGAGCCCGGCGGCCTGGCGGAGCTCCTGGGCCTTGTCGGTGCGCTCCCAGGTGAAGTCGTGATCGTCGCGGCCGAAGTGGCCGTACGCCGCGGTCTTCTGGAAGATCGGCCGATGCAGGCGCAGGTACTCGCGGAACGCCCCGGGGCGCAGGTCGAAGTGCTCCTCGATGAGCTCGAGGATGCGCGCCCGGCCCACCTTCTCGGTCCCGAAGGTGTCGACCATGACCGAGACGGGATGGGCCACACCGATGGCGTAGGCGACCTGGACCTCGGCGCGGTCGGCGAGGCCGGCGGCGACCACGTTCTTGGCCACGTAGCGCGCCGCGTAGGCCGCCGAGCGATCGACCTTGGAGGGGTCCTTGCCGCTGAAGGCGCCGCCGCCGTGGCGGGCCATGCCGCCGTAGGTGTCGACGATGATCTTGCGTCCCGTGAGGCCGCAGTCGCCCATCGGCCCGCCGATGACGAAGCGGCCGGTGGGGTTGACGAGGAAGCTCTTCTGGAGACTGCGGGCGTCGTACATGTCCTCGGGGAGGATGCGCTCGACCACGTGCTCCCACAGGTCGTCCTTGATCAGCGACTCGGCGCCCTCCCGGTGCTGGGTGGAGATGAGGACCTTCTCGATCTCCACCGGGCGCCCGTTCTCGTAGCGGATCGTCACCTGGGTCTTCCCGTCGGGGCGCAGATAGGGGACGATCTCGGCCTTACGCACGTCGGCCAGGCGCTTGGCGAGCTTGTGCGCGAGCGCGATCGGCAGGGGCATGAGCTCGTCGGTCTCGTTGGACGCGTAGCCGAACATCATTCCCTGGTCTCCCGCGCCCGCGATATCGAGCTCGTCGTCGTCGCCCGGGTCGGTGCGGGCCTCGTAGGCGGTGTCGACTCCCTGGGCGATGTCGGGCGACTGCTTGTCGATCGCGTTGATGACCGCGCAGGTGTGACAGTCGAAGCCGTAGAGGGCGTTGGTGTAGCCGATCCGCTTGACCGTCTCACGGGCGATCTGGGGGATGTCGACGTAGGTGGTGGTGCTGATCTCGCCGGAGACGACCACGAGGCCGGTGTTGACCAGCGTCTCGCAGGCGACGCGGCCGGTGGGATCGTCGCGCATCACCGCGTCGAGGACGCCGTCGGAGATCTGATCGGCGATCTTGTCCGGATGCCCCTCGGTGACGGACTCGGACGTGAAGAGATACTCGTTGTCGGCTAGTTTGGTCATGGAATTTGCAGGAACAGCTCCGCGGTCGATTCGGCCTCCCCGCTCGTCGAGACCATGCCGATGGCGTGGACTCGTTCGAGATCCGGCTTCAGCGCGCGGTAGCGCGTGCCATTGATGAGACCGGTCTGCTCGCCGAGGCTGAGGAGCTGGTTGAGGTCGAGGAAGAGTAGCGAGGTCACGCGGGCAGGGTGATTCCCCAGGGTCAGGCGATAGGCGTTGTCGTCGAGGAGCGAGGTGGCGGGGTGGGCCACGCTGGCGATCCCCCGCAGGCTCGTGGAGAGCAGGAGCTCGTGTCCGTTGACCGCGTAATCGAACTGGAGCCCGGGCGCGAGCACGATCTGGTGCACGGCGAGCCCGCCGATGCTCACCTGATTGAAGAGCGGCGCCTGACCCGCGGCGTTGCCCGCCGGGGCGAAGAGCCGCTCGAGGGGCACCTGGAGCTGGGCGAACACCTGCTGCGTCAGCTTCGGGTCGGGCGTGTGGGCGATCACCGTGAGCACCGGCGCCGTCCCGTTCCTGGCGATCACCACCGCCGACTCCCGTTTGAACAGGCTGACGATGTCCTGCTCGACGTTGACGCCCTGGGCGGTGAGGGCGACCCCGAGCTTGGACAGGAGCTTGGGGATGCGCGCGCCAATCCCGATCGTCCTCACCACCCGCGGGAAGAGCTGGTTCAGGCCCGTGACATCGAGGAACAGGGCGGCTCCCGAGGGGGTGGCCGAGGTCAGCGTGGGCACGAACGAGGTCGCGCTCGTATGGGTGAGGGCCGGGTTGAGAACGGTCTTGACGTGGACCTGGAAGCCACCGGTGGCGGGGGTCAGGGCGAATGCCACCCCGTCGAGGGTGGGCTGGTAGAGGAGCGATCCGAGGATCCCCACGACACCCGAGCGGGCGGCGATGAGCCGGGTCACCCCGGTGGCCGAGAGGTAGGCGTCGGCGGCACGTGCGTCGGGCTCTGATGCGGTGGCGCGCCGGTAGCTCGCGTCCGCGCGCAGCGACGGCGAGCGCCGGGCGGCGACGTCGATGGCGGCGCGGATGCTCGCGCTGTGCCCGATCACCAGGTACTGGCCGACGAAGGCGGTGTCGAGGGCGTTGGGATGCCCGGTGATCGTCGTCCCCTGATACGCGTCCGTGCCGTCGGCGGGGAGGCCGGCGACGAAGCGCTTGGCGAGGCGCTGATTTCCGACCTCGACGATGATCACCCGCCCCGATGTGGTGGTGGGGGTGTCGAAGAGCGCGAGCGCGATCTCCTTGCCCAGCCAGGGCCGCACGTCGCGCGTGAAGTCCACGGCGACCCCGGGGCCGGTCGCGCCGAGACGGGTCATGAGCCCGTCGCGCAGGGACCGGTAGCCGGGGAAGCGCGCGGCGAGCGCGAGCGCGCTGGCGACCGACGGGCGCGAGAAATCGGTGGAGACGTCGACGTAGGCGAGGGCGTCGCTCGGGACGATGGCGGCGGCGCCGGTGGCGGGCGGAGTCGCGGCCTGCCCCCCCGACCCCGCGATGAGGACGATGAGGACGATGACGACGACGAGGCCGGCGACGGCGAGCACGCGGCGTTTGCGCGCCACGGTGGCGTGAGCGCGACCGCCCGCCCGCGCGCCGGGCGTCTCGCCCTGCCCTCGCCTCAGGGGAATCCTGTCTGTGAACCGCGACACCGCGCGGTCAGTCAATCATGCGGCGGCGGCGGCCGAGTCGCCGGGCGACTCCGAGCCGCGCTCCGCGTCTCGCCGCGCGGCGCGGCGGCTGCGCTCCTCGCGCGCCGGGCCGGGGCGTCGCTGGTTGCGTTCGACGAAGTCGATGACGAGGGGAATGCCCTCCAGGCGGTAGCGCTCGCGGAGCCGGTTCTCGAGGTAGTAGGCGTAGTCGCGCGTGACCCGGCTGCGCGAGTTGACCTGAATCGAGAAGCGCGGGGGACCCTCCTCGGTCTGGGTCATGAAGATGAGCTTCAGGCGGTGGCCCTGGCGCGCCGGCGGCTGGCGCTCGGCCACGAGCTCGGAGAGGAAGTTGTTGAGCCGCGGGGTGGGGATGCGCCCCCGGGAGCGGTCGGCGAGCGCCAGGGACTCGGCGAGGAGACGCTCGGAGTGGCGCCCGGTGAGCGCGCTCGCGGTGAGCACGCGCGGGCGCAGGCGGAGCTTCTGGCGCACGCGCGCGCGCTCGTGATCGAGGTCCACGTCGGTGGCGATGTCCCACTTGTTGAGCACGAGCGCGGTGGCGCACCCGCTCTTCATCGCGAGCTCCCCGATGCGCAGGTCCTGGGTGGTGATCCCCTCGGTGGCATCGCAGACCACGAGCGCGACGTCGGCGCGCTCGGCGGCGCGCTGGGAGCGCAGCGCCGTGTAGTACTCGACCGAGTCGCCGACCTTGGCCTGGCGGCGCAGCCCGGCGGTGTCGACGAGGACGAGCTCGCGCCCGCCGTAGGTGAAGGGGAGGTCGATGGCGTCGCGGGTGGTGCCGGCGAGCGGCGAGACGATCACCCGCTCGGCCCCGAGGAAGCGATTGACGAGCGAGGACTTGCCGACGTTGGGCCTGCCGATCACCGCAAGGCGCGCGGGCTCGGGGGCGTCTGGGTCGGCGGCGGCCGCGTCGGCCTCGGGGGCGAGGGCCGTGAGCTCGTCGAGGAGGTCGCCCGTCCCCAGCCCCTGGGCGGCGGACACGGCGATCGGGCTGCCGAACCCGAGGGCGTGGAACTCGGCGGTGAGGGCGAGGTCGCGGACGCTGTCGATCTTGTTGGCGGCGACGACCACGGGCAGGGTGCCGCGGCGGAGGATGTCGGCGATCTCGAGGTCTCCCGGTCGCAGGCCGCCGCGGGCGTCGACGACGAAGAGCGCCACGTCGGCATCGGCGAGGGCGGCCCGCGCCTGGTCCTGTACGAGCCTGGCGAGCTCGTGGCGGTCCTCGAGGTCGACGCCGCCGGTGTCGATCAGGGTGAGCCGGCGCCCGTTCCACTCGGTATCGAGCTCCTTGCGGTCCCTGGTCACGCCGGCGCGTTCGTGCACGACCGCCTCGCGCGACTGCGTGAGACGGTTGACGAGCGAGGACTTTCCCACGTTGGGATACCCGACGACGGCGATCTTCATGGGACCGAGGTTAGCCGCGGGACCGGCCCGAAGGCGGGTCGGCGATCCCCGCGTCATCCACGAGGGCGAGGATCCTGGCCACCACCTCGTCGATATCGAGGCCCGTGGTGTCGAGCACCGCGGCCCCGGGGGCGGGCGCGAGCGGTGAGTGGGCGCGGGTGCGGTCGCGCTCGTCGCGCCGGGCCTGCTCGGCGAGGACCGCCTCGGGATCGGCGCCCGTCTGGGCCGCCCGCCGCTGGGCGCGCTCGTGCGCAGTGGCGGTGAGGAACACCTTGACGGCGGCGTCCGGGGCGACCACGGTGCCGATGTCGCGGCCCTCGGCCACCCAGTTCCCGCTCGCGAGCATGCGTCGCTGCTCGGCGATCATCGCTCGGCGGACGGCCGGGTCGGCGGCGGCGCGGGAGGCGGCCTCGGAGACCTCGGGGGTGCGGATCGCCGCGGTGACGTCGGTTCCGTCCACGGTCACGCGGTCGCCGAGCTCGATCCGGAGCTCGGGGGCGACCTCGGCGGGCGGGCGGCCGCGGCGGGCCGCGGCGAGGGCGACGGAGCGGTACATCGCCCCCGTGTCCAGGTACGTGAACCCGAGCGCGTCCGCCACCCGGCGGGCGACCGTCGACTTGCCCGCCCCGGCCGGCCCGTCGATGGCGATGAGCATCACGCGAGCTCCGCGACGTGGTCGGCGAAGCCCGGGTAGGACACCGCCGCCGCCTCCATGCCGATCACCTCCACCCCCTCGCGCGAGGCGAGTCCGGCCACCGCTCCGAGCATGGCCAGGCGGTGATCTCCGTGCGCGTCGAGGGCCCCGCCCCGCAGGCCGCCGCTGCCCCGGACCACGAAGCCGTCCTCGGTCGCCTCGATGTCGGCCCCGAGGCCGGCGAGGCCGTCGACCACCGAGGCGATCCGGTCAGATTCCTTGACCTTGAGCTCGGCGGCGCCGCGAACCACCGTCTCGCCCTCGGCGAAGCACCCGAGCAGGGCCACGAGGGGAAGCTCGTCGATCGCCAGAGGTACCTCCTCGGCCTCCACCACCGTGCCCTCGAGGGGGCCGTAACAGACGTCGAGGTCGGCGACGGGCTCCTCGGCCACGAACGTGCCCGCGGGCTCGAGCTCGCCGACGACGATCGCCCCCATGCGCTCGAGAATGCGCAGGAACCCGGTGCGCGTCCAGTTCACCCCCACCCCCTCGATGACGAGGCGCGAGCCGCGCACGAGCACGCCGGCGGCGATCACGAAGGCGGCCGAGGACATGTCGCCGGGAACGTCGATGACGTCGAGCTCGAGCTCGTCGGCGTTGCCGATCGCCGTGCGGTAGCCCGTGGG
Source organism: Solirubrobacteraceae bacterium (assembly GCA_035552815.1). Lineage (GTDB taxonomy): Bacteria > Actinomycetota > Thermoleophilia > Solirubrobacterales > Solirubrobacteraceae > Palsa-465. Next base: position 11,190 of record DASZKU010000354.1, on the reverse strand, counting down.
CGCGATCGCCTCGCGCTCGAGGGGCGCGCCCGCCCGGAGCATCATCCGCTCGGTGTGGTCGCGGCTCGGAGTGCGCTCGAGCACCTGCGTCTGCGAGCTCGTGAGCCCGGCGATGAGCACGCACGACTTGACCTGAGCGCTCGCCACCGGGAGCTCGTACTCGATTCCGTGCAGGTGGGCGCCGTGGACGGTGAACGGGGGAAAGCGACCCTCGCGGGCCTCGATCTCCGCGCCCATGCGGCGCAGGGGCTCGGCGATCCGGTCGATCGGGCGCCGGCGGATCGAAGCGTCTCCGTCGAGGGTGAAGCTGAGGCCGGACTGGAAGGCCAGCCACCCGGGGAGCAGGCGCATCAGCGTGCCCGCGTTCCCCACGTCGATTCCCCCCGGCACCTCGTGGGCGTTGCGCAGCCCGACACCGCGGATCACCACCTCCTCCTCGCCCACCTGGACGATGGCGCCCAGGGCGCGCACGGCCTCGAGGGTGGAGCTCGTGTCGGCGGCGAGGAGGTAATTGTGGATGCGGACGGGCTCGGAGGACATGGCGCCGAGGAGCGCCGCCCGGTGGGAGATCGATTTGTCGGCCGGCGGGCGGATCCGGCCCCGGAGCGGCGGGGAGGGCTCGAAGCGGGCGTTCATCAGGGGTGGATCCTCATGCCGGGTGGTCCAGGTCGTGGGCGGTGACGGGGAAGCCGAGCCGGTCCACGAGCTCCCGGGCCCGGCGCGCCTCCTCCTCGCCGGCGATCCACAGGGCGACCACGCCCTCCTGCATGTCGGGGGCCGGGTACAGGGCCATATCGGTGATGTTGACCCCCGAGCGCCCGAGCTCGAGCGCGAGCTGGGCGAGCACCCCGGGCCGGTTGGGGACCGAGGCGCGGAGCTCGAGCAGCGGGCCGCCGGCGAGCTGAGCGTCGCGCAAGCGGCGGCGATCCTCGGCGGCGTCGTCGTTCCACGCCGTCAGCGCCGCCCCGTCGCCGGCGAGGAGAGCGTCGCGGACGGCACCGAGACGCTCCATGGCCTCGGCGATCTGCGCGGCCAGGGCGACGCGATTGCTCAGGTAGATGTCGGTCCAGATCGCGCTCGAGGCCCCCGCCACCCGGGTGGCGTCTCGGAAGCTCGGACCGGTCGCCGGGAGCCGCTCGTCCTCCCCCGAGAGCGCGTGCGCAGCCTGCGACACAAGCACGTTGGCGACCACATGCGGGAGGTGCGAGACGGTGGCGAGACGGGAATCATGGGTCTCGGGATCGATCGCCACCGGGCGCGCGCCGAACTGGCGCAGGAGCCGGTACAGGCGCTCGTAGCCGATCCCCGAGGTGGTCGCCGCCGGGGTCAGGTACCAGGTCGCGGCCTCGAAGAGGTCGGCGCGGGCGTGCTCGACGCCCGAGGTCTCGGCCCCCGCGAGCGGATGCCCGCCCACGAACCGGGGGTCGTCGTGGGCGGCGACGACGGCGCGCTTGGTCGAGCCGACGTCGGAGACCACGCAGTCCGGGGACGCCGCCGCCAGGGCGGCGCCGACCGCCTCGGGGAGCCGGCCCACGGGGACGGCGACGAACACGAGGTCAGCGCCACGCACGGCCTCGGCGATGCTCGGCGCCGTGCGATCGACCGCCCCGCGCTCGAGCGCGGCGGCGAGCGCCGGCGGCGAGCTGTCGTAGCCCACCACCTCGGCCCCGAGCCGCTCGCGGGCGGCGAGCGAGATCGATCCGCCGATGAGACCGACGCCGATCACCGCCAGTCGTAGGGGCTCCCGATCGCCCGCGCTCGCCGATTTCACATCGGCCTCAGCCGATTTCACACGGTAGAGAGCACGTTGCCGGCGACGGCGGCCGCTGCCTGCACTCGCTCCACGTAGTCGGCGAACTCGTCGGCCAGGAGCTGCTGCGGTCCGTCGCAGATCGCCAGCTCGGGCTGGGGATGGACCTCGACGATGATCCCGTCGGCGCCCACGGCGGCGGCGGCCAGGGAGAGCGGGAGGACGAGGTCGCGCCGGCCGGCGGCGTGACTGGGATCGACGATCACCGGCAGGTGGCTGAGCTCCTTGAGGATGGGGATGGCCATGAGGTCGAGCGTCGAGCGCCGGTATCCGGTCTCGAAGGAGCGGATCCCGCGCTCGCAGAGCATGACCGCCTGGTTGCCCTCCTTGAGGATGTACTCGGCCGCCATCAGGAGCTCGTCGATCGTCGCCGAGAGCCCGCGTTTGAGGAGCACGGGACAGCCCGAGCGGCCGATCTCGGTGAGGAGCGAGTAGTTCTGCATGTTGCGGGCGCCGACCTGGATCACGTCGGCGACCTCGAGCACGGATTCGAGGTCACGAGCATCCATGAGCTCGGTGACCACGGGGAGGCCGGTCTCGGCCTTGGCCTCGGCGAGGATCCGCAGGCCCGCCTGGCCGAGTCCCTGGAAGGCGTAGGGCGAGGTGCGCGGCTTGTAGGCGCCCCCGCGGAGCAGGGTGGCGCCGGCGTCGCGGACGACGCGGGCGGTCTCGAGCGTCTGCTCGCGCGACTCGACCGTGCACGGACCGGCGATGAGGGCGAAGTTCTGGCCCCCGACCTTTCGCCCGCCGATGTCGAGCACGGTGCGCTCGCCGTGCCTGAACTGCTTGGAGGCGAGCTTGTAGGGCTTGGAGATGGGGACGACGCGGTCGACTCCGGGGAAGCCGTCGAGCTCGAGGCGCTGGACGTGCTCGGCGTCGCCGATCGCCCCGATGACCATGAACTCCTCGCCACGGCTGGGGTGGGCGCGGGCGCCGACGCTCTCGACGCGTTCGATGACGGCCTCGACCTCTTTCTCGGTCGCCGTCGGTTTCATGACGATCATCATTTCTCGGACCTTTCTACGCTCGGAACTGTACGGGAGCGGGGCGCTCAGCCCCGGGTGCGGGCGTCTGGAGCCCGCGCGGTCGGCTTCGGCGCTCGACTCTTCGGTTACCGCCGCTCGGGCGGGCCGGAGGCACCAGCGGCCCTGGGGCCGGTGATGGGCCGAGCGCCTAGCTAAATCGCCAGGCGTAGAAGGGCGCGTAAGAACGACCGGAGTCAGCGGCCAGGGTGCTGCAGGCGAAGCTCTGACTGTGGTCGCTCATGAGCGCGACTGGGTTGTAGCAGAGGATCGCGCTCGCGTCGAGGACGGATTACACGAGCTCGGACAGGGCCGAGACGAACTTGGCGTTCTCCGGTCCCGTTCCCACCGTGACCCGCATCGTCCCCGGTCGGCCGAGCGACGCGCCGGCGCGCACGAGTACCCCGCGGTCGCCGAGGCCCTGCACGACCGCCGCCTCTTCGCGGGCGGGATCCTCGCACGGGGGGAGCCGGGCCCAGACGAAGTTGGCCTCGGAGTCCGCGAGCCAGAGGCCGAGGCCGCGGATCCCCTCCTCGAGCGCGAGCCGGTTGGCGATCGTGCGCGTCACCCGGTCCTCGACGGCGTCCTGGTGGGCGAGCGCCTCGACCGCGGCGGCCTGCGCCGCCGCGTTGAGGTGGAAGGGCTGGCGGACCTGATCGACGGCCTCGCGGAAGCGCTCGTCGGCGCACAGCCCGTAGCCGACGCGCAGCCCGGCGAGCCCGTAGACCTTCGAGAACGTCCGGAGCAGGACGAGGTTCGGCCAGCGCTCGAGGAGCTCGACGGAGGCGAAGGGATCGCCGAGGGTGAGCGCGAACTCGCAGTAGGCCTCGTCGAGGATCACGCACACGTGGCGGGGGACGCGTTCGAGCATGGCCTCGATGTCCTCGAGGGGCAGGGCGGTACTCGTCGGGTTGTTGGGGTTGCAGATGAGCACGAGGCGGGTGGCGGGCGTGACCTCGGTGGCCATCGCCTCGAGGTCGTGCCGGTCCTCGGCGTCGAGCGGGACCTGGATGGCGCGGGCGCCCGAGGACGCCGCGAGCTGCGGATAGACCGAGAAGGCTGGCCACGCGTAGACGACCTCGGCGCCGGGCTCGAGCAGTGCCTCGCCGGCCGCGAGGAGGATGTCGCACGACCCGTTGCCCAGGGCGATGCGCGCGGGCGGGACCCCGTAACGGTCGGCGAGGGCGCGGCGCAGCGCCGAGTAGGAGGGGTCGGGGTAGCGGTTGGCCCCCACCATCGCCCGCTTCGCGGCCTCCACCACTTCGGGGAGGGGGCCGAAGGGCGACTCGTTGCTCGCGAGCATGGCCACGTCGGAGCCGAGGTCGTATCCGTCGGCCACGGGATAGGAGGGGATGCGGTGGATCCGCGCGGCGAATTCGATGGCCATCTCGCTGCCTATTGTGCCGACTCGAGATCGAGGCGCAGCGCGCGCGCCTCGCCGAGGTAGACGTGGCGGGGCTCCTGCTCCTCGGGCGCGTAGTAGTGCACGAGCACGCGGATGACCTTGGGCATCGATCCCGGCACCGGGACCTCACGAGCGCACAGGAGCGGGACCTGGTCGAGCCCCAGCCGCCGCGCCGCCACGGCCGGGAACTCGGCGTCGAGGTCGTCGGTGAGGGTGAAGATGCAGCTCACCATCGCCTCGGCGGAGAGGGCGTTCCGCTCCATGAGCTCGCGCATGAGCGCGTCGGTGGCGGCGAGGATGGCATCCGCCTCGTTCGCCGCGACGCTGTTGGCACCCCGCAGGGCGTAGAGCCGCATGGGCCGGGAGTGTGTCAGGCCGCGCTCGCGGAAGGGTCGGCGCGAGGCGCGTCGAAGACCCGCGGGGGAACCGGATGGCGGAGAGCAACGATAACCAGCTGAGCATCGTGCCCGTCGCGGCCGCGACCGCCGCCAGCGTCGGGGTCCTCGGCCTCGTCACCCTGGCGGGTGGCGTCGTGCTCTGGAGTCGCTTCGTCGAGATGGGGTTGCCGGCCGACCAGGCCGTCGCCGTGGTGCCCGCCCCGGTGCTCGTGGCCACGGGAGCGGAGTTCCTCCTCCCCGCCTTCGGCGCCGCCGCCCTCACCGTCCTCGTCCTCGTCCTCATCCGCTCCAACCGGCTGGGCTCCCCCCTGTGGCCCTTCGCCTTCGGCGCCGTGGTGGCGATCGCCGAGATCGTCTTCGCCATCGTCCCGCTCAAGCCCTTCTCCCTCGCCCTGGCCCTGATCGCCGTCGTCGACGGGATCATCATCCTCGCGTGCTTCCGCAACGAGAAAGTGATCGGCGGAGTCGGGGGCGTGGCGTTGATCTCCTTCCTCGCCATCGGGGCGTTCTGGCTCGGACGGGCGTACGCGAGGACGGCGAACTATCCGATGGTGGTGCCGATGGCGTATTCGCGCACCGAGCCCGGCTCACCCGTCCGTATCGAGACCGGCTACTTCGTCGCCGAGACCTCAGACCGGATCTGGTTCGCCAGCCTGCCGCAGTCCCTCCCGGGCCAGCCCAACGAGCTGCGCGAGTTCCCGCGCAGCGAGACCGAGGACCTCGAGATCGGCAGCCTCCAGGCACCCGCGCAGGCTCACAGGGTCGCCCTGCTCTTCGCGGCCAACCTGTGTCAGCGGGTCATCTCGCTCGAAGCCGCGCGGTCGACCGAGAAGCACAAGAAGCCGGTGAAGTTCATCCCTAACGGCTGCACGGTGCCGCGCCCCAAGCGCCGTTAGGGTCCACGACTGAGTAAGTGGCGGAATCCGACGAGTGGCTGGGCGTGACTGACGCCGCCCGCTCGCCCCGACAGTACTGGTAGTACATGAGGGCGAGCGGGTGGCGTCAGGCGCGTCCAGACACCGTCGGAGCCGTCAATTACAAAGTCGTGGGCCCTTAATGCTCGAGTTTGGCCTGGCGGGCCAGCGATGCCTGGCTCGCCGCGCCGTTCATGGTGGTGAGCTTGAGCTGGGTCATGATCAGCCCGGTGGCGGGCACGAAGCTCAAGACCAGGAACACCGTGAACGCCACCGTGGCCCGGCGCAGGCGGATGCTCGTCCCCAGCGCGGCGAGGGGGAGAACCCAGACGATGTACCAGGGCACGAGCCAGGACAGGCTGCACACGAGCGCGAGCGTCGCCCATCCCGACCCCGTCAGCCAGTCCCCCCGCCGCCACAGGAGCACGGCGACGATGAGCACGACGGCGACGACGGCGAGGCGCACGAGCGTCGGCGTTCCCCCGCCCTGGCCGAGGAGGAGGCCGGCGAGGTTGGGGATGCTGAAGTTCGTCAGCAGTGAGCTCTGATCGGAAAGATTGGGGATGGTGTGCCCGAAGGCGAGGATGCTCGCGGCCACCAGGGGCACTGCCGCCAGCGCCAGCCCTACGAGCACGCGCGCCTGGCGCCGGACCGGGCGGGCGGCGAGGAGCAGGAAGGGGAGCATGAGCACGGCCGTGAACTTGATCGCGATCGCGAGCATGAGGGCCGCCCCCGACCCGCGGTCGCGGCCGTCGAGGAGGAGCGAGATCGCCGCCATCGCCGGCACGAGCATGAACACGTCGTTGTGGAAGCCGCCGAGCTCGTAGACGAGGAAGATCGGATTGGCGGCCACGAAGAGCACGGCGAAGCGGGGATCGCGACCGAGCTGGCGCGCGCAGCGCCACACGAGCGCGATGAAGGCGAGGCTGGCGAGCACCGTCGCCGTCTTCAGCACCCAGTAGGCGACCGGCAGGGGGAGCAGCGCCAGCGGGTAGGTGAGGAGCGTGAAGGCGGGCCCGTACGGGCTGCGGAGGTTGTACCAAGTGGTGAGGGCGTAGACCGGGTCGTGGCGCTCGTTGACGATCACGTGCACGTACGGGTTGAGGTTGTGCAGGGCGCCGAGGCGCGCGTAGCCCAGGTAGTTGAAGACGTCGTTGAGCTGTAGGGGCGGGCTCAGGAGGATCACGGCATGGAGCGCCACCACGGCGATGACGATCGTCCGCATCGAGAGCAGCCGCACCGACGCCAGCGCCACCCCGTAGGCCACCGTCATCACCACGAGGACGACGCTGAAGCCGTAGCCCAGGGTCTGGGGGGCGCGGATCAGCGGACCGAAGATCCCGTGCAGCGGCCCCGCCAGCCAGCCCGGGAAATCGAACCGGCTGCGCGGGACGAGGACGGTGGGCTCGGCGGCCGCGAACACGGCCACGGCGAGGGCACCGGCGATCAGGGCCCCCAGGGCGAGCAAGCCGTAGACCGGCCGCGACAGCGTCATCCGCCGGCGCAGCAGGCCCGAGCGCGCCCCGGAGAGGCCGACGCCGGGAAGGACTACGGCCGTGTCGGCCTGGCCGGCGCCCAGCCGGGCAGCCGATCGAGAGGGAAGCGCGGCCGACATGCCGCCCTGCGCCGGGTCGTGCCGCATCGGGGGAAGTTTGCCCGCCGCGGCCTAGGGCTGCGCGCTGCCTATGTTGGAATCTGGTTAAGCGCCCGCCGTCTAGTGCGCGAGCTTCTGGGCGCGGACGTTGGAGGCGATGCCCACCGCGCTCCCCATCGGGTTCAGGTGGAGCTGGGTGAGGGCGATGCCGGTGACGGGCAGGAAGGTGAGCACGAGGAACACCGTCGTCGCGAGCGCCACCCGGCGCAACCTGAGGCTGGCGCCCACCGCGGCCAGGGGCAGCGCCCACACGACGTACCACGGCATCAGCCAGGCGAGGCTGGCCACCAGTGCCAGCGTCCCGAAGCCGGCGGCGGAGAGCCAGTCGTGGCGACCGCGCGCCACCCGGGCCACGAGGAGGGCCACTACGAGCACGAGCGCGACGTTGACCGTGCGCAGGAGGATCGGGGCGCCCCCGCCGAGACCGAGGAGCAGGCCGAGGAGGTTGGGGACGCTGAACGAGGTGAGCAGCGAGCTCTGATCGGAGAGGTTGGGGGGCGTGAACCCGAAGGCGGCGACGCTCACGGCGGCGAGCGGGACCGCCGCCGCCGCCGCGCCCGCGACGAAGCGTGTCCGCCGTGCCGGGGGGCGCGCCGCGAGCAGGAGGAAGGGCAGGAGCAGGACCATGGTGAACTTGACGGCGACGGCCAGGGCCAGCGCCGCGCCCGACCAGCGGTCGCGGCCGTCGAGGAGCAGCGAGATCGCCGCCATCGCCGGCACGAGCATGAACACGTCGTTGTGGAAGCCGCCGAGCTCGTAGACGAGGAAGATCGGATTGGCAGCCACGAAGAGCACGGCGAAGCGGGGATCGCGACCGAGCTGGCGCGCGCAGCGCCACACGAGCGCGATGAAGGCGAGGCTGGCGAGCACCGTCGCCGTCTTCAGCACCCAGTAGGCGACCGGCAGGGGCATCAACCCGAGGGGATAGGTGAGGAGGGTGAACGCGTAGCCGTAGGGGCTGTGCAGGTGGTGCCAGCTCGTCAGCCCGTACACCGGGTCGTGGACCTCGGCGGCGATCACGTGCGTGTAGGGGTTCAGGTGGTGCAGGGCGCCGAGGCGCGCGTAGCCCAGGTAGTTGAAGAGGTCGGTGAGCTGGAGCGGAGGACCGAGGAGGATCACCGCGTGGACCGCCACCACCACGATGACGATCGTCCGCATCGAGAGCAGCCGCACCGACGCCAGCGCCACCCCGTAGGCCACCGTCATCACCACGAGGACGGCGCTGAAGCCGTAGCTCAGCGTCGCCGGGTCGGAGATCAGGCGGCCGAAGAGGCCGTGCAAGGGGCCCGCCAGCCACCCCGGAAAGGCGTAGCCGCTGCTCGACACGAGATCGTCGGGGCCGGCGGTGGCGAAAACCACGAGGGCCAGACATCCGGCGACGAGCAGCCCCAGGGCGAGCACGCCGTAGGCCGGGCGCGACACGCGCAGGGCCGGGTGCGGCAGGCGCAGGGTCGTCCCGCGCCAGAGCGGGCGCGGTAATACGATGGTGGCGTCGCCGCCACCGGCGGCCACGCCGGCGACCGTGCCGCGAGCAGCCGTAGCATCCCCGTGGCCAAGGTCGTCCCGCATCGCGAGAATGCTGCCGGGAGCCGTATTGGATGCGTCACCACGGCGGTTGTCTTTCGGTTAGGGATTGGTTCGGATACCGGCCCGCGAGATGCGCACCCTGTGGGCCCCATGAGCCTTCCCTAACATCTGCGCACCGTGAGCGTCGTCGCGCGTGACGAGAAGGTGCGCGGACCGATCCCACGCGCCGGCGGGCTGGGTGCGGGTCCATGGCCGGCCGTCGCCGCCCTCACCGTTCTCGCCGCCGTGCTGCGCTTCGCGAGCATCGGCCACCAGGGGTTCTGGTTCGACGAGGCCAACACCGCCCAGCTCGTCCATTTCTCCCCCGGGAAGATGCTCGGCCTCCTCCCCCACTCGGAGTCGACCCCCCCGCTCTACTACTGCGTGGCGTGGGTGTGGGCGCGCATCTTCGGGTTCGGCGAGGCCGGGCTGCGCTCGCTCTCAGCGGTGGCCGGGGTGCTCACCGTCCCCGTCGCCTACGCGGCCGGCGCGAAGCTCATCTCCCGCCGGGCGGGGGTCTTCGTCGCAGCCCTGGTGGCCACCAGCCCGCTGCTCGTCTGGTACTCGCAGGAGGCGCGCTCGTACGCGCTGGTGGCCCTGCTCGCCGCCCTCACGCTCCTTACCTTCGCCTACGCGCGCGCGGCCCCGACCACGCGCACGCTGGCGGCATGGGTCCTCGCCTGTGCCCTCGCCCTCGCCACCCACTACTTCGCCGTGCTCGCCGTCGTCCCCGAGGCCGCCTGGCTCCTAGTCGAGCACCGTCGCCGGCGTCCGGTCCAGGTCGCCGTCGGGGTCATCACCCTCGCCGGCCTCGCCCTCATCCCCCTCGCCATCAGCCAGCAGGGAACGGGCAACTCGAACTGGATCGCGCGCATCCCCGTGAACCTGCGCCTCAGCCAGGTCACGCCCCAGTTCCTCCTCGGCTTCGGCGCCCCCGCGGGCCGGTGGCTACGCGCCCTCGATGCCGTCGTGGTGATCGGGGCCCTCGGCCTGCTGTGGTGGCGCGGGGGCCGAGAGGAGCGCCGCGGGGCGGCGCTCGCCGCCGTGATCGCGGTGGCAGGCGGGGTGGTCATGCTCGTGCTCCTCGCCGCCGGCGTCGACGACCTCATCACCCGCAACATCATCGTCCTCTGGCTCCCCCTCGCCCTCGTCGTCGCCGCCGGTCTCGGGGCGGCGCGGGCACGCTGGATCGGGTTCATCGGAGCCGCCGTCCTGTGCGCCACCGCCGTCGTCGCCGTCATCGGCGTCGACACCAACCGCAGCCTCGAGCGTCCCGATTGGCGCCCGGTGGCCCGCGCCCTCGGACCCGCGCCCGCGACCGTGGGCCGGGCCATCCTCATCCAGCACTACGGGTCGCTGCGGCCCCTGTCGCTCTACGTCCCGCGGCTGAGGTTCATCCGTCGCGCCGGTGCCCTGGTCGACGAGCTCGACGTGATCGGGGTGCGCGCGCCCGGTGAGGACGCCTGCTGGTGGGGCGCCGCCTGCAACCTGCATTCCTCGCAGGTGCAGACCTCCTACCCGGTCCCCGGATTCCACCTCGTCGCTCGCGAGCACATCCTCCAGTTCACCCTCGTGCGCCTGCGCTCGGACACCCCCGTGTTCCTCACCCGGGAGATGGTCTCGCGCGCGCTCACAACCACCGGCCTGCGCCGCGACGGCCTCATCCTCCAGACGCCCGGCGCAGGGCGCTGACCTCCTCGACGCTGAGCTTGCGGCACTCGCCCGTGCGCAGCGATCCCAGCTCGAGCGGGCCGAAGCGCACGCGCTCGAGCCGGCGGACGGGGTGCCCGACCGCCTCGCACATGCGCCGGACCTGGCGCTTGCGCCCCTCGCGGATGGTGATCGCGAGGGTGTCGGCGGAGACGCGCTCGACCCGCGCGGGGAGGCTGGGGCCGTCCTCGAGCTCCACCCCGGCGCGGAGCGCGCGGAGCTCGCGCTCGCGCACCGGCGCCCTGGCGAGGACGGCGCGGTAGGTCTTGGGCACCTCGAAGCGCGGATGGGTGAGGCGATGCGCGAGCTCGCCGTCGTTGGTGAGGAGGATCAGCCCCGTCGTGTCGATGTCGAGCCGCCCCACCGGGTAGAGGCGGACACCGGCGGGGACGAGCGAGACCACCGTCGGGCGCCGCTGGGGATCGCGGGCGGTGGAGACGACGCCGGCGGGCTTGTTGACGGCGTAGACGACGCGACCGGCGGCGGGTGACACCGGCGCGCCGTCGACGGTCACGGCGTCATCGGGTTCGACGTCGCGCGCTGGGTCGGTGACGACGGTGCCGGCGACGGTCACGCGCCCGGCGCGGATCACCTCCTCGGCGCCGCGCCGCGACGCGACTCCCGCCGTCGCCAGGAACTTCCCGAGCCGCACGCTGCCACCATAGGCGAGGAATGGATCTCTCACACCTCGAGCAAACCCTGGCCGAACGC
>DASZKU010000353.1:0-6432 GCA_035552815.1 Solirubrobacteraceae bacterium | reverse complement strand
GAATCCGTCGGCGGGTATGCGCCCGCAGGCGCCGGCGCGCGAGCGCGCCGTGCTCGACTCCGCCCACGTCGGCGACATCCAGGGCGCCTTCGGAACGATCGGGCAGTACGAGGGCGGCCGCCGGGGTCTGCGGATGCGCGTCCTGGCGCTGCTGGCGATCATCGGCCCGGGCGTGATCGTCATGGTGGGCGACAACGACGCCGGGGGCGTCGCCACCTACTCGCAGGCGGGTCAGAACTACGGGACGAGCCTGCTCTGGGTGCTGCTCCTCCTCATCCCCGTGCTCGTCGTCAACCAGGAGATGGTGGTGCGCCTCGGGGCGGTGACCGGAGTCGGACACGCCAGGCTCATCATCGAGCGCTTCGGCAGGTTCTGGGGAGCGTTCTCGGTCGGCGACCTCTTCCTCCTCAACTTCCTCACCATCGTCACCGAGTTCATCGGCGTCAGCCTGGCCCTCGGCTACTTCGGGGTCTCGAAGTACATCTCGGTACCGATCGCCGCCGTGGCCTTGATCGCCATCACCGCCAGCGGCAGCTTCCGCTTCTGGGAGCGCTCCATGTTCCTCTTCGTCTTCGCCAGCCTTCTCTTCATACCCCTGTTCTTCATGGCCCATCCGCAGCCCGGCACCATCGTCCGTCACCTCTTGGTGCCCGGGATCTACGGAGGCGCGAACTCGACGTCCGTTCTCCTCATCATCGGCATCGTCGGCACCACCGTCGCACCGTGGCAGCTCTTCTTCCAGCAGTCGAACGTGATCGACAAGCGGATCACGCCGCGGTGGATCAACTACGAGCGCCTCGACACGTGGATCGGCGCCGTCGTCGTCGTGGTCAGCGCTCTGGCGCTCGTCTGCGTGTCCGCCTTCGCCTTCCAGCACACCCCCTACTTCGGTCGCTTCACCGATGCCGGGGGCACGGCCACCGCCCTCGACCACGTGCTCGGACCGGCGGCGGGGGCATTCTTCGCCTTCGTCCTCCTCAACGCCTCACTGATCGGTGCCGGCGCGCTGACCCTGTCGACGAGCTACGCGTTCGGTGACGTCTTCGGGATCAAGAGCTCGCTGCACCGGAGCTTCTCCGAGGCCAGGGTCTTCTATGCCATCTTCGCCGGGATGGTCGCCGGGGCGGCGGCCATCGTCCTCATCCCTGGCGCGCCCCTCGGGGTGATAACGCTGGCCGTGCAGGCCCTGGCCGGGGTACTGCTTCCCAGCGCCAGCGTGTTCCTCCTCCTGCTCTGCAACGACCGCGAGGTGCTCGGGCCGTGGCGCAACCGGACGTGGCTGAACGTGCTCGCCAGCGTGATCGTCGCGACGCTCGTCCTCCTCTCGCTCATCCTCATGGCCACCACCGTGTTCCCCGACATCAACGTGACGGCCGTCTCGCTCGGCGGGGCGGTCGCGCTCGCCGGCGGTCTCACCGTCTTCGGCCTGGTGACGCTCCGCTCCCGCCGGCGCGCCGCCACCGTGACGGTGATCGAGCCCATGCCCTCGGTCCCCAAGGCGCAATGGACGATGCCGCCGCTGGCCCTCCTGGCGCGGCCGCAGTGGTCGACGGGCCGCAAGGTGGCGATGTTCACCCTGCGCGCCTACCTCTTGGGATCGGTGATCCTCCTCGTCGTCAAGGCCGTCCAGCTCGGCGGTGGATGACGCCCTGACTCGCCCGCGCCTCCCGCGTGCCATCATTGCTGGATGCCCCTAGACGACGAAGGTCAGGAAAGCTTCGAGGACAAGGTGCGCTCGATCGCCCGCGAGGTCAGCCGCTCGATCGAGCGAGTGGCCCAGGTCGACCTCGAGGAGATCGCCAACGCCATGGGCGTCGATCCCAACCGGGCCACCGAGTTGGTCGACACCGCGATGGGCTGGCTGCGCACGCAGGCCGAGGGCTTCGGCGACGAGGTCCCCGGGTGGAGTCACGGGCCCGAGGCCGAGGTGGTCCCCGCCGAGCGCCTGCGCAGCGCGGGACCGCATCCCCTGGACCTGCCCACGGCGGATCAGGGCCTGGCCCTGGCGGCGCTCGATTCCGGGCGCTGGATGGTCGAGCCCGGCAGCCACACCTTCCAGGTGAACGCCGAGGGCCCCGGTCCCAGCGACGCGGTGGGACTGGTGAGCGAGCTCCGCGCCCGCGACTGGATCGCCGCCGACGGCGAGGTCACGCTCGTCGGCCGCCACGCCCTGAGTCGCTGGCTCGACAGCGCCCGCGCCAACTGAGCACCACGCCCGCGCGCCGGCGGAGGACCACGCGCCCGCGCCAGCTCGGGCCGCCCCGGCAGCGCCGCCGCCTGGGCCCATTCGCCCACCGCCGGCGCCCGCCGCTCATGCGCCAATAAGCTTGCGCCGATAGTTCCCTTCACGGTGCGCGGCCGGCGCCCCGTAGGCGCACATGGCTTCCCTTCCCAGCTCACCGATCGCCGTGTACCGGGGCCCGTTCACCGAGCGCCAGGCCACCCGGCTGCTGTGGCGCGCAGGCTTCGGACCGAGGCCCGGTCAGGCTAAGGCGCTCGCCGCGCTCGGGCTCGACGGCGCCGTGCGCTCGCTGACGCGGCCGTCGGGGGCGGCGCAGCTCGTGGGCCCGCCCCCGCGCAACGCCGCCGGCGGGCCCCTCGATCCCACCGGCACCTGGGGCGATGACCACTGCTGGTGGCTCGACCGCATGGTCCGCTCCAGCCACCAGCTCCTCGAGCGCATGACCCTGATCTGGCACAGCTGGTTCGCGACCTCGATCGCCTCCTCCAACCCGAGCCTCATGCTCGATCAGAACAAGATGATGCGCGCCCGCGCGCTCGGCAACTTCCACGATCTCTTCCTCGAGGTGACGCGCGACCCGGCCATGCTCCTGTGGCAGAACGGCAACGTGAACTCGAAGGAGAACCCGAACGAGAACTACGCGCGCGAGTCGATGGAGCTCTTCACCCTCGGCGCCAGCCGGGGCTACAGCCAGCACGACGTGCACGAGCTGGCCCGCGCCCTGACCGGATTCACCAACGACTGGAGCTCGTCCTCGGGACCGACCAACTTCCGCTTCGACCCCACCCTCCACGACAGCGGGGTCAAGACCATCTTCGGCCGTCGCGGCCGCTTCGACTACCACGACACGTGCCGGCTGTGCGTCACCAACCCCAAGCACCCCTCGTTCATGATCGCCAAGCTGTGGGGGTACTTCGTCGGGGCGCCCATCCCCGCCGGCGATCTCCGCGTCCTCGAGTCCGTCTACCGGGCCACCAAGTTCGAGACCCGCCCGCTGGTCGAGGCGATCCTCCGCCACCCGATGTTCTACGACGGCCCGCGCATGGTCATCCCGCCCGTCGTCTACTGCGCCGGGCTCCTGCGCGCCACCGGGGTGACGGTGCAGACCAACGACTGGTCGTGGATCGGCCAGCAGGCCGGCCAGCTCCTCTTCGATCCCCCCAACGTGGCGGGCTGGAACTACGGCGACTGGCTCGACACCGCGCGCTGGTCGGGCCGCTTCACCGCCGTCACCTACGCGCTCAAGAGCCGCGTCATCGACCCCAGCGGCCACTCCTATCCCCTCCACGAGGACCCCGAGCAGGCGCTGGCCTCGGCCCTGCGCTTCTGGGGCGATCCCGCCTTCTCGGCCCGCACCCGCGGGAACCTGCTCGCCTTCAGCCGCCGCGCCCAGCGCGGGATCGTCGCCGATTGGGAGCAGGTCACCTACCGCATCCTCCGCCAGAACGCCCTGCGGGCCCTGATCCCCACCACGCCGGAATGGCAGAGCAGCTGATGGGCGAGGAGACGAGGATCTGCTGTGAAGGCTTCTCGCGCTCGCAGGCCCTGCGCCGCGCGCTCGCCTCCGGGCGGCCGCGGGCGCGCCCGGAGTGGGACCCGCGCATGCCCACCCCCGCCGGGGCGGGGATCGACCGCCGGCGCTTCCTGCTCGGGGCCGCCGGCGGCCTCGTCTCGGTGTACGGCGCCGACCGGCTCGGCCTCACCAGCCGCGTCCTCGCCGAGGGCATCGCCCAAGCGGCCACCGTGCCCAACCCGGTGCTCGTCTCCGTGTTCCTCCAGGGCGGGATCGACGCCCTCTCGATGCTCGCCCCCGCCGGCGATCCCCTCTACCAGCAGCTCCGGCCCACCCTCGCCGTCGCCCCCACCGCGGGCACGCCGTTCACCGAGGATCCCCGCCTGCGCTGGCACCCCGCCGCCGCCTCCTTCGCCCAGCTCCACGACGCGGGCAAGGTCACCGTGCTGCCCGGCATCGGCTACAGCACCCCCGACATGTCGCATTTCACCTCGCGGCACTTCTGGGAGGTCGGGGCGACCCAGACCGAGCTCGTCACCGGCTGGCTCGGGCGCTACCTCGACGTGGCCGGGAGCCCCACCAACCCGCTCCAGGGCCTGTCGATGGACGGGGAGATGAGCCCGACGCTGGCGACCGCGCACAATCCCGTGGCGGCCATCGACCGGCCCTACGACTTCTCGCTGTGGCTGAACGGCGTCTGGGGCGACGTGTTCGCGTGGACCCTCGACGCCGCCGCCGCCCTCGGCGACGCCCAGCACCGTTCCTCCGACCCCGCCCTCGCCCAGGTCGCCCAGGCCGCCTCGGAGGTCGGCGTCGTGCGCCGCACCCTCGCCCCCTTCCGTGACGCCAACGGCAATCCGGCTTATATCAGCCCGGTGACCTACCCCACCGGGACCTCGGACTTTCCCCAGCGCCTCGCCGGCCTCGCGGCGATGATCGCCGCCGGCGTGCCCGTGCGCTGCGTCGCCCTGACCTCGGACTCCCAGTTCGACACCCACGCCGCGCAGGCCCAGACCTTCTCCTCGGGCCTGTCCCTGGTCGCCGATTCCCTCGCCGCCTTCCAGGCCGACCTCGAGGCCCGCGGCGTCGCCGACCGAGTGCTCGTCCACGTGTGGTCGGAGTTCGGGCGCCGCGCGCAGGAGAACGGCTCGAACGGCACCGATCACGGCGCCGCCGGCGCCTCGCTGCTCATCGGCACGCCCGCGACCGGCACCATGGTCGGCGAATGGCCGGGCCTGACCAGCCTCGACGTCAACGGCAACCAGATCGAGAACGTCGACTACCGGGGCGTGTACTGCTCCCTGCTCGAGCAGTGGTTCAGCGAGGACGCCGCCGCCGTCATCCCCGGCGCCGCCCAGTTCACGCGCTACCCGCTGATCAAGTGAGGGTCGTCGCCTTCGCCCCGGGCCGGGCGAACCTGATCGGCGAGCACACCGACTACAACGACGGGCTCAGCCTCCCCTTCGCCATCGAGCAGGGCGTCCGCGTCAGCGCCGAGCCCGGTGCCGAGAACGAGGTCCTCGCCCGCGCGCTCGACCTCGGCGAGGAGCAGCGCTTCCCCATCACCGGAGCGAAACCCGATCCCGCGCACCGGAGCACGGGCGGGTGGAGCGACTTCGTCCGCGGGACCATCGGCGAGCTCACGGCGGCGGGCTTCGCGCTGCGGGGGGCCGCGCTCGAGATCACCGGCGACGTCCCCCAGGGGGCGGGCCTCTCCTCCTCGGCGGCGATCGAGGTCGCGCTCTCCCTCGCCCTCCTCGCCGTCGCCGGGATCCCCGCTCCCGCGGATCGCATCGCCCTCGCGCGCCTGTGCTCGCGCGTCGAGAACGACTGGGTCGGCGCCCACACCGGGCTCCTCGACCAGCTCGCCTCGCTCTGCGGGGAGCGCGACCACGCCCTGCGCATCGACTTCCGGACGCTCGAGATCCGGCCCGTGCCCCTACGCCTCGGCGACTGGACGCTCGTCACCGCGCCCTCGGGCGAGACCCATTCGCTGGCCGACTCGGGCTATAACGAGCGCCGCGAGGAGACCGAGCGCGCCCGGCTCGCCCTCGGCCTCGGCCTCGAGAGCCTGCGCGACGCCCGCCCCGAGGATCTCGCGCGGCTGCCCGGTCCGCTCGATCGGCGCGTGCGCCACGTGATCGAGGAGAACGCGCGCGTGGAGGCGACGGTGGCGGCGCTCGAGGCCGGCGACCTCGCCGAGGTGGGCCGGCTCCTCGACGCCTCCCACGCCAGCCTGCGCGACCTCTACGACTCCTCCACCGACGCCGTCGAGCGCACCGTCGCCCGCCTGCGCGAGGCCGGGGCCGTGGGGGCGCGGATGATGGGTGGAGGCTTCGGCGGCGACGTGCTCGCGCTCTTCCCCCCCGGGGCGGCGCCCCCCGAGGACGCTCACGCGGTGGCGCCCGCGGCGGGAGCGAGGCTCCTCGACC
This sequence comes from Solirubrobacteraceae bacterium, assembly GCA_035552815.1. Lineage (GTDB taxonomy): Bacteria > Actinomycetota > Thermoleophilia > Solirubrobacterales > Solirubrobacteraceae > Palsa-465. The sequence continues at coordinate 245 of DASZKU010000353.1, read as the reverse complement.
CCGCTTAGCTCGGATCCACCCGCGGGAGACCAAGCGCCGAGCCCGTCCGCCATCACGCCCTCGATCTCTCCGCGCTTGACTGCGGCATCTGAGGGGAAGCCGCGCCGTCCGCGCCGCGCCATGCCGCGCCGCGCGGTCCGTGCCGCGCCATGCCGCGCCGCGCCGCGCCATGCCGCGCCGCGCCGCGGGAGATCGTGACCTGATGCCTGTTGACCACCCATACGGTGGTCAACAGGCATCACGTC
>DASZKU010000352.1:0-22634 GCA_035552815.1 Solirubrobacteraceae bacterium | reverse complement strand
CGGGCGCGGCGGCGCCGTGGCACCGTCGTTGCCCTGGCCGTTCGAGCCGCCGTTGCCCCCGTTCGTGGGTCGGGCCGCCGTGTCGCTCCCGTGCGAGCTCGCGGCGTCCTCGGCCGCCTTGCGCGCCCGCACGTCGGCGGTGAGGATCCCCAGCTCCTCCTGGAGGTCGACATCGAGGAAGCGCGAGGCGAGCCAGCGCATGATGTAGTCGGGCATCGACTTCGCGAACGGGATCTCCGGGTTCGTCGTCATGCCCTCGGGCTCGAAGCGCATGTAGCTGAACTTGCGCACCAGCGTCTCGAGCGGCACCCCGTACTGGAGCGAGATCGAGATCGCCGTGGCGAACGAGTTCATCATCCCGCGCAGGGTCGAGCCCTCCTTGCCGATGTCGGTGAGGAAGATCTCCCCCACCGTCCCGTCGTCGTACTTCCCGGCGGTGATGTAACCCTCGTGACCGCCGATCGAGAACTTGTGGGTGAGGGACTGACGCTCGCGTGGCATGCGCCGGCGCTTGGGCGGCGCCTTGGCGAGCGCGGCCGCCACCGCCGCCTCGATCTCGGCTTCCGTCGTCGTCGACGCGGGCGCGCTCTGCTGGGCGTCGGTGCGCAGCGCCTGCGCGGTCTTGGAGCCGTCGCGGTAGATGGCCAGCGCCTTGATCCCGAGACTCCAGGCCTGGCGGTAGGCGTCGGCGATGTCCTCGACGGTGGCGGTCTGGGGCAGGTTGACCGTCTTCGAGATGGCGCCGCTGATGAAGGGCTGGACGGCGCCCATCATCTGGATGTGGCCCATGTGCGAGATCGCCCGCTCGCCCACCGCGACGTCGAACACGGGCAGATGGTCGTCGGCGAGCCAGGGCGCGCCCACGATCGTTCCCCGCTCGTTGATGTAGCCCTCGATCTGCTCGATCTGCTCGTCGGTGTAGCCGAGCGTCTGGAGCGCCAGCGGGACCGTGCGATTGACGATCGTCATCTGCCCGCCGCCAACGAGCTCCTTGTACTTGACGAGCGAGAAGTCGGGCTCGACCCCGGTGGTGTCACAGTCCATCAGGAAGGAGATCGTGTTGTGGCTGACAAACCCGTTAGCGACGTAGGTCACGTTGTCGGGCACTGACAGGTCGAACGTGGGCTGATCGTCGAGGAGTTCGGCGTCAGCAACGGTGTCGTAGAAGTAACCGAGCAGATGCTCGAGCTCCTCGCTCGGGGCTCGCTCGAGCAAGGCCGTCGCCGAGCGTCGCGAGACCATGCCGGTACGCGACATGCTGAGCAGCATTCGCTTGCGCATGAGATCGTTTTCGGGCGCCAGCTCATCAATCAGCGCCCGACTCACGGGGACACGGTCATGCCGAGCGGCCTGCGGGTGATCGCCGCTCCGCAGGGCGTCATTCTTGCGTGAGGAGATAAAGCCGACCTCCTCGACGAACCGTGACGACGAGCTTGCATTCAGCAGGCGGAGGCGGTGCTGAGGTCCGCCGAAACGGCTCCAGCTCTCCTGCAATTCTCGCGTCGTCACAAACCCGAGGTTGAGAAGCAGCGTCTGGAGATCACGCGAGAACTGCTCGCAGGATGTCGTCCAATAGGCGTATCCGTTGCTCGCGTTGCCGTCTGCCTCGAACAGGCCGCGGACGAATGCCGCGTAGACCTCGCGATCGTTGACGTGAAGGACAGCATCCGGCACGTGCGGGGAATATCCCTTGCCGCTGTGGCCCTCGTAGGGCGAGAGCTTGGCGAAGCCGCATGCCTCCCACCAGATCGTCAGCGCGACGGAATGGAACCCGACCTCACGGTACCCGTCGCGAGGCAGCACGTACCCCTCCAGCCCGAAGAGCTCCCGTCCGAGCTCCAGGAGTCGCTCCGTCACCTCTTCGTCGCCGTCGGTCACGCACAGCCGTAGCCCCTTAGCGTGCAAAGAGCCGTCACCCATGAAATATCCGACGAACTCGGCTAGCTCAGGGCTCATCAGCCGTGGCACGCGGGTGCGGTGGTCGGCATTCCAGTGCAGATCGCCGAGTGGTGGCAGTCGCACCTCGCAAGGCTCACCGACCAGACCGCCGAGCATCATCGGCACCCGATCGCCGGACCTGATTTCAGCCAGACGCCGCCACTCCCACTCGCCTTGCGCGTTGACGATCTTGATCCGGTGTGTCGGCGTGCCTTGGATCCGGTAGCCGCGGCTGGTCTCAACGGAAACGACCTGCTCCATCCCGTTGACGTAGAACTGTGTCGCCTGACGCGGCCCTTCGTCGGTGGCAACCGTGATGTCGAGATCCTGCCACTTAGCGCCATCGACGTTGCCCAGCGATCTCAGCCTGACCAGGCCCCGGCTCGTTGACACGAGCGAGTCACTGACCAGGCAGCCGGTGGGTGCGAGCACCGTGGCCTGAGCGTTGCGGTAGCCGTGCTCCTCGCCGGCCGCGACCGCCTCGTCCCACGTGGCCCGCGCGGCGGCGAGCAGCTCGCTGTCGACGGAGCCGGTGTCGGGGATCTCGTAGGCCGCGTCGCGGTGCATGCGCATCACCGCGTTGTGCGGCTCGCGATTCTCCTGGTAGCGCTCGTACGGGCCGATCGCCGCAGCGACGCGAGCCGACTGCAGGTACCCGCGGCCGGTCATCAGCGCCGTGATCCCCGCCGCTGCCGCCCTCCCCTCGTCGGAGTCATAGGGCATGCCGTTCGACATCAGGAAGGCGCCGAGGTTGGCGTAGCCGAGACCGAGCTGGCGGAAGGCGCGCGCGTTCTTGGTGATCTCGGGCGTCGGATAGCTCGACGGCGAGACGACGATCTCCTGGGCCAGGAGCATGATGTCGACGGCGTGCTCGAAGGACTCGACGTCGAGCGTCCCGTCGGCGCGGCGGAACTTCATCAGGTTGAGCGAGGCGAGATTGCAGGCGCTGTCGTCGACGTGCATGTATTCGCTGCACGGATTCGAAGCATTAATCCGTCCCGACACCGGGCACGTGTGCCACTGGTTGATGATCGTGTCGAACTGGACGCCGGGATCGGCGCAGCGCCAGGCGGCTTCGGCGATCTCGCGCATGAGCTCGCGCGCCGGGACGGGCTCGCCGATCGGCTGGCCGGTGGCGCGGGCGATGAGATGCCAGTCCTCGTCGTTCTCGACGGCCCGCATGAACTCGTCGGTCACCCGCACCGAGTTGTTGGCGTTCTGGTACTGGATCGAGTGAAAGCCGTCACCGTCGATCGACATGTCGAAGCCGGCGTCGCGCAGCGCCTGGGCCTTGTCCTCTTCCTTGGCCTTGCACCAGATGAACTCGCGGATGTCGGGATGGTCGATGTCGAGGACGACCATCTTGGCCGCGCGCCGGGTGCCGCCGCCGGACTTGATCGATCCCGCCCAGGCATCGGCGCCGCGCATGAAGCTCACCGGGCCCGAGGCGGTGCCGCCGCGGCTCAGGGGCTCCATCGAGCCGCGGATCTTCGAAAGGTTGATGCCCGAGCCGGAGCCGCCGCGGAAGATGATCCCCTCCTTGGTGTTCCACTCGAGGATCGACTCCATGTTGTCCTCGACGCTGAGGATGAAGCACGCCGAGGCCTGCATCTTCGGACTGCCCTCGGGATGCCAGCCGACGTTGAACCACACCGGCGAGTTGAACGCCGCCATCTGGTGCAGGAGGATGTGGGTGAGCTCGGCCTCGAAGGTGTCACCGTCCGCGTCGGTGGCGAAGTACCCGTGCTCGCGCCCCCAGCGGGCGATGGTCCCGGCCACGCGTCCGATCATCTGCTTGACCGAGCGCTCCCGGGCGGGCGTGTCGGGCTGGCCGCGGAAGTACTTCTGGGTGACGATGTTCGTCGCGTTCTGCGACCACGTCTTCGGGAACTCGACCTCGCACTGCTCGAAGGAGACCTTGTCTCCATGGCCGATGCGCGCGTCCCGCAGCTCCCACTGGACGGCGTCGAACGGATGTACTCCGGGCGTCGTGAGATAGCGGCGGATCGCGAGGGCTTGAGTCGGCTCGGGCGTGCTTCCGCGGGGCGCTTCGAAGGGGGTTTGTGGGGTCTGCGGGGTGGGCTCCATATCCGACCTGCTCCTCTGTTCTCTTTTGATTCCGCGTGCCTGGCCTCGCCTCCTATGGGGCCGGGGGGGCGCAGGATCTAAGCATCTGCCGCGGACGGAACGCGACATCAAGGGCGGCTCTCGCGCGATCGAGGAGAGGGCGCGAGTCGAATCCGTATTTTATCAGCGCTTGCTGCCCTTTTTACCCTGGCGGGACGCGGTCCGGACGGCGATTTTGCCCGCATCCTGCGGGCAAAGCAGCGCCCGCCGCGCGCACATGCCCCGCGCGGCGCCACCAAGCCGCGAAACCCCTGGGACGGGCCGCCTGCGGCCCGTGCTAGCGTCGCCGCGAATGGCCACGGTAGAGCTCTCACGCCCCGGCGTTGCCGAGGCCGGGCGCGGCGTGGCGACTCCCCGGAGCGGGCGGCCGCCCGGTCTCGAGATCAGCCCCAGTCGCGCCCCGAGCGCGCTGCTCCTCGCCCTGCTCCTCGTCGTCCTCTATGCGGCGTTCGCCCACGGGGCCGAGTCCGATCCCGCCGAAGCCCGCGTGCAGATCGGGCTCTCGCTCATCGCTGCCCTCGCCGGCATCGGATGGCTGTGGAACGGCACGATTCGCGTAGGGGCGCGGTCACAGGCGCTCGCCGGGGCCGGCCTGCTCGGGGCCTTCGCCGTCTGGAACGGGATCACCCTGCTCTGGAGCGTGGCTCCGAACCAGACCTGGCTCGAGCTCAACCGCGACCTCGCCTACGTGATCGTTCTCGCCCTGGCCATCGGCGTGGGAGCCTCTCACCCACGCCCGCTGCGGGCGGCCGCGACCGGGTACCTGGTCGTCGCCCTCGCGGTCACCGCCTACGCGCTCGGCCAGAAGGTCGTCCCCGGCCTTCACATCACGGGACTCTTCGACCTCAACCAGACGGCCACCTTCGCGCGCCTGCAAGCGCCGCTCGACTACTGGAACGCGCTCGCGCTCCTCCTCGCCTTCGCCGTCCCCATCGCCCTGGTGATCGCCGTCGACGGCGAGCGCTCGCGCCGGGTGCGGCTCGGGTCCCTGCTCGCCGTCGAGCTCATGCTCGTCGTCATCGGGCTCACCTATTCGCGCGGGGGCCTGATCGCCCTCGCCGTAGCGCTCGGCGTGAGCCTGGCCCTGAGCGGGGGCGGCCGGGTGAAGTCCTTGGCGCTCCTCGGAGCGGCGGCGGTGGCCAGCGCGGTACCCCTGTGGATGGCGCTGGCCGTGCATTCGCTGAGCGGCGCCGGCGTCGCGCTCTCCGATCGCGAGGCGGGCGGAGGGGAATTCGCCGGCGTCCTCCTGGTGACCCTCATCGCCCTCTACGCCGCGGGCCGCTGGCTCCTCGACCGGCAGTGGCAGATCGCGCTCACCGCCGAGCGTCGTCAGCGACTCCCGCGCCTGCTCGCCGGCGCCGCCGCCGTGGCGCTGCTCATCCTCCTGATCGCGGCGGCCGTGTCCTCTCGCGGACTCACCGGCTCGATCTCGCACGTCTGGGACACCTTCACCACCCCCCACGCCACGGCGAACGTCAACAGCCCGAACCTGTCGGTGAGCTCGGGCAATCGCTGGACGTGGTGGAAGGAGGCGGTCGGGTCCTGGAGCGACCGGCCCTTCGGCGGCTGGGGAGCGGGCTCCTTCCAGGTCATCGACCGCATGTACAGCCCGCTCAACAACCTCTCCGTCCAAGACGCCCACAGCGTTCCTCTGCAGTGGCTCGCCGAGACCGGCCTCGTCGGAGGCCTGCTCGCGATCGGCGGCTACGGGTTGCTCCTGGCCGGCGGCGTCCAGGCAACGCGGCGCAAGCTCGGCAGCGAGCGCGCGTTCGCCGCGGCGCTCCTCGGCGCCGGCGTGGCCTACGCCGTCCACGCCTTCTACGACTGGGACTGGGACATCCCGGGCGTGACCTTCCCGGTGCTCCTCTTCCTCGGCGTCCTCGTGGGCTCGAACATCGCCCCCGGGGCGTGGCGCGGAGGGGCGCGATCACTCCCGACTCGAGCCGTAGCGCTCGCGCTCTGCACCTTCATCCTCTGCGTCTACGCGCTTTCCGCCCTGCTCCCCAGCCTGTCGGCGACCAAGGCGAGCGCAGCCCTCACGCAGGCGGGAGCGACGTCCTCACGGGTCGCGCTCGAGCATGCGCAGAGCACGGCGGTGCTCGCGGCGCGCCTGGATCCGCTGTCCGACGAGGGCCTCAGGGCCGCCGCCTCCATCTCCCTCTCCCTGGGGCGCCCGACCCAGGCGCAGGGTTACCTGCTCGAGGCGGTGGGCCGGGACCCGAGCGACGAGCTGGCGTGGGAGCAGCTCGCCGCCCTCGAGCTCCGCCTCCGCGATGTCAGGGCCATGCGCCAGGCCGTCGAGCGCGTGCTCGAGCTCGATCCTCGCGGGGTCGACCCCCAAGCCCGTCAGCTGCCGCTCGAGCTGGCGCAGCTGAGCGCGCCCCCTAACGACTCGGCGACGGCGACGAGCACGCCGCTCCCCGGGCCGGGCGGCTGACCCGGTTACGGGGTCACGCCGAGCTTGATCGCTCCGGTGAGGACGAGCAGGGCGAGCACGGTTCCGAACGCGAGCAGGATCATCCCCACGATCGCCTCGGACGGGAGCCAGCGGGACTTCGCGCGCTGGCTCACCGGTCGCGGGCGAGCGGTGGTCGCGAGCCTGGCCCCGGCGGGCCGGTTGGCGCGAGCGCGCACGAGCGCGGCCTCGCGCTCCCGCGCCGGCCGGGCCGGCCGCGCCGGACGGGCCGGCCGGGCCGGGCTCGGAGCCTCGGCTTCGGCGGGCTCGGTCTCGAGCTCAGGCTGGGGCTCAGGCTCGGGCTGGGGCTCAGGCTCGGGCTGGGGCTCAGGCTGGGGCTGGAGCGCGGGCTCACGCTCTGGCTCTGCCTCGGGCTGGGGCTCTGGCTCGGGGGCGGCGGGCGCCTTCGGCCGGCCCGCACGCTGCTCGCGCGCGGCGCGCCGTTTCGCCTCGCGCTCGGCGCGCTCGACACGTTCCCGGGCCTCGTCCTCGGCGGCCACTCGTGCCGCCTCGGCGGCGGCCGCCCGCGCCAGCGCCTCGTCCCGGGCCTCGAACGCCTCGCGCATCGCCGCCCCGGCCTCCGCGCGCGCCTGCGCCGCCTCCCCAAGCGCGCGCTCGGCCCGCGCCTGCGCCTCGGTCATCTCCTCGGTCGCCGCCGCCGCCAGCTCCTGGGCACGCTCGCGCTCCTTGCGCTCGGCGGCGGCCCGCGCCTCGGCACGCTGGCGGGCCTCGCCCTCGGCGGCGACGCCCGCCGCGGCGGCCACGGCTGCCTCCTCGGCAAGGGCCGCCGCTTCGGCCCCCGCCGCGGCCTCGGCCTCCGCTGCCGCTTCGGCCGCCGCTGCCGCTGCCCCTGCAGCCAACGCTGCCGCTTCGGCCGCCGCCGCCCGGGCCAGCGCCTCGTCCCGGGCCTCGAGCGCCTCGCGCATCGCCGCCCCGGCCTGCGCGCGCGCGTGCGCGGCCTCCCGAAGCGCGAGCTCGGCCCGAGACTCTGCCGCGGACGTCTCCTCCTCCGCCGCCTCCGCCAGCGCCTCCGCGCGCTCACGTGCCTCGCGGTCGCCGGCGGCCTTCGCTTCGGCGTGTTCGCGGGCGTCGCGCTCGGCGGCCACCAGCGCCTCGGCTCGCGCGTGAGCCTCGCGCTCGGCCTCGGCCTGCGCCTCGGCGCGGGTGCGCGCCTCGCGCTCGGCGGCGACCTGGGCCTCGGCGCGCTCGCGAGCCCGGCTCGCGGCGCCTGCCTCACCCTCGGCCTCGGCCACGCCCTCGTGCACGTCGGCGAGCTCGGACTCGGCGCGCTCGAGCGCCTCGCGCAGCCGGCTCGTCTCCTCGACGGCGCTCGATGATGCCGCCCGGAGATTCTCGACCTCCGCCGCCGCCAGCGCGGCCGCCTCTCGCGCCTCGACGAGCTCGGCTTCCGCCTCGGTCCACGCCAGCTCGCCGGCACGCTCGGCCTCGGCGAGGCGCGAACGCAGCTCGTCGGCCACGGCGACGAGCCGGTCGTGCTCGCGCTCCATCTCGGTGACGAGCGACTCCGCTCCCTCGCGAGCCTCGGCCTCCTCCTGATAGTGAAGGGCGGCGTCGTGCGCCTCGGCCTCGGTCCGCGCCAGCGCGACGCGCAACTCGGCGAGGGTCTCCTCAGCGCCCACGCGAGCCAGGGAGAGCGAGGCGAGCTCGGAGACGAGCTCCTCGACGCGCCCCGTCAGCTTGCTGCGCTCGGAGGCCAGGGTCTCGGCGCGCTTGCCCGACTGCGCGGTCTCGATCTCGAGCTCCTCCACCCGCAGCTCGACTTCCGCGAGCTGCGCGACCGCCACGTCGCGGGCGAGTGAGATCTCCGTCGCCCGCCGCCCGGCCTCCTCGCCGGCGAGCTCGAGCTCGGCGGCGGCGTGCTCGAAGCGACCGACCGCCTCGGCCTGCGCGGCTTGTGCCGCTTCGAGGAGACCGGTGAGCCTGGCGCCCTCGGACCGCTCGGCGGCGAGATCGACATCCCGCTCCTCGACTTGCTTGCCCAAAGCCGACGCGGCGCGCTCGGACTCCGCCACCTCGGCGCGAGCCTGCGCGAGATCAGCGGTCAGGCGCTCCGAGCGCTCCTCGGCCTCGGCGGCCCGCGCCGCCGCCGTCGTCACGTCCGCGTGGACTACCGCGATCGCCCCCTCGGCCTCGATCCGGGCCGCCGTCGTCGAGCCGAGCTCGGCGATCACCTCGGTGAGTCTGTGCGCCAGCTCGTCGCGCTCGGACTGGAGCGCGGCGCGGGCCTGGAGATCGTCTTCTGCGTCCGCGTGGGCGGACTGGAGATCGGCCTCGAGGTCGGCGATCCGGGTTCGGAGGCGCTCGAGCTCGGTGACGGACTCCTGAGCCTCGGCGGCGAGGCGATCGCGTGACTCCGCCGCCTCGGCGAGCGCCACGCGGGCCCGATCGCGTTCGAGCTCCACGGCGCGGGCGCTTACCTCCTGCGCGGCGAGCTGGCGCTCGAGATCGGCGAGGAGGGAATGCGCCACCATCGTCTGGCGCTCCTGAGCGGCGGCCGCCGCCCGGGCAGCCTGGGCGGCCTCCTCGGCCTGAGCGGTCTCTGCCGTAGCGATGGCCAGCCGCTCTTCGAGGTCGGTGATCCGCAGCTTGGCGGCGGCCCCGAGCTTGTCGAGGTCCGCGGCCGCGCTCTCCACACGTTCCTCGGCGGCTTCGGCGCGTGCCTGGGCCGCCTCGAGGAGGCGCTCGAGCTCGGTGGCGCGGGCCTCGTGCGCGGCCGCGCCGGCCTCGAGCTCGGCCCGGCGGGACACCTGCGCCGCCACCTCGGCCTCGAGCTCGGTGACGCGGGCGCTGTGCCTCCCCGCTTGCGCCTCGAGCTTGGACTGGAGCTCGGCGTTGGCCGTCGACGCCTGGCCGGCGCTCGCTTCGAGCCGCGCGACCTCGGCCCGTGCGGCATCGACGAGGCCCTCGAGCTCGACGGTGCGGCCCGCGTGCTCTTCCGCCCGCGCCGAGGCGCTCGTGGCGAGCCGCTCCGCTTCGGCGAGCGTGTCCCGCGTCGTCTCGAGCTCGGCTTCGAGCTCGGCGCTCGCCTCCTGGGCTCGGGATGCTTGGCCCCGGGCCTTGGCGAGCTCGCGCTCGCGCTCGTCGACGAGGACCGAGAGCTCGTCGCGTCCGGCGGCCAGCGCATCGGCGCGCTCATGTGCGGACGCGAGGTCGCGCTCGAGCGTCGCGCGCCCGTCCTCTTCCTGCTCGAGCTTGGACTCGAGCGCGGCAACGGCGTCGCGCGCCTGTTCGAGCGCAGATTCGAGCTCGGCGGTCCCCGCGGCCGCGGCGACGAGCTCCGCTCGTGCGGCGGCCGTGTCGCGCTCGGACTCGGCCGCCCGCTCCGCGGCGGCGGCCTCACCCCGCTCGGCCTGCTCGGCCCGCGCTTTCAAGGCTCGCGCATCGCTTTCCGCCTCGCCCACCTTGGCGCGGGCGTCCGCGAGCTCCTGTTCGAGTTCGCGCACCGCGTCGAGTCCGTGAGCAAGGCGCTCCTCGAGCTCGCCGCGGCCGTGATCGGCCTGCGAGAGGTCATGCTCGAGCGCGGCGATCCGCTCGCTCAGTGCCTCCTCGCGGCTCTCGAGCTCGGCGGTCCCCGCCCGCGCCTGCGCGAGCGTGGAATCGAGCTCGGTGACGCGAGCCTGGGCCTCGGCCGCCCGCGCCTCCAGCTGTGCAGCATGGGCGGCTGCCCGGTCTTGCTCCTCCCGCGCCGCCTCGAGCGCGGCCGTGAGCTCCTCGACGCGCTCCGCCAGCTCCTCGGAGCGGGCGTCGGCGCGGGCCGACCGCTGCTCGGCCGCCGCGGCGGCGGACTGTGACTGCTCGAGTCGCTCCGCGGTCGCACTCCCTTCGGCCTCGAGCGCGCGCGAGCGGTCGACGAGGCGGGTGACCTCGAGCTGCAGGTCGGCGGTGGACCGTCCGGCCTCGACCGCCGCCGCGCCGAGCGCGAGCGCGCGGGCCTCGGCGGCGGCGGCGCGCGCCTCGGCGTCGGTGACGGTCTCCCGGTGCTCGGCGGCGGCCTGCTCGAGCTCTGCCACCAGGGCCCGCGCCCGCTCCTGCTCGACGCGCACACGGTCCTCCAGGCGGGCGGCCCGATCGCCAGCTTCGGCGGCCTGCACGGAGAGCGCCGTCGAGCGGCGCTCGAGCTCCCCCGCCTGACCCTCGGCCTGCGCCGCGCGCGTCCTCAGCTTCCCCGCCGTGGCTTCGAGCGTCTGCGCCCTGGCCTGAGCCGCGTCGGCCCGGGCCTCGGCCTCGCGCGCCTCACGCGCCTGCACCGCGACGGCGGCCTCGAGTTCGGCGGCGCGGCGCTCGTGCTCCTCGGCGCGCTCGCGCGCCCGCGCGAGGCTCGCCTGCGCCTTCTCGGCCGCGACCTCCGCGAGGCGGATCTGTTCCTGGAGCTTGGTCGCGCGGCTCTCGGCCTTGTCGGCTCGCGTGACGGCTGCGCTGACCAGCGCCTCGAGCTCCGCCACCGCGGTGTCGCGGTCCGCCTCCCGTCGCGCGAGCTGGTCGCCAAGCTGCGCACGCGCCTTCTCGAGCTCGCCGGCGCGGCCCCGCACATCGTCGAGGTCGGATTGCAGCGCATCGGCGTGCTCCTGCGCCGCGCGCGCCTGCGCCGTTCCGGTCTCGATCGCTTCGCGGGCCTCGGCGAGCTCATCGGTCCGCCGCGACGCCTCGGCCGCGGCCGCCTCGCGGGCCGCCTCCCGGGCCGCCTCGGCATCGGCCAGACGCTTCGCGAGCTCGGCGCGCGCCCGCTCGGTCTCGGCGGCGGAAGCCTCCGCCGTGTCGGCGCGCGCGCCCGCCGCGGCCACCAGCGCCTCGAGCTCCGCCACCGCAGTGTCACGGTCGGCCTCGCGGCGCGCGAGCTGCTCGGCGAGCTGCGCGCGCGCCTTCTCGAGCTCGCCCGCCCGCGCCCTCAGACCCTCGAGGTCCGCGTGAAGCCCGTTCGCCCGCTCCTCGGCCGCCCGCGCCCGCGCCGTCTCTGACTCAGCCGACTCGCGCGCCGCGACCAGCTCCTCGGCATGCCTCGCCGCCTCGGCCGCCGCCGCGTCCCGCGCCGCCTGCGTATCGGTAAGTCGCTGGGCGAGCTGCGCCCGCGAGCGCTCCGTCTCGGCGACCGACGCCTCGGCCGTGTCGGCCCGCGCGCCCGCCGCGGCGACGAGCGCCTCGAGCTTGGCCACCGCGATGTCGCGGTCAGCGCGGACGCGCTCGATCTCGAGGGTGTGTGCCTCGAGCTGCTCGGCGCCCGCGGTGTGCTGTCGCTTGAGCTCGCTCGCGCGCTGGCCGAACTCCTTGCGCTCGGCCTCGCGGGACGCGAGCTGGTCGGCGAGGTGGGAGCGGGCGGCTTCGAGGTCCTCGGCGCGGCGGCGGAGGCTCTCGAGGTCCGCCTCGAGGGCCTGGGCGCGGCTCGCCGCCTGCTCCGCCCGGGCCGTCTCGGTCGCCATGGTCTCGCGGGCGCCCGCGAGCTCCTGCTCGCGCCGTGCCGCCTCGGCGGCCAGGGCGGCCTTGGCGTCGGCGAGTGCCTGCTCGCGCTCGGCAGCTTCGGCGGTCAGAGCCTCGCGCGTCGCGAGCGCCTGCGCGAGGTGCGCCTGCGCCTCGCCGAGCCGACCCTCCAGCTCCTGGCGCACCTCACCCAAGCGGTCGTCGAGCTCACTGGCCGTGGCCCGCGTCCGGTCGAGCGCCTGGCCCCTGTCTCGTGCCTCGCGATCGAGCGCCCGCAGCCGATCGGCGAGATCCGCCTTGGCGCGCTCGGCCACTGCCGCCGCCGCCTCGGCCTCCAGGGCCTGCGCCTCGGCTTCCCGGGCCCGCTCGGTCTCGACCGCGATCGTGTCCTGGGCCGCTGCCAGCTCTTGCTCGTGCCGGGCCGCGTCCGCCGCCGCGGCGTCGCGGACGCCGGCGAGCTCCTGCTCGCGCCTCGAGATCTCCGCGGCGAGCGTGGCCTTGGCGTCGGCGAGCTCCTGCTCACGCCTGGCGGCCTCTGCACCGGCGGCGTCGCGGGCCGCCTGAGCCTCGGCCAGCTGCGCCTGGGCGCTCCCGAGCCGGCCCTCGAGCTGCGCTTGCATCTCGCCCAGCCGGTCGTGCGCCGCGCGATTGGCCTCGAGCGCGGCCGCGAGGCGCGTCTCGGCGGCCTGTTTGGCGTCGTCGAGCTCCTGCGCCTCGGCGCGACTCACCCGTTCGGTCCGCTCGGCCTCGGTGCGAGCGTCGAGCTCCTCACGCGCCGAGGCCTCGGCGGCCGAGGTTTCCGCCCGCGTGCGGTCGAGGTCGGTGGCCGCCTGGGCGCGCTGGTCGGCGAGCGCGCGCTCGGCGGCGGTGAGCTTGGCCTCCGAGGCCTCGATCGCCGTCTCGCGCTCGCGCACGGTGGCGTCGAGCCTTGCCAGCGCGTCGGCTTCGCGGGTGAGGCGCTCCTGGAGCTCTGATCGCGCCTGCTCCGCGGTGGCGAGCTCGGACTCGAGGTCCCTGACCCGCGAGGCGGCCTGGGCGTGGGCCTCGGAGACGTCTTGTGCCCGCGTCTCCGCCGCGGCCCGGCGGTCGCGCTCGGTCTGCAGGCGCTGCTCGAGCTCCTGAATCGCGTAGCGACGAGCCTCGGCGCGGCGCTCGGCCTCGCTGCGCATGCGCCGCTCCTCGCGCAGCTCCTCCCGGTCGGCGCGACTGCGCGTCTCGCCCGGCGCCGAGGGCCGCGGGCGGGGGGCGGTCGAGCCCGGGCGCGGCACCGCGGGTCGCCGGCGCCGGGTAGGAGATGGGAGGTCGACGACGGCCCCGCCGGGCAACTCGAGGGCGAAGGTGGCCGTCGCTCCGTCGAGCAGTGCGCGCGGGACCGTGTAGGCGACGCGCAGGAGACCTCCGGGAGCGGGCGGGCCGGGGAGCGGGGCGAGCCGATGCCTGGTCGTGCCGTCATCGACGATGAGCGACGGGGGTTCGCCCTCGGGCGTGCCCGGCTCCGGCGGCCGGGCCGCCACACGCAGCAGCGCCGAGTCCGGTCCGACTTCGACGCGCTCGAATTCCTGGAGGTCGATCGCGCTCACCAATCCGGCCCTCCGGCCGCGTCCGACCGGCAGGGCAGTGCCCGGGACCGACCTCGGGCCCCGATCACAGCCTCAGCATCTCGCAACGCGCGCACCTGCTCTCTCGACCAATCCGCTGGACGCGGAATGAGCTGGCGATTGTATGTCTGTTATATCTCTGGTGCTGATGGGACGGAACCTCACCGACAGCGTGTCGGTCCGGACGTTACCCGTGCGTGGGTCGCGCTCGTGAAGCTGCTCGTCACCGGCGGGGCGGGCTATATCGGCTCGATCGTCGCCGCGCACCTGCTCGAAGCCGGCCACGAGGTGGTGGTGCTCGACAATCTCGAGCGCGGCCATCGCGAGGCGGTACCCGAGGGCGCCCGCCTCGAGATCGCCGACCTGCGCGAGCTCGCGGCGGTGGAGGCGGTGGCGAGCGAGGGCTTCGACGGCGTCCTACACTTCGCCGCCTTCGCGCTCGTAAGCGAGTCGGTCGCCCATCCCGAACGGTATTACCGCACCAACGTCGGCGGCACCCTCAACCTCCTCGACGCCATGCGCGCCGCGGGCGTGCCGCGCCTCGTGTTCTCCTCGACGTGCGCCGTCTACGGGCAGCCGGACGTCGTGCCGATCGCCGAGACCGCCCCCACGCGACCGGCGAACGCCTACGGCGCCTCGAAGCTCGCCGTCGACCGGATGATCAGTGACGAGTGCCTCGCCCACGGGCTCGGGGCCGTCAGCCTGCGCTACTTCAACGTCGCCGGCGCCCACGGCGGCCTCGGTGAGGACCACGCGCCCGAGACACACCTGATCCCCAACGTCCTGCGCGCCGCCCAGGGCACGCAACCGTACGTCGAGATCTTCGGGACCGACTATCCGACGCCGGACGGCACCGCGATCCGCGACTACATCCACATCGAGGATCTCGCCACCGCCCACCTGCTCGCCCTCGACGGCGCCCGCGAAGGCGAGCACCGGATCTTCAACCTGGGCAACGGCAGCGGCTTCTCGGTCCGCGAGGTCATCGCCACCGCCGGGCAGGTCACGGGCCGTGAGATCCCCACGCGCGAGGCCCCGCGGCGCCCGGGCGACCCGCCCCAGCTCGTGTCGGCGAGCGATCTCATCCGGCGCGAGCTCGGCTGGACTGCGCGGCGGCCCGGGCTGTCGGACATGGTGGCCGACGCCTGGGCCTTCGCCCAGGCGCACCCGCGCGGCTACGGCTCGCACTAGAGTCCGTCGAGGGCGGCGAGCGAGGCCTCGAGCACCGACTCCGGCGGCCCGGTGGCGTCGATGACGCGGATGCGGTCGGGTTCGGCGTCGGCCAGCGCGCGATAGGCGCGATCGGTCCGCGTGAAGAAGTCCTCGGACTCCCCTTCCAGTCGATCCACGTCTTGTTTGCGCGCGCGCGAGCGTGCGCGCGCGAGGGCCGGGTCGATCTCGAGGAGCAGCGTGCGGTCGGGCTCGAGGCCTCCGGTGGCAAAACGGTTGATGGCCCGTATCTCCTCGACGCCGAGGTCGCGGCCCGCTCCCTGGTAGGCCAGGGAGGAGTCCACGAAGCGGTCGAGGAGTACCCAGGCGCCGTTCTCGAGCAGCGGTCGCACGGCCTCCTCGACGAGCTGGGCCCGGGCCGCGGCGTAGAGGAGGGCCTCGGCCCGCGCGCCGATCCGCACCGCCGGGTCCTTGACGAGCTCGCGCACGCGCTCTGACACCTCGACCCCTCCGGGCTCGCGGAGCAGGCGCACGTCGTGGCCCTGTCGCGCGAGCGCATCCTTGAGCGCGGCGGCGAGCGTCGACTTGCCCGCCCCGTCGATGCCCTCGATGGTGATCAGTCGTCCGCGCAAGAGCCGCGACGATATCCGCACGGCCGCGCCGCTGCTCAAGCCGGACCGATCACTAGCATCGATGCCATGCTCGCCGAGCTCGACCGCCATCCCCACGCCCGCGCCGTGGTCGGACCTGCTCTCGCGCCCGGCGGCCGGCCCTCGCACGCGTACCTGTTCCACGGCCCCGCCGGAGCGGGCAAGCGCAGCGCCGCCCGTTCCTTCGCCGCCGAGTTGCTCGCGGCGGGCTCGTCCTACCCCGAGAGCGCGCGGGCGCGGGCGCGATCGGGCGCCCATCCGGACCTCACCTGGGTCAAGCCGAGCGGAGCCCACGAGATGCTCGTTGCCGACATCGACGGGCCCGTCGTCGGGGCCGCCAGCAAGACCCCGTTCGAATCCGCGCGCCGGGTATTCGTCATCGAACGTGCCCACACCCTCAACGACGAGGGCGCCAACCGGATGCTCAAGACCCTCGAGGAGCCCGCGCCCTACGTGCATCTCATTCTCCTCACCGACCGCCTCGTGGAGGTGCTGCCGACGATCGTGTCGCGGTGCCAGCTCGTGCGCTTCGAGGCTCCGTCGGTGGCCGAGATCGCTGCCCGGCTCCAAGCCACAGGAGTAGCGCCCGGCACCGCGGCCGCCTGCGCGCGGCTGGCGCTCGGCGACGGGGAGAAGGCCAGCGAGCTCGCCGGCCCCGAAGGCGTCGCCCTGCGTGCCGGCGCCGAGCTCGTCGCCCGTAGCGCCATCGCCGGCGAGCTCTCCAAGGGACGGCCGTGGACCGACGTCCTCGCCGCCGTGCGAGCCCGGGGCGAGTCGGCGGGGGCCGAGATCGAGGCCCGCCTCGCCGACGAGCTCGAGCTCTCCCCCCGAAAGGAGCGCCGGCGCATCGAGACCGAGTTCTCCGAACGCTCCCGCCGCATGCGCAGGCGGGCGGAGACCGCCGCGCTCGACCTCGCCCTCGCCCTGGTGGCGTTGTGGTACCGCGACCTCATGTGCCTTTCCTGGGGCGCACCCGAGCTCGTCCACAGCGTCGATCGCTCAGCCGAGCTCGCCGCCGACGCCGGCTCCTCCCCGGATCGCCTCCGCGAGGCCGTCGAGCTCGTCGAGGACACGCGCGAGCGACTTCAGTTCAACGTCTCCGCCGAACTTGCGTGCGAGGCGCTCGGCTATCGCCTCGAACGCGTCCTTGGCGGACAGGCGGCAGCGCTGTGACCTCCCGCGTGCGCCTGAGCCCGCCCGTCGAGAGCGACCGCGAGGAGTTCCTCGTCCTCATGCGCGCGAGCCGGAGCTTTCATCGCCCCTGGGCGGCGGTGCCCGTCGACGACGCCCGCTTCGACGCCTACCTCGCCGACGCCGCCAAGCCGGACTACGAGCCCCTGCTCGTGCGCCGGCTCGAGGACGGGGCGATCGTCGGCTTCTTCAACATCTCCCAGATCACCCACGGGCCCCTCCAGAGCGCCTACCTCGGCTACGCCGTCGGGGAGCGCTACGCGGGCCAGGGATACATGCGCGAAGCGATCGACCACACCCTGCGCCACGCCTTCGTCGTCCTCGGCCTCCACCGCCTCGAAGCCAACATCCAGCCCGGCAACGAGGCCTCGCTCGCCCTCGCCCGCTCGGCCGGCTTCCGCCGCGAGGGCTTCTCGCCCCGCTACCTGAAGATCAGCGGCCGCTGGCGCGACCACGAGCGCTGGGCGATCCTCGCCGAGGAATGGCAGGCCCAGCGCCGCCGCTACGCCTGGGTCGAACAGACCGCGGAGCGCCGCTAGGCTCGACGACGAGCATCGGACGGGTTCGGTGACGTCGACCAGCGAGGATCATGGGCACTCGGACTCCGCGTCCCGGGACCCGGCCAGTCGGGCGGCGGCGGCGGCTGGCGGGACGGGTTGCGTGGTGTCGGCTACGGTCAGGGTCTGGAGCACGTTGGTGACCTTGGGGCGTTCGATGTCGATTCCACGACGTAGCAGCTTGGTGGTGTAAATGCTGCCGTAGGAGATGTACTTGGACACCGCGGCAGCGATCCCGCAGGTGAGCATGATCGGGAGGGTGATCCCGAAGTTGCCGGTCATCTCCGCCACGCTGGCGATCGCGGTCAGGGGTGCCTGAGCAGCGGCCGCGAACACCCCGCCCATAGCCACGACGGCGTACAGCGCGGGCGGCCCGACCGCAGACCCGAACAGGCCGTGGACGAGGGTGCCAAAGGCCATGCCGGCCATCGCGCCGATAAAGAGCGACGGGGCGAACACGCCGCCGGAGCCGCCGATCGACAGGGTGAGGCTGGTCGCCAGCACCTTGCTGAGGAGAAACAGGACGATCAGCCCGACGACGACATGGCCGCCGATCACGTTGTTCATTACCGGATAGCCGACGCCGTACATCTGCGGGACCGCCAGCAGCAGGGCACCGAGCGCTATGCCACCGACCGCCGGACGCGCCCACTCAGGCCGGCCCTTCCACAGCCCGTCAACGAAGTCCTCCAGCCAGTACAGGAACGTCTTGAAACCGATCCCGATCAGCCCGGCGGTGACCGCGAGCACCGCGACGAGTAGATAGGTGGTGTCGTTGGTCACCGAGAGGCCGTGCGGGATCTCGGCAAAGAATGGCGCGGAGCCGAAGATCGCTCGGCTGATGACATCACCGGTGACCGCCGCGAGGCTGGTGGCCACCAGCGCATCGAGCGAGAACTCGCGCAGCACGATCTCAAAGCCGAAGAACAACCCGGTCAACGGAGCGTTGAAGGTGGCCGCGATCCCCCCGGCGGCTCCGCAGGCGACGATGATCCGTAGCCGGCTCTCAGACATGCGCACGAGCTGACCCAGGGTCGAGGCCAGCGCCGAGCCGATCTGAACGATCGGACCCTCCCGCCCGACCGAGCCACCGACACCGATGGTGATCGCCGAGGCCAGCGCCTTGACGATCGTCACCGGGGGTCTGATCCGTCCCCCGTTCTCGGCGACCGCGAGCATCACCTCGGGGACGCCGTGGCCCCTGGCCTCCCGGGCAAAGCGATAGATCAGCGGCCCGTAGACCAGGCCACCGAGCACCGGGACGACGAGCACGAACCAGATCCCCAATCCCGGCAGATGCGCGCTCGCAGCGTGACCCTGCTGACCGAACTGATCATGGCCGGTGACCAGCCACGTGGCACCGAACACCATCTCGCGAAAGAGAGCGGCGCCGAGACCGGCTCCCGCGCCAACCACCAAGGCCATCACCACCAGCCCCAGGCGATTGCCGCCAAGCCACGCCGACGCCGTGCGCACGACCGCCGGACGAGATCGACTGGACTCGGCGCGGACCGCGGACCCAACGGCCATCAGTCGAGGTCCCAGCCCAGCGACCAGTCCTGCTCAGGCACCTCGCCCGCCGCATCGGCAAACGCCCGCAACGCCCGGACAACAGGATCCCGGTCAGCCGCCTGCATCCGTCCCACGATCGTCGCGATCTCCACCCGCCGACGCCGGCTCACCTCCGCCACCAGCTCGGCACCAGCGCCGGTCAAAGACACCCGCACCGTCCGACGATCCTCCTGGGCACGGCGACGAGCAACGAGCCGCTTGCGTACCAGACGGTCACACATCCGCGTCGCCGTCGAGCGGTCGACCCCGAGGGCGGTGGCGAGGTCGGCGAGGCGCTGCGGTCCGCGGGACGCCAACTCGATCAGGAATCGGTACTGCGCCAGCGTCACATCCTCGGCGAGGTTCGCCAGCGAACGAGCCGCCACCGCTACCAGCGCCCGACTGGACCCCAACACCGCGTCGACGAGCTCGTCCCGAGCCGGCTCGGGGGCGTTGCGTTGCGCCGGGGACGACGTCGCACTTGCTTGCATATGGCTATCATTGCATAGTGCAAGCGATGGCCGAGGGCTACCCCGTGCGCTCGAGGATGGTTACTACGGCGACGGCGTTGTCACCCTCGACGAAGCCGCCGGCGTTCTGCGCTAGCGCGAGTTTCGGGATCGGGTCGATCTGGCGCGCCCCGGCGCGGCCCCGGAGCTGGGCGACAAGCTCGATGATCTGCAGGACGCCGGTCGCGCCGACTGGGTGCCCGCGTGACAGAAGCCCGCCGTTGGTGTTGATCGGCAGCGGCCCGCCGAGCACCGCTCGACCTTCCGAGATCAGCCGGTTGCCCTCGCCTTCTGCGGCGAGGCCGAGGTGTTCGTAGGCCTCCAGCTCGGCGGATGCGGTGGCATCGTGGACTTCCACAACGCCCACGTCGTCGGCCGCGAGTCCGCTCTGCTCCCGCGCCGTCGCCGTGGCGCGTTGGACGACGCTGCCGGGCGCGGAGCCACCCGTCGCGCTGAGCGCGCTGGCGCGCACGTGGATGGCTTCCACGCCGGCGCCGGGCGTGGCGGTGAGGACGAGTGCCGCGGCGCCGTCGCCGATCGGCGAGCACATCGGGAGCGTGAGCGGCGATGAGATCATTCGACTGCCGAGGACCTCCTCAACGGTCATCTCCTGCCGGTATTGCGCGCCGGGGTTCCCGGTCGCATGGCGGCGATTCTTGACCACCACGTCGGCGAAGTCGGCCGGCTTCCACCCGTACCGGTCGATCCGCCCACGGGCCCGGGCGGCGTAGCTGTCCATGAACACGCTGTGATCCTCGGAGCCGTCAGCGAGCATCTCGACGTCGGCCGCTCCTGCAAGCGCCTTGATCGGCCGGCGTCGATCGAGGTGCGACATCTTCTCCGAGCCGACGACGGCGACTGTCTCGTATGCGCCGGAGTCGATCGCCTGACACGCGAGGTGGAGCGCGGTCGAGCCGCTCGCGCACGCGTTCTCGACGTTCGCGACAGGGATCCCGCCGTAGCGCGAATGACGCAACGCCACTTGTCCGCGGACGCACTCCTGGCCGGTCATCAGGCCCGAGAGCGCATTCGAAAAGAAGATCGCGTCGACGCGATCAGGCGCGACTGCGGCGTCGGACAATGCCGCGTCGAGCGCTTCGATCGCGAGGCTCGCGACCGTTGCCTCAGGGAAGCGTCCGCATCGTGTCTGACCGGCTCCGACGATGTAAGTCGAGGTCATGGTGCTTCTCCAATCTCATTGAGGTCGCGAGCGCCCCGCCCTCCGGGAAGATCACATCTCGGTGACCGCTCACGGCCGCGCCGATCAGCATGCCCGCTATCACCATCGCTGGCAACGTGTTCATGAGCAGCGGCGCTCGGTTGGGCTTGGCGGTGAGCGTGTTGGGGTCGGAGGTTGCCTGCACGACGCGGTCAGCGGATTTGAGCGGCGCGCGGCCGCCCAGCGAAGCGCTGGGCGGCCGCAGTCCCCCGTCCGGTGAGGCCAGCGGCCTCAGGCGTGGGTGAGCTTGCTCTCCAGTTGTGCGGAGGCGAGCTGAACGCCCTTGAGCCGGTTCGTGATCTTCTGCATCGCCACGTCGCGTGCGAAGTCCGGCGAGCCGTGCTTCGGCTTGACGTCGCGACTGAATGGCGAGAAGCCGCAGTCGTCGGTTGCCCCGAGACGCTCGACCGGGATGTACTTTGCCGCCAGGAGCAGTTCGTCCCGGACGTGCTCGGGCGTCTCGACCTCGGGGGAAAGCGGGTTGATGACACCCATGAAGCAGACCTGCGGGACGCCGTTGGCATCTTCGCGGCTGTACTTGCCGCACAGCCGGTAGACCTCTTCGCGGTCGTCCTCGCTCGCGCATTGGATGAGGAAGTAACCGGCGTTGATGTCGAACATGTGCGAGAGCAGCAACTCGTACGGAACCTCCTTGCTGTGGACCGAGTCGCAGTCGCCGCCTGGGCACGTGTGGATGCCGATGTTCTTGCGCTCCGCGGGCGTGAAGCGATCGAGGACGCGGTTGTTGAGGTCGATGAAGTCCTGGAGCATGTTCTTTCCTGTCCAGGGGTTGCGCGAGTCGTTCTTATTCGCGAGGCGGCCCTCGGTGAAGTCGATCGAGACGCGTACTGCGCCTGCATCGAAGCATTGCCGGATGTCCTTCTCGCACTCGTCGACCAGGTCGCTGAGGAACTGCTCGCGGGAATACCCGGGGATCTCGTCGTTGAGTGGGTAAAGCAACATCAGCATCGACGGAGCGATGACTGCCTGCTTGACCTGGTGTGTCGCGATCGCCTTGTTCTTCTTGACGAACTCCGACGCATACGTCTGGTACCGGAACGGACCGCCGGTCAGGCGCGGCAGCTGACGATGATGGCCGTCGTCGAAGATCGCGAAGAACTGCCCGTCGCCCGCAAGGTTGGGCCCAAGCCCGGTGCCTGCGAGCGTGTGGGTCAGCGGATACGTCGCAAAGCTCGACTCACGCTGCTCACCATCGGTGACGATCGGCTCGCCGGTCGCCTCGAGCCGCCGGATCGAATCGGCGGCGGCGTCGTCCTGCGCAGCTTGCAGCTGCTCCCAGGTGATCTTGCCCTCGTCGTGATCGGCGTAGGCCTCCTGAAGCTTCATCGGCCTCGGAAGCGATCCGACGAGCTCGGTAGGGATCGACATGATTTGTCCTCTCCTCGTGGGAACGGATACGGATGATCAGCTCAGACGCCGCGCTGCGGAGCCTTGTTCCCACGTCGGCGTACAAGACTGACCGATCTCCCTCTTATCGTGAGCAACATACTACGCCGGTCGATCGCAAGTCAAGGTCTCGGCGAAACGCGCCCACCGGGTCGCGCTGAGCTTCGCCCGAGGACGCTTAAGGTGAGACGTGGATCCGGGTCTCGCGGACGGCGCGATGAGTGCCCGGGTGAGAGATCGGGGCGCTACGGTGTCCGTCGTGTGGCTTGCGCCAGCACCATGCGCCCGAGCTTCTGCGCGCGCTGTGCCGCTTCACGGTCACCCTCGCCGGCGGCGATGATCGAGCCCTTCATGAGGATGTGCCATTCGCGTGCGAAGTTCTCGGCGTCGGCAATCCCGGCTCGGCGGGCGAGATCCTCCAGGAAATGCCGGATCCCGGCGAGGTACGCGGCGCCGGCACGGTGCACGGGATGCGTCCGGTCAGGATGTTCGACCATGACGTTGATAAACGAGCAGCCCTCATAGTCTGAACGGCGGAACCACGCGTCGAAGACGTCAAAGATGACCAGCAGTCGCTCCTCGGGGTCGGACGCCCGACGCTCGACCTCCGCCACCAGCCAGCCCTGCGTCCACAGCTCCTCGCGGCGCTCGAGAAAGGCGAGAACGAGATCCTGCTTGGAGGCGAAGTGGCGATACATCGTCTGTCGGGCGACCCCGGAAACGTCGATGATCGCGTCAACACCTGTCGCTTGCACGCCCTGAGTGGAGAACAGCTCGTAGGCGGCATCGATCAGCCGCTCGCGAGCGTCGCCAACGATGGCGTTCTGCC
>DASZKU010000351.1:0-22808 GCA_035552815.1 Solirubrobacteraceae bacterium | reverse complement strand
CGCCGCGCCCCGCCGCGCCCCCCCGGCCCGCGCCGCGCCGCGCCGCGCCGCGCACCGCCCCCCGCCGCCCCCCGCCGCGCCCTACACGTCCTGGTAGACGGTGACTTCCTCGGTGTAGAACTCGATCGCGCTGCGGCCCTGCTCGTGGGGCCCGTACCCCGATTCCTTGGTCCCGCCGAAGGGCACGTGGACGTCGGCGCCGGCGGTTTGCGAATTGACGTGGAGGATTCCCGCCTCGAGCTCGTCGACGCAGCGCTGGGCGGTGGCGAGACTGGTGGTGAACACGGCGGCCGAGAGGCCGAAGCGGGGGGCGTTGGCGCGCGCGATGGCGTCGCCGAGATCGCCGAACCGGTAGAGCGAGCACACGGGGCCGAAGACCTCCTCGCACGAGAGGAAGGCGTCGTCGGCCACGCCTTCGAACACCGTCGGCGCGATCAGGAAACCGTCCCCCTCGGAGCGCGAACCGCCCGCCAGCACGGTTCCGCCCGCCAGCACGGTTCCGCCCTCCGAGCGGCCGCGGGCGATCCCGGCGAGGACGTCGTCGAACTGGGTCTCGTTGACGAGCGGCCCGACCTCGGTCTCGGGGTCACTGGGATCGCCGACCTTGCCGGCGGCGGTGCGGTCGAGGAAGCGCGCGCGGAAGTCGTCGTAGGCCGCGTCCTCGATGTAGATGCGGCGGGTCGCCGTGCACTTCTGGCCGGCCGACGAGAAGGCGCCGGCGTAGGCGGCCTGGACGGCGGCGTCGAGGTTGGCGTCGGCGGCGACGATGAGGGGGTTGTGGCCGCCGAGCTCGAGCTGGACGCGCTTGCCCTGGCGGGTGGCGAGGTCGCGGACGCCGTGACCGACGGGGACCGAGCCGGTGAAGGAGATGGCGCGCACGCGCGGGTCCTCGACGAGGGGCTGGCCGGCCTCCGACCCGCGGCCGATGATGACGTTGAGCACGCCCTCGGGGAGCTCGGCCTCGGCGAAGGCGCGGGCGAGGTGAAGGCCGGTGAGGGGCGCGTCCTGGGCGAGCTTGAGGACGACGGTGTTGCCGTAGGCGAGGGCGGGCGCGGTCTTCCAGGTGGGGATGGCGGCGGGGAAGTTCCACGGGGTGATGAGGCCCACCGTCCCCACCGGCCGGCGGCGGGTGTAGACGGCGGCTCCGGTGGCCGACTGCTCGAACATCTGACCGACGGGGCGCCAGCCCTCGCCCGAGAAGAAGCGCAGGATGGCCGCGGCCCGGGCCGCCTCGCCGCGGGACTCGCGCACCGGCTTGCCCATCTCGCGGGTCATGTCCTGGGCGATCTCCTCGACTCGCGCCTCGATCGCCTCGGCGGCGCGCGCGAGATAGGCGCCGCGCCGCGCGGCGGGGAGCGCCGCCCACGCCGGGCGCGCCGCCTCGGCGGCGGCGACGGCGTCCGCGACGTCCTCGGGCCCCGACCGCGGAAACTCGCCGACGATCTCCGAGGGCCGCCACGGGTTGCGGCGCTCGTAGGTACGCCCGGTGCCGCTCGGGCGCCACGAGCCGGCGATGAAGTTGGCGGCGCCGACCGAGGCGATCGTCTCAGGCATCGGCCGCGAGGATACCGGCGCGGCGGCGCCCGTTATCGCGCCAAGCCGTACTGCCTGACCACCTGCTCCTCTCGTCCCCCCGCGTTCGAGCACGTGCCCTTGTAGTTCTCGGCCTGGAGCGCCGGGGCCTGGGGCCCGGCGACGTACACCTGGCCCCAGGCCTGGTCGATCAGGCCCTCGTTCTTGGTGGCCGCCTGGATCTCGTCGCGGGTGCCGGCGGCACCGAAGTGGCCCGGCCAGCACACCCACGGCTGGCGGGCGATGTCGACGAGCGGGGTCGAGGTGGCGCGGAAGGCGAAGCGCCCGGATCCGCACACGAGCCAGTCGTCGAGGACGGAGGCGGGCTGATTACGGATGCGGACCCCGCAGCCGGGCTCGTAGGTGGGGTGCCCGCCGAGGGCGGCCTGGACGATGGGATGGCCGGCGTCGAGGGCGAGGTAGGGGCTACCCCACTGGACGAACTGCCCCTCACCGGAATGGCGGGCCATGTACAGCCAGGCGGGCTTCAGGGTGGCCGCGTCGAGGAGGACGTCGACGTGCTCCCAGTCGCCCTGGTGGAAGTCGACGTTGAGGTTGTCGCCGGCGAGGGGGGCGGCGTCCATGAGGTGGGAGTCGGAGAGGAGGGGGAAGTAGTTATAGGGGTAGTAGAACCAGTATTCGAGGGGGATGAAGCGCTGGCCGGGGGTGGCAGGGGGCAGGCTCGTGGCAGGGGTGGGGAACCTGGCGAGCGACACGGTGGGGCCGAGGTAGAAGTAGATCTGGGCCGTGTACCACGGGCGGAGCAGCCCTGGGTCGGCGAGCCAGGCGTGGAGGGGGCCGGGGTTGACGTCCTGGCCGTTCATGAACGCCTTGAACTGGCCGACGCCGTCGGGGTCGTGGGTGATGGGCTCGGGGAACTGGAGGTAGTCGGTGGCCGTGCTTCCCGGCCCCGACAGGTCCTGGGCGGTGAGCTTGGAGCCGCACACCGTCGTGCTGCGCTTCTGGATCAGGCAGGTCGTGTCTCCGTTCTCGCGGCGGTCGGCGAGGAGCGCGTTCACCGACACCGGCCAGAAGCGGTCGGCGACGGTGACAAGGAGGGTTGGCTGGTACTGGCGCGCGAGCCGGGCGATGGCCGCAGGCGTGCCCTCCTGGGCCTCGATCGGCGGCTCGCCGTCGTGGGCCTGCTTGGGCGCGACGCCGGGAGCGGGGACGATGACGCCGGCGCCCAGGGCCGGGTCCTCACGGGCCCCGGTCAAGGCGAGCGGGCTCGAGCCCGCGCACGTCCCCGCCTTGGGGTGCAGGTTGGCGACGAACAGGGGCTCGACCGCCCCGTCGAGGCCAAGGGCCCGGAGCCCGAGGGTGAGCAGGGAGGGGCGCTCGCCGGAGTCGAAGCTCACCGTCGGGCCGCCGAGGATCACCCCGGCGGGAGTGCTCGGCCGCAGGAAGCGCACGTGCTCGTTGATCGAGGTGGCATCGGCGAGCGCCGTGCACGTGACCACGTAGACGCCGCCGTCGCCGCGGGTCACGTACCCGCCGGTGACGTCGCCCGCCGCGGTGGCTACGGAGACGTACGGGAAGGACACCGGCGGCATCGCGTGGTAGGCGAGGCCGAGGAGGGTGACGATGGCGATGAGCACCCAGGGGATGGGAGAGCGGATGAGCGTCGTCAGCGAATTCGGCTGCTGGATGCGGCCGAGCCTGCGTCCCCACGTCGCGATCGCCACCCCGGTGAGGACGAGGAGGCCGAGGGGCGCCGAGGCCAACAGCGCCGCCACCCCGACGAGCCCCCAGAGGACGGCATGGGCGCGGCCGCCGAGCCGGAGCGGGCCGAGGTGGACGAAGACGAGATGCAACACCAGGAATCCCAACCCCCATGCGAGCAGGAAGGGAAAGTCGCCGACCGTGACCCGCCACCCTGCCGGGAGCAGCCCGTCGACGCCGTGGGCGAACTCGAGCGAGAGGAGGACCGAGATCACGAGCATGTTGAAGCCCGCGATGATGCGCACGCCGGCGTCGCCGAGCGGCGCCTGCACGGCCGGCGCCTTGGCCCGGGGCGGGGTCGCCGCAAGCACCGTCGCGCCCGCCGCCCCCGCCCCGCCCGCGGCGGGCAACGGCAGCAGCGCCCCGAGCTTGGCCCGCCGGACCTGGCGCGCCGTGCGCTTGCGCTGGCGATAGGCCTCGACGCGATGAGCGCGTTGCTTGGCCAGGTCCTCGGGCGCGGGGCGCGCCTGGTCGACCCCGCCGCCGCGCACGATGTCGTGCCATTCCTGGCCGTTGACCTCCCACCTGAAGGTGGCGGTCAGGTAGGCGGCGAGGCAGAGCACGGCGAAGGCGGCGCCGGTGAGGGCGGTCGAGCGCAGGCCCTCCCCGAAGAGCTGCTGGGTGCTGAGCGTGCTCGTCAGCGCGGCGCCGGGCAGGCGGGCGGCGCTGAACTGAACCCAGGAGACGACGAGGCCGACGAGGTAGAGGAGGATGACGAGGCCGACCAGGGCCGCCGCGCCGTCGACGAGCGCGCGCGCATCGAAGTCGGAACCGGCCGCCGCCGGACTCCCCCGACCCCGACCCCGACCGTGACCCGGGCGCGCGGACGGCTTGTGTGACCCTCGCCTCATCCCTCCCCCTCGACCATGCTCGCCGCGTAGTGTGACAACGCCATCACCGTGAGCTGGGGGTTGACGGCATCCAGGCTCCCCCGATCTCCAGTCGCTCCGCACCCGAGCGCTGGTCGATTCTCTCCGGTGGAGAGCGTCAGGTCAAGTCGTGGGGTTCCTCGGCGGGAACCGTGCGGCGCGCGAGCAGGTAATAGACGGCACCCCCGAACAGGGCACCCATGAACACGCTGAAGTCGGCGCCGTTCGTGGCGGTGGAGAGCGGCCCCTTCCACACGGTGGTGTCAAGCCAGGACGCGGCGGCGAGCATCCCCACGAGCTGGGCCACCACGCCGGGAATGTGGATCCCGCCCCGGCGCCAGTAGATCCCGGCGCGGCCGTTGAGGAGCGAGCGCGAGTCGTAGCGGCCGCGGCGCATGAACCAGTCGACGAGGAAGATCGCCACCCACGGGGCGATCCAGATGATCATGAAGAGGAGGAAGTCGGTGAGGAAGGTGTTGAAGGAGGAGGAGAAGATGGCGACGGCGGTGAGGGCGCCCGCCACCGTGGTGTCGACGAGCACGGCCTGCCAGCGCCTGATCTTGGGCATGATCGCTTGGAGGGTGAGGCCCGAGGAGTAGAGATCGATGCTGTTGATGGCGAAGAGCTGGAAGATCACGAAGATCAGGTAGGGGACGAGGAACCATGCCGAGAAGGCGTGGGGGAGGCCCGAGATGGGGTCGCTGGCCGAGGGCACGGCGGTGGCCACCGCCGCCCCGAGCAGGGACAGGAGGGTGCTGGGGATGTAGCCGCCGAGGGCGACCGACCACACGATCTTCTTGCGGCTCGCGCCGGGGGGCAGGTAGCGCGAGTAGTCGCTGGCGTTCATCACCCATCCGTAGCCGCCGGCGGAGAGGATGAGCGCGAGGGCGATCATCATCGTCTCCCAGTTGGCGTTCGATCCCGCGCCGAGGTGGGCCTTGGGGAGGGCGAGGATGGCGAGGACGACGAAGAGCGCGACGAAGGGGAGGGCGAGGAAGCGGAGGATGCGGAGCATGGTCCCGTGCCCCATGAGCGGGAGCACGAGCTGGACGGCGGCGGCGGCGGCGATGAGCCCCACCTTGAGCCCGACCGAAGAATGCACGCCGGCCTTGTCGGCGAGCGCGAGTCCGGCGAGGACGATGAGGGCGAGACCCTCGGTCTCGTAGCCGACCTGGGTGAACCAATTGAAGACCGAGACGCCGCGGGCGCCGTTGGGCCCGAACGGGGCCCGGGTGATGGCGAAGACCGAGGTGCCCGCGGCCGGCCCCTGGAGGCTGCCGAGCCCGGCGACGAGGTAGGACAGGTTGCCGAGGACGATGACGAGCGCGGCCTGCCAGAACGAGAGCCCGAAGGTGATGATCAGGGCCCCGTAGACAACGTACTCGACGTTGAACAATGCGCCCGCCCACATCCACGTGAGGTCGAGCGGCTTGCCCCGGCGCTCGGAGACGGGTATGTAGTCGATCCCGCGTTGCTCGAAGGCGGGCTCGTCCGCGAGTGAGCCGCCCGGGCTGGCCCCGGGCGCGGTTGCGCTCGGATCGAGAACGGCATTCACGGCTCGGCAATTGTGTGACAAGTGCCGCGGGCCGGCCATGTACACATGGCCAAAAGGTCTGCTCGCTGACTACGCGATTACGTCGACGTAGGCGAAACGCTCGACATCGACGAGGCCGCCATCGGTGAGGCGGAGCTCGGGGATCACCGAGAGGGCGATGAAGGAGAGCTGCATGAACGGCTCCTCGACGGTGGTCCCGAGGCGCTCGGCGGCGGCGGCGCCGAGGACGCGGAGGCGCTCGGCGACCTCCTCGGCGCCGCGGTCGCTCATCAGCCCCGCGAGCGGGAGCGCGACCTCGGCGATGACCCGCCCGTCGAGGACGGCCACCTGCCCGCCGCCGATCTCCGCCAGGCGGGCGACGGCGGCGGCCATGTCCTCGCCGGTGGCGCCGATGACGACGCAATTGTGGGCGTCGTGGGCCACCGTCGAGGCGATGGCACCGCGCTCGAGCCCGAAGCCGGTGGCGAAGCCGCGCCCGATCCGGCCCGTGCCGTGGTGGCGCTCGACGACGGCCGCGGGGACGACGTCGGCGCCCGCTTGGAGCGTCACCTCGCGGTGGCGTGTGGTCAGGCTATGGCTCTCGACGCCGACGGCGCGGACGCGGGTGCCGGGCGCCACCGCGAGCACGAGCGCGTCGGCCGCGGGCAGGACACCGACGTTGACGGTGTCGCGCAGGAGGGCGGGAGGCGGGACCGGGGGCACCGCGCCGGGAACGACGTGTCCGTCGCGGGCCACGACCCGGCCCGCCTGCCACACGCGGTCGGGCCGCCAGGTGGCGAGCTCGGAGAAGCACAGGATGTCGGCCTGGTGGCCGGGGCCGAGGCTCCCCAGGTGCTCGAAGCGGTGGTAGCGCGCGGGGTTGGTGCTGGCGAGGAGGATGGCGTCGATCTCGGAGATGCCGGCGCTCACGGCGAGGCGCGCGCAGTCGTTGACGTGGCCGAGCCGCAGGAGGGTGTCGGGCTCGCGGTCGTCGGTGCAGAAGGCGGCCTGGTCGGTCCCGTGGGCGAGGATGGTGGGCGCAAGGTCGACGAGGTTCTGGCTCGCCGAGCCCTGGCGGAGGAACACCCACATGCCCTTGCGCCGCTCCTCCTGCGCCTCCTCGAGCCGGGTGGCCTCGTGGTCTGACTCGACGCCGGCGGCCAGGTAGGCGTCGAGGCGGGGACCGCAGACGCCGGGGCTGTGGCCGTCGACGCGGCGAGGCCCGGCGGCGGCGATGCGCGCGAGCATCTCCTCATCGCCGGCGATGACGCCGGGAAAGTTCATGACCTCGGCGACCCCGAGGGCGCCGTGGCGCTCGATGAGCTCGACGAGATCGGAGGAGTCGAGCACGGCGCCCGAGTGCTCGAAGGCCGAGGCGGGCACGCAGCTCGGGGCGTAGACGCCGAAGGTGAAGGGCAGGGGCCGAGCCGCCTCCATCAGGGCGGTGATGCCGGGGACCCCGAGGACGTTGGCGAGCTCGTGAGGGTCGGCGGCCACCGCCGTCGTCCCGTGGGGGAGGACGGTGGCCACGAACTCGTCGATCCACAGCTTCGTCGACTCGAGGTGCATGTGGGCGTCGACGAAGCCCGGGGTCAGGGCGGCGCCGTCGACGTCGACGATCTCGCGCGCGTCGCGCTCGCCCCAGCCGGCGATCACCCCGTCGGCGAGGGCGAGCGAGGTGTCGATCCACTCGCGGGTGGCGGCGCTGAACACGCGCCCGCCGGTGAGCAGGGTGTCGGCCGGCGCTTCGCCCCGGGCCACCGCCAGGGCGCGCGCGCTCGCTTGCCGTCTCGCCATCTGGTCACTGTGCCACAGAGGGCCCGCGCCCCCGGCGCTATCCTCGCGCCCTTATGCCCGACACGGTGACAGCGACGGGTGTGGCGGCGCTCAACGGACTCGCGCCCGCCCGCGCCCGGGAAGCGCTGGCCGGGTGCTGCGCCTCGGAGCGCTGGGTGACGGCGATGGAGCGCGCGCGACCCTACGCGAGCGCCGGCGCGGTGCTCGACCACGCCGAGGCCGCCTTCGACGCGCTCGCCGACGAGGACTGGCTGCACGCGTTCGCCGCCCATGCCCGCATCGGCGCGCCGCGGGCGGACGACGCACGGGGGGCGGCCGAGCAGGCGGGGGCCGGCGCGGCGAGCGCCGAGGAGCGGGCGGCGCTCGAGACCGGTAACGAGCGCTACGAGGCCAAGTTCGGCCACGTCTTCCTCATCCGCGCCAGCGGGCTCGACGCCGCGCACATGCTCGCCGCCCTGCGCGAGCGCCTCGAGAACTCACCGGCGCAGGAGCTCGCGCTCGCCGCCAGGCAGCAGCGCGAGATCACCCGACTGCGGCTGCGGGCCCTGCTCGCGCCGTGACCGAGATCACCACTCACGTCCTCGACACCGCCGCCGGTCGCCCGGCGGCGGGCATCCCGGTCTCGCTCCACGAGCAGGACGAGGACGGCGGCTGGCACGAGCTCGGCGCCGCCGTCACCGATGCCGACGGGCGCGTCCCCGCCCTCGCCGACGTCGGCCCCGGTCTCTACCGGCTCGTGCTCGCGACCGCCACGCCCTTCTTCGACGAGGTCGTCGTCACCTTCCGGGCCGGCGCCGAGGACGGCGAGCACCTGCACATCCCCCTGCTCCTCAGCCCCTACGGATACTCGGTGTACCGCGGCTCATGAGCACTCTCCACGAGCGCATCGAGGAGCTCGCCGAGATCAACTCAGAGCGCGAGGGGGGCGGGATCACCCGCGAGGTCTACACCCCCGAGTATGACCGCGCCGTCGATTTCGTCGCCGAGCTCATGCGCGAGGCCGGGCTCGCCACCCGGCTCGACGCCGCCGGCAATCTCCTCGGGCGCTGGGAGGGCACCGAGCCCGACGAGCCCCGCGTGCTCACCGGCTCGCACTTCGACACCACCTTGAACGCGGGGCGCTTCGACGGCGTCGTCGGCGTCCTCGGGGCGATCGAAGCGGTGCGCGAGCTCAGGGCCGCGGGCGTGGAGCCGCGGCGGTCGATCGAGGTGATCGGGATCGCCGGCGAGGAGCCGCGCTTCGGGGCCGGGTGCATCGGGAGCCGGGCGATGGCGGGGACGATCACCCGCGAGCAACTCGAGGAGATGCGCGACCGCGAGGGCGTGAGCGTGGCCGAGGCGATGCGCGCGCGCGGCCTTGACCCCGATCGCCTCGCCGACGCGCTGCTCGACGCCGAGCATGTCCTCGCCTTCGTCGAGCTCCACATCGAGCAGGGCGCCGTGCTCGAGAGCGCCGGAGCGGAGATCGGCGTCGTCGAGCGGATCGCCGCCCCCCACGACCTGCGGGTGACCCTGCGCGGGTCGGCCATGCATGCGGGCGCCACCCCGATGAGCCTGCGCCGCGATGCCCTCGCCGGGGCGAGCGAGGTCGTGCTCGAGC
This sequence comes from Solirubrobacteraceae bacterium, assembly GCA_035552815.1. GTDB lineage: Bacteria > Actinomycetota > Thermoleophilia > Solirubrobacterales > Solirubrobacteraceae > Palsa-465. Next base: position 13,714 of record DASZKU010000351.1, on the reverse strand, counting down.
TCGAGCGCCTCGCCCTCGGCTCCGCGAGCGGCACGACGGTGGGGACGGTCGGCGTCCAGCGCGTGTCTCCGGGCGCCGTCAACATCATCCCCGGCGAGGTGGTCATGGACATCGACGTCCGCGACAGCGATGGCGAAGCCCGCGAGCGTGTCGTGGAAGCGCTGCGCGGCAAGCTCGAGGAGATGGTGGCCCGGCGCGGGCTCGAGCTCTCGGTCTCGACCCTCACCCGCGATGACCCGGCGGCGTGCAGCCCGCTCGTCATCGAGGCGGTGCGCGACACCTGCCAGGAACTCGGGGTCCGGCACCTGGCGATGATCAGCGGCGCCTACCACGACGCCATGGTCCTCGGCGCCAAGGTGCCGATGGGGATGATTTTCGTCCCCAGCGTGGGCGGCCTCAGCCACCATCCCGACGAGTACACCGAGGCGGCGGACATCGATCGGGGCGTGCGAGTGCTAGCAGGCGCGCTGGCCCGCCTGGCGCGCTGAGCGAGCGGCGAGACCGAGGTAGACCGCCGAGCGGCTGAGCGGGAGGCTCGTGAAGCGCACCCCGGTGGCGTCGCGGACGGCGTTGGCGAGGGCGGGGGCGACGGGATTGAAGGGGCTCTCGCTCATCGGCTTGGCCCCGAGGGGACCGACCACGCGGTCGCGGGTCCGGGCGAAGTGCACCTCGGTGGGGGTGACGTCGGCGAGCACGGGCACGTGGTAGCTGCGCAGGGTCCGGGTGCTCACCTGACCTGAGGCGTCGATGTCGACGTGCTCGAACATGGCGGCGCCGAGGGCCTGCACCACCCCTCCTTCGATCTGGGAGCGGCACTGGCCGGGGTTGAGGACGGTGCCCGCGTCGGCGGCGTGGACGCTGAAGAGGACGCGCACCTCACCCGTCCGCGGTGACACCGCGACGCGGAAGCCCTGGGCGTTGAAGGCCACCGAGCGGCGCGACCCGTCGCAGCGACCCTCGGCGGTCAGGAGCTCGGCGACCGCATCCCCACCGCGGGCGAGCTCCAGCGCGTGGAGGCGCTCGGCGGCATCGAGCACCGCCGCCCCGGCCACCACCGTGCCCGTCGACCCGTAGGCGCCGGTGTCGTGCTCGACGGCGTCGGTGTCGGCCTGGACGATGGCGATGTCCTCGGGGTGGACCCGCAGGGCGCCGGCGGCGAGCTGGAGGAGCACGGTGGTCGTCCCGTTGCCGAACTCGGGCGTCCCCACCGCCAGCGTGTAGCCGCCGCCGGGACGCTCGGAGATGCGCGCGTGGGCGATGTGGCCGCCGGGCGGGGTGGTGTCGAGCATGGAGACCCCCATCCCCTCGCCCACCAGCCAGTCTCCCGCGGGATGGGGGCGATCGCGGGTGCGCGCGAGCGCGTAGTGCACGGCGTCGACGCACTGGTCGAGCCCGTAGCTGCCGATGCGCACGTCGGCGGGAGCGCCCTCGGTGGAGATGAGCGGGTCGCCGGGGCCGATGAGGTTGCGGCGGCGGAGCTCGAGGGGATCGAGGTCGAGGCGGCGCGCGAGCTCGTCGAGGGCCGAGTCGACGGCGAACACGAGCTGGCTCAGGCCGTAGCCGCGGAGCGCTCCCGCCGGCACCGTGTTGGTGTAGACGGAGTAGGCCTCGACGCGCTTGCCCTCGCATCGGTAGAGGGCGATCGACTCGCCGCAGGAGTGGCCGAGCACGGCCGGGCCGTGGTTCCCGTAGGCGCCGGTGTCCGCGACGATGCGCAGGGCGAGCGCGGTGAGCTTGCCGGTGGCGTCGGCCCCGACCTTGACGCGCACGCGCATGGGGTGCCGGGTGGTGGCGGCGGTGAACTCCTCCTCGCGGGTGAACTCGAGCTGCACGGGGCGCCCGAGGCGGAGCGCGGCGAGGGCGGCGATGTCCTCGGTGAGCATCTCCTGCTTGGCGCCGAAGCCGCCGCCCACGCGGGCGGTGAACACGCGCACGCGGTCGCGGGGGAGGTCGAAGAGCCGGGCCAGCGCGTCGCGGGTGAGGAAGGGGACCTGGCTGCTCGTGCGCACGACGAGGCGGCCGTCGCCATCGACCCAGGCGATCGAGGCATGCGTCTCCAGGTGCACGTGCTGGACGCGGTGGATCTCGAAGGTCTCCTCGTAGGTGATCGCGGCGTGGGCGAAGCCCGCGTCGGCGTCGCCGATCTCGCTGCGGATCTCGCCCGCGAGGTTCCCGCGCGCCCCGGCGTGGAGCTCCGGCGCGCCCGGTGCCATCGCCGCCTCGGGGTCGAAGACGGCGGGGAGGAGCTCGTAGTCGACGTCGACGAACGCCGCCGCGCGCTCGGCGCCGGCCGCGGTATCGGCGACCACGGCCGCCACCCGCTGTCCGGCGAAGCGCACGACGCGGTCGAGGAGGAGGGTGTCGGCCGGGTCGTCGCTCTCGTGCTCGTGGCGGGCGGTCGAGTAGCGGTGCGCGGGCGAGTCCTCGTGGGTGAAGACGGCGTGGACGCCGGGGAGCGCGAGCGCCGCCCGCGCGTCGACGGCGCGGATGCGGGCGTGGGCGTGGGGTGAGCGGACGAGCTTCATGTGGAGCAGGCCCTCGGGCGCGGTGTCGAGGGTGAACTCGGCGCGTCCGGTGACGAGGTCGGGTCCGGCGGGGGCGGCCAGCGGGGGGACGACGTGCGCCCCGTTGCCGTTGCCGTTGGCGCTCGCTCGCGCGCCCGTGAAGGCCTCGGCGATCGACCGGTAGCCCGTGCACCGGCAGATGTTGCCCTTGAGCGCGTGGGGCAGGTCGGCGAGCTGCTGGGGATCGAGGGCGGCGCCTGTCATGATCAGCCCCGCCGTGCAGAAGCCGCACTGGAAGGCCTGGGCGTCGAGGAAGTGCTGCTGGAGGTGATGAGCGCCGCCCAGTCCCTCGACGGTGGTGATCTCCCGGCCCTGGGCGCGGAAGGCGGGATAGATGCAGCTGTGCACGGGGACGCCGTCGACGTGCACGGTGCACGCTCCGCAGTCCCCGGCATCGCAGCCCTTCTTGACCCCGAACCAGCCGTGCTCGCGCAGGAAGGTGCGCAGGCATTGACCGGGCTCGGGGTCTCGGGTCACGGGGACGCCGTTGACGCGCATCACGCGCGCTCCTGCGCGAGCTCGGCGCGGACCTCCTCGGCGTACATCCGGGTCAGGTGCTCGCGCCACGCGCGGTCGCCGTGGACGTCGTGGTAGTAGGGCAGGCTCGCCTCCTCGAGCGCCTCGCGGAGCTCTTCGGCGCTGGGCGGGCGATCGAAGCGGAGCTGCACGGGGCGGGCCACCGAGGCGGTCACGGTGATCACGAGCTCGCCGCGGCGGGGCGCGCGGCGGCCGATGACGAGGACGGCGGAGCGGCCCAGCGGGCTCAGCGAGAAGTGGCGCAGGGCGGTGGTGCCGCGCAGGGCGGCGCCGGGGAGGAGGAGGGAGCGGAGCAGGGCACCGGGTGCGAGCGCGTTCTCGCCCGGGCCGGTGACGAACTCGAGGGCGGGGACGGTGGCGGTCTCACCGTTCGCCGCCCACACCGTGCATACCCCGTCGAGGGCGGCCGCCAGCGCGGTCATGGGCCCGGCGGGGAGGGCCAGGCACAGGTTGCCGCCCACGGTGGCGGCGTTCCATACCTTGAAGGAACCGAGGAGGGCGTGGCAGCACTCGGGGATGAGGGCGCGGGCGGGCCAGCGCGCGGGCCCCTTCCACCGTGCGAGCTCGGCGAGCGTGCAGGTGGCGGCGATCTCGAGCCCGTCGACGCCGACGGTGAGCGCGGGCCAGCGCAACGCGTGGAGGTCGAGGAGGCGGCGCAGGCGCGGCTGGGGCTCTGAGAACAGCCACGTCCCTCCCGCCAGCCACGCGTCCCCGGGCTCCCAGGCGTCGATGAGCGAGGGGTCCCCGGGGACGATCTCGGTGACCGTGCTCAGGTCCATTGCCGTGCACCGGCGCGCAGCGTGGCCGCGGCGCCCGCCGCCTCGCGCGCGAGGTCGCGCTCGTCGGCCCGCGTCAGGTGCCCGCCGGTCACGAGCGGCTCTCCGGAGACGTAGAGGCAATCGAGCGCGGGGGCCCCGAAGACGAGCGTGACCACGGGATCCTCGATCCCCGCTCCCCCCAGGCCATCGACTCGCCACAGCGCGACGTCGGCGAGCTTACCCTCGGCGAGCGAGCCGATCTCCCGCTCGCGACCCAGGCAGCGGGCACCGCCGCTCGTGGCCATGGCCAGCGACTCGCGGGCGGTGATCGCCGTCGGTCCGTCGCGCACGCGCGCCACGAGCAGGGCCTGGTGGAGCTCGTCGATCATTCGACCCGACTCGTTGGAGGCGGCGCCGTCGACCCCGAGGCCGACGGTGGCGCCCGCGTCCAGGAGCGCCCTGACCGGGGCCGCCCCGGCTCCCAGGCGGCCGTTCGAGGTCGGGCAGTGAGCGACGCCGGTGGCGGTGGCGGCGAAGCGCTCGACGGCCTCAGCCGAGAGGTGGACGCAATGGGCCATCCACACGTCGCCGGCGAGCCAGCCCAGGTCCTCGACGTATTCGGCGGGCGAGCACCCCATGCGCGAGCGGCAGAACTCCTCCTCGTCGAGGGTCTCGGCGAGATGGGTGTGGAGGCGGACGCCGCGCCGGCGCGCGAGGTCGGCGCACTCGCGCATGAGCTCGGCGGTCACCGAGAAGGGCGAGCACGGGGCGACGGCGATGCGGAGCATCGACTCCTCGGCGGGGTCGTGCCAGCGGTCGATGGCCGCCTCGGTCTCGGCGAGGATGCGGTCGCGGTCCTCGACCACCGAGTCGGGGGGAAGCCCGCCCGAGGAATGACCGAGATCCATGGAGCCCCGGGCGGGGTGGAAGCGCAGACCGATGAGCTGGGCGGCGGCGATCTCGGCGGCGAGGAGATCGCCCCCGCCGTCGGGGAACACGTAGTGGTGATCGCTCGAGGTGCTGCAGCCCGAGAGCGCCATCCACCCGAGGTTGGCGGCCGCGGCGGCGTACACCGCCTCCTCGTCGAGCCGCGCCCACATCGGGTACAGGGTGGTGAGCCACTCGAACAGGGTCGCGTCGGTCGCGATCCCCCGGGTGATCCACTGATAGAGGTGGTGATGGGTGTTGATGAGCCCCGGGGTGGCCAGGCAGCCCGAGCCGTCGATCACCCCGCCCTCGCGCAGCGGGCCGGGAATCGGACCCGGGCCGACGGCGAGGATGCGGGCGCCCTCGAAGACGACGTGCCCGTCGGCGTACTCGGTGGCGTCTTCATCACAGGTGGCGACATGGCAGCGCTCTATTGCGACACGGGCGCTCACCCGTTCACGAGGAGGTCTGCGGCCGCTCGGCGACCGCCGAGACAGCACTGGTACTGGCCGGTGTCTCAGCCGGCGTGACGGCTCCGTAGCGCATCGCCGTTCGGAGCATACCGGCGCGCGGGGGCCAGTTCACCCAGTGGTTGAACACCAGGTTGAGGACGAAGACGATGATTACCGTCGAGGTGATACTCGACCCGAAGATGACCTGGAAGTTGGAAGGGAACTTGCTGTAGAAGGTGGGAGCGACGGCGGGGATCAAGCCGATCGATAGTGACACGGCGACGATGAGAAGGTTGTTGTTGCCCTCGAAGTTCACCTTGGCCAGCGTGCGGATGCCGATCGCCGTGACCATGGCGAACATCACCGTGGCCGCGCCCCCGATCACCGGTCCGGGGATGTCGGCAATGACCTGGCTCACCTTGGGGATGAGTCCGAGGATGACGAGGAAGACACCGCACACCGCGACCACCCACCGGCTGCGTACTCCGGTCATCCCCACGATCCCTACGTTCTCCGCGTAGGCGGTGTCAGGGAACGAGTTGGTGAAGCTGGCGATGAAGGCCGACAGCCCGTCCGTGCGCAGTCCCCGCGCGAGCTCACCAGGTGACACCGGCTTACCCACCATCTCCGACACCGCCAGCATGTCGGCGGTGGACTCGGTATAGGTGACAAGGATGACGATGCACATGGAGATGATCGCCGACGCCTGGAACTTCGGTCCTCCGAAGTGGAAGATCGAGGGGCCGCCGAACCAGTTGACGGTGTTCACGCTCGAGAAGTGGAGGAGGCCCATCGGCCACGCCAGGAGGGTGCCGAGGAGGATGGCGAGGAGCACGGCGATCTGGCTGATGAAGCCTTCGAAGAGGCGGGTGACGACGACGATCATGAGCACCACGAACCCGGCCAGGAGGATGTGCGAGACGGCACCGTAGCTCGCGGCGGTGGGATCGTTGCCGGCGATCAGGCCGACGTCGGCGCCGATGAGCGAGAGCCCGATCACCGCGATCACCGTGCCCGTGACCAGGGGCGGGAAGAAGCGCAGGATCATCGAGAAGGGCTTGGCGATGAGGAGGCCGAAGACCCCGGAGATGAGCAGCGCGCCGTAGAACGAGCGCAGGCCGAACTGGTCGGAGATCGAGATCATCGGGCTCACCACCGTGAAGGTGGCGCCCGCCACCACCGGTAGGCGCACCCCGAAGAGCTTGCCGATGCCCACCGCCTGGATGAAGGTGCACACGCCGGCGACGAGGAGATCGGCGCCGATGAGGAGGCCGATGTCGTGCTTGCCGAGATGCACGGCGGGGCCGACGATGAGGGGCACCGCCACCGCGCCCGCGTACATGATGAAGAGGTGCTGCAGGCCCAGGGTGAGCATCTGGCGCGCCGGCAGCACCTCGTCGACGGGATGCTTCCCTGCGCCGAGGTAAGTGGGGGTGGCTCCCGGTGCATCCAACACGGCGGGGTCACTCATGGGCACCTCATCTCCTTCGCTTACGGTCGGCCGAGCCAATCTAGGCGCGGCGCCGGGAGGGGGCAATGGCCGCATGGCCAAACCGCCATCTCCGTGGGGAGGTGCCGGCAGGCGGTGATACGTTGTCGCCCCGTGACCGTCGTCGTCGGCGCCAACCAGTACGGAAAATCGGAGATCCGCATGGTGGCGGTCGACCGCGCCGGGGCCCGGCACGACTTCCACGATCTCAACGTCGGCATCACGCTCTCGGGCGATCTCGAAAACGTTCATGTCACCGGCGACAATTCGGGCGTCGTCCCCACCGACACCCAGAAGAACACCGTCTTCGCCTTCGCCAAGCAGGCGCCGGTGGGGGAGATCGAGGAGTTCGCGCTGCGCCTCGGGCGTCACTTCGTCTCCGAGTTCGCCGCCATCCATCGCGCCCGCGTGCATATCGAGTCGGCGGCGTGGGAGCGGATCGTGGCCGGCGGGACCCCACACCCGCACGCCTTCACGGGGGCGGGCAGCGAGCTCCGAACCGCCACCGCGGTGTGCGACGAGGGCGAGGGCGAGTGGGTGCTCTCGGGGATCGAGGGCCTGCTCGTGATGAAGACGGCGGGCTCGGAGTTCACCGGCTACGTCAAGGATCGCTACACGACGCTCGAGGAGACGCGCGACCGGATCCTGTGCACCTCGGTGACCGCGCGCTGGCGCCACCGGGACGTGGACTGCGACTGGGGGGCGTCGGCCGAGGCCGCCCGCGCGCTGTTGCTCGAGCGCTTCGCCGACACCCACAGCCTGTCCCTGCAGCAGACGCTCTACGCGATGGCCGCCGCCCTCATCGAGGAGCGCCCGGAGATCGTCGAGGTGCGCATGTCGATGCCCAACCGCCACCACTTCGTCGTCGACCTCGAGCCCTTCGGCCTCGCCAACGACAACGAGATCTTCCGCGTCGAGGACCGCCCCTACGGGCTCATCGAGGCCGCGATCGCCCAGGCCGACGCGCCCGCCGCCGGGCCCGCCTGGGAGCCCTACCCGCTCCTGTGAACCTTGGCCATCGGGTAAGCCCGACGCCGCGTTCTCTTGGACGCTGGGCCAATGACTCGGGTCTGAGCGTCTCTTAAGTTGCGCGGTCATGACGACCGCCCTCTCGGACACCCGCGCCCAGGATGAGCACGACCTCGCGAGCTTCGGGTACGCCCAGCAGCTTCGCCGCCGCCTCGGCCCCTACGCCTCGTTCGCGGCGGGGTTCTCCTTCGTCTCCATCCTCACCACCGTCTTCCAGCTCTTCGCCTTCGGCTTCTCCTTCGGCGGAGCCGCCTTCTTCTGGACGTGGCCGCTCGTCTTCGGGGGCCAGATGCTCGTGGCCCTGTGCTTCGCGGAGATGGCCTCGCGCTATCCCATCTCGGGATGCATCTACCAGTGGTCGCGCCGGCTCTCAAACGTGACCATCGGCTGGTTCGCGGGGTGGACGATGCTCATCGCCCAGATCGTCACCGTGTCGGCGGCGGCGATCGCCCTGCAGGTGGTGATGCCGACGATCTGGAGCGGCTTCCAGATCGTCGGCGGCAACCCGTCGCTGGCCACCTCCACGGGGGCGAGCAACGCCGTCGTCCTCGGCTCCATCCTCATCGCCCTGACCACGACGATCAACGCGATCGGGATCAAGCTCATGTCGCGCATCAACTCGATCGGCGTGACCTGCGAGCTCATCGGCGTCGCCGCCCTCGTCGCCCTGTTGTTCGTCCACGCCAAGCGCGGTCCCGGCGCCGTCCTCCACCAGACGGGCGCGCCCGCCCACACCGGCTACTTCGGCGTGTTCATCGTCTCGGCGCTGATGGCCGCCTACGTGATGGTGGGCTTCGACAGCGCCGGCGAGCTCTCCGAGGAGACCAAGGAGCCCCGCCGCACGGCGCCGCGGGCGATCATCAAGGCCCTCACCGCCTCGGGCATCGGCGGTGGCCTGCTCCTGCTCGCGGCGATCATGGCGGCGCCGAGCCTGACCGACGGGCAGCTGGCGACGAACGGCTTGCCCTATGTCCTCACCTCGCGCCTGGGCACGACGGTGGGGAAGATCTTCCTCGTCGACGTCACGGTGGCCATCTCCGTGTGCACGCTGGCGATCCAGACCGCCGCGAGCCGGATGATCTTCTCGATGTCGCGCGACCGCGCCCTGCCCTTCTCGCGAACCCTCGCCAAGGTCAGCCCCGTCACCGGCGCGCCGATCATGCCCGCCCTCCTCGTCGGCGTCCTCTCGGCGGCGCTCCTGCTCGTCAACGTCGGCAAGCCCGCCCTGTTCACCGACCTCACGAGCGCGTGCATCGTCACCCTCTACGCCGCCTACCTGTTCGTCACCGTGCCCCAGCTCGTGCGCCGCCTGCGCGGCGGGATCGGCGGGGAGACCGACGGCCAGCTCTTCTCGCTGGGCCGGTGGGGGCTGCTCGTCAACATGGGCGCCGTCATCTACGGCGCGGCGATGACGGTGAACATGGCGTGGCCGCGGGCGAGCGTCTACAACCCCGGCGGTGGGAGCTGGTACCTGCAGTGGTTCTCGGTGCTCCTCCTCGCGGGGGCGTTCGTCACCGGGGCGGTGGCCTACGCCTACCTGCGCCGGCAGTCGCGCCTCGTCGGCGTGGGCGCGGGCTCGGCGGTGACGCCCGCCGGCGCCTCGGGCCCCGCCTACGAGCCCACCTTGATCTAGTGGCCCCTCCCTCACGGGAGCGACCACTAGCCGTACTGACGGAGCAGCGCGAGATCGCCCGCGCTCAGCCGATCGCCGGCGGTGTTGTGCTGGTGCCAGAACGGATAGATGAGGGGCGGGCGGCTGACCGCTTCGAGGCGCGCGTGCTCGGCTGCGGAGAGCTCGAGGGTGGCGGCGGCGAGATTGTCGGCGAGTTGCTCGTCGGTGCGGGCCCCGACGATCACGCTGGTGATCCCGGGGCGGGCCAGGAGCCAGGCGATCGCCACCCGGGCCGCCGACACGCCGCGGTCCTCGGCGATCTCGACCAGGGTCTCGATCGTGTCGTAGAGCTTGTCCTCGTCGTAGACGGGCGGCTCGTCCCACTCGCCCGCGTGCCGCGAGCCCTCGGGGGGCGGCTGGCCACGGCGGTACTTGCCCGAGAGCAGGCCCCCGGCGAGCGGGCTCCAGATCAGGAGCCCGAGGCCCTCCTCGACGGCCGAGGGGACGATCTCGTACTCGGCCGAGCGCTCCTGGAGCGACAGGTAGACCTGCTGGGAGACGAACTCGGGGAGGTCGTGAAGGCGGGCGCTCCCCAGCGCCTTCATGACCTGCCAGCCCGCGAAGTTCGAGCACCCCACGTAGCGCACCTTGCCCGCGGTTATGAGCTCGTCGAGGGCGCCCAGGGTCTCCTCGAGCGGGGTCTGGCCGTCCCACTCGTGCATCTGGTAGAGGTCGATGTGGTCGGCCCGCAGGCGCCGCAGGCTCGCCTCGCACGCTCGGGTCAGATGGTGGCGGGAGAGGCCGGCGTCGTTGGGCCCCGATCCCATCGGGAAGCGCGCCTTGGTGGCGAGGAGGACGCGGTCGCGGCGCCCGTCGGTGAGCGCCTGCCCGATGATCTCCTCCGCGAGCCCCGAGGAGTAGACGTCGGCGGTGTCGATGACGTTGACGCCGGCGTCGAGGGCCATGTCGATCTGGCGCCGGGCGCCGGTGAGATCGGTGTCGCCGACGGCGCTGAACTCGCCGCTGCCTCCGAACGTCATCGTCCCGAGGACGAGCTTCGAGAAACGCAGTCCAGAGCGGCCGAGCTGGCGATATTCCATCGATATCTCCTGTAGGTCGTGGGCGGGCAGACCCTAACGGGGCGCTACGTTCCTCGGGATGAGCGAAGACGTCGTCCTCGGCCCGGTGGTGCACGTGGGGCGCGGGGTGGTTCGGGCGGGGACGTGCTCGTGGACCGACCGCACGCTGGTCAAGGACAGCGACTGGTACCCGCGCAAGACGATGACCGCGGCCGAGCGGCTCGAGTTCTACGCCGCCCATTTCCCGCTCGTCGAGGTCGACTCCACCTACTACGCGCCGCCCAGCGAGCGCACCGCGAGCCTGTGGGCGGCCAACAGCCCCGACGGGTTCGAGTTCGACGTCAAGGCCTACTCGCTGCTCACCGGTCACCCCACCCGCATGGGTTCGCTGTGGAAGGACCTGCGCGACAGCGTTCTCCCCGAGCACCGCGACAAGGAGCGCATCTACCCCGCCCACCTCGAGCCCGAAGCGCTCGAGGAGGCGTGGCGGCGCTTCGTCTCCGCCCTGGAACCGCTCCGCGACGCCGGCCGGCTCTCCACCCTCCTCTTCCAGTACCCGCCGTGGTTCCATCCCCGCAAGGACACGCGGGCGGAGCTCGAGCGCCTCCCCGAGCGCCTCGCCGGCCTGCCCGCCATGGTCGAGTTCCGCTCCCCGCGGTGGACGGCGACCCCGCGCGACCGCGAGCGCACCCTGGGCCTGCTCGAGTCGCTCGAGCTCGCCTACGTGTGCGTCGACGCCCCGCCCGCCTCGGAGCTCCCCCGGCTGCTCGCCGTCACCCACGAGCCCGCCGTGCTCCGCTGCCACGGGCGCTCGGACGAGGCGTGGAAGCGGGTGGGGGGCACCGCCGCCGAGCGCTTCCGCTACTTCTACGAAGCGGATGAGCTGCACGAGCTGGCGAGCGAGGCGCGCGAGCTCGCCGAGCAGGCGCAGGAGACCCACGTGCTCATGAACAACTGCTACCGCGACTACGCGGTGCGCAACGCCGACGAGCTCATCGCGCTGATTGGGACGGGGGCGTAACCCGGAGCTAGTGCGCTCGCGGTGTCCAGCAATGCGGGAAGACGCCGGGCTTCTTGGCAACGGGCGCTGGGTGGCAATAGCGTTGGCCAAGACCTCGCATTCAGCGTAAGGAGCGGACCTTCGATGTCAACCGTCGCCGAGCATCCACCGTCGAGCACCGTCGCACCCGCCGCTACGCCCGCGCCGGCGGCCATGGCCGGGGATCCGTCGATCCTCGGCCTCCCGATCTTCGTCGTCGGCTCGGTCGCGCTCGGGCTCGCGCTCGTCGGCTATGTGCCCGCCGCCGCCGGGGGCAGCGCGCTCCCCATCATCCTCGCCGCCACCGGGCTCGGGCTGATCGTCTCCGCGGTGTGGGCGGCAGCTCTCGGGCAGACTCTCGTGGCCTGCATCTTCGGGCTCTTCTCGGGCTTCTGGTGGAGCTACGCCGTGCTCGTGCTCGGCCTGAATCACAATTGGTTCGCCATCCCCGCGGCCAATGTCACCCACAGCGTGGCGTTGTTCCAGATCTCGTGGGCGATCGTGATGGCGGCGCTGACGATCGCGACCGTGCGACTGCCGGTCGCCTTCACCGCCGTGATCGCGCTCGTCGTGCTCGCCCTCGTCCTCCTCATCATCGGGACGCTCGATACCAGCGCCTCGGCGACCAAGGCCGCGGGCTACGTGACCTTCGCCTTCGCCGCCCTGGGGACGTACCTCTTCCTCAGCGCGGCCTCGGCGGCCACGGGCGGCAAGCCGTATCCGTTGGGCCCGCCGCTCGTACGCTGACTCCGCCTTGACCAATCCGGAGGGAGCCCGTATGGTGAATCGGAGGTAGCCGGAGAGGGACAAGGAGCAACATCCCGTGCCTCATAGTCCGTGGGTGGCGGTCGATGCCGAGACGATCCCAGCCAAGCGAGCGCGAGAGCTGCGCGATGCCTGGGAGGATTTCGTCGAAGGGCGCCACGAGGATGACGCCGACGATGCCGGCACGCCGGAGGTGCGCGGGCCCATCTTCGACTCATGGCTGCGCTCGCGTGACGCGGGCGTAGATCCGAGCGGGCGCCAAGCCGCGCCGTCGATCGTCGAGCACGGGCCGGCCGACGAACTGTGGGATCGGCACCCGCTCGCGAGCGCCCTTCCGCTCATCGCCCACTGCATGGCCGAGGGCGCGGTGGAGGCCGATCACCTCCTCGTCGTCAGCGGCGCCGACGGGCTGCTCCTGCACATCCGCGGTAACACCCATCTTCGCAACCGCGCGGCCGACGAGATGAACTTCGTCGAGGGCGCGCTGTGGAGCGAGGCGGGGGCGGGAACCAACGCCATCGGAACGGCGGTCGCCGCCGAGCACGCCGTCCAGGTCTTCGCGGCCGAGCACTTCACCGAGCCCGTCCAGCGGTGGACCTGCGCGGCCGCGCCGGTGATCGACCCGGACACCGGGCGGCTCCTCGGCATCATCGACCTCACCGGTGACTTCCGTGGCGTCAATCCCCACAGCCTCTCCGTCGTCGTGGCCACTGCCAGCGCCGTCGAGGAGCTGCTGCGCGGCCGGTTGCGCGAGCGCGACGACGCCCGGCGCGCACGGTACGGCCGCCTCCTCGGCCCGGAATCCGCGGGAGCGGCGCTCGTGACCGGGCAGGGCCGGGTGGTCATGGATCCCCGGCGGCGCTGGCGGCAGGTCACCTTCCCGGCGATCCCGCCCGGTGGGGGGACCCTCGTACTGCCTTCGGGGATCCACGTCGTCGCCGAGCCCGTCGACGATGACGACATCTACGTCGTGCGGCCCGGGAGCTCGCCGTCCCGGCCGGCGCGCCCCGTACTCGAGCTGAAGATCCTCGGCGACGGCGCGCCCGAGGTTCGCCTCGCCGGCCGCTCTCTCCATCTCCGCCGCCGGCATGTCGAACTGCTCACCCTCATGGTCCTCCACCGCGGCCGGCTGAGCGCGGAGGGCCTGTGCAGCGAGCTCTATGGCGACTGCGGCCACCCGGCGAGCATCCGGGTGGAGATGTCGCGACTGCGCAAGCTCCTGCCCGGAGCGGTCGGGGCCGGGGAGTATCACCTGGTCTGTGAGGTCGACAGCGACTTCCGGCAGATCCGCGCGCTCCTGGGACGAGGCGAAGTCGGTGCCGCCGCCGCCGCGTATCCCGGACCGCTGCTCCCGGGCTCCTCGGCTCCGGGTATCGTCCGGGCCCGGGAAGAGCTCGACGGCTGGCTACGCCAGGCGGTCATCACCTCCGATGACGCCGACGCCCTGTGGGCATGGGCGCGGT
>DASZKU010000350.1:0-9567 GCA_035552815.1 Solirubrobacteraceae bacterium | reverse complement strand
CCAAGGCGTTCGCCCCCGGGCCGGTGGCCGGGGAGCTCGGCCCGAAGTCCCAGTAGAAGGCGGGGAGGATGACCGGCGCGAGCGCCGGGTCGACCTGCGAGCGGTAGAAGGCGGCGCCCGGCTTGGGGACGCGGAAGGTGTCGAGCACGCCTCCCCACTTGAGCCCCTGCCACACGCGCTTGCCCCCGCTCAAGGAGTCATAGTCGACGCTGCACCACGCCAGCAGTCCGGCGTAGGCCGGGTTCGCGCGGGCGAGGTTGTGCACCTGGGCGTGGAGGAGCGCCTGCTCGCCCTGGACCTGCGAGCTGTCGATCCACCGGTACAGGGGCGGGCCGTCGAGTGATCCCACCGCCTCGCTGACCATGTAGGGGAGCCCGGGAAGCGGAGGCTCGAGGATGGCGTTGGCACCCGAGGTGTGGTAGTCGTCGTAGGCGAAGACGTCCTCGCTCCACCCCGCCGTCGACTGAGTCGCCATCGCCCCCGTGGTCTGACGAGTGCCGTCGAGGCGGTAGGCGAGCGCCCGGGTCTCGGCGTAGAGCTGCTGGTAGTAGTTAGAGGTCTCGTTGATCCGGGTTCCCCACACGATCACCGAGGGACGGTTGCGGTCGCGCATGACCATGTCGCGCACGTTCTCGAGGACGAGCGACTGGAAGGTGCGGGGATCGCCGATGTACTGCCAGCCGGGCGGCTCCTCCCACACCATCAGCCCCAGCCGGTCGCAGGCGTCGAGGAAGTGGGGCGACTGCGGGTAGTGCGAGCAGCGCACCATGTTGCAGTTGAGCTCGTTCTTGATCAGCGCGGCATCGCGGGCCTGGAGCCGGGCGGGCGCCGCCATCCCCGTGTAGGGGAAGAGCTGATGGCGGTTGAGCCCGAAGATCTGCAGGCGCTGGCCGTTCAGGTACAGGCCGCCCGGGGTGAAGGTGGCCTGGCGAAAGCCGGTGGTGACCGAGACCGCGTGGGCGGGAACCGACTTACCGGTGAGGGTGGCGCGGACGGTGTAGAGCTTCGGCGTCGCCGGGGACCACAGGGTGACGGCAGAGAGGGCGCCGAGGTTGACATGGGCGGCGGCGATGCCCTTGTGTATCGCCGGCTTCACCGTGCGCGTCGCGACGGTGTGGGCCCCGTCGAGGAGCTCGACGGTCAGCTGCATGCGCCCGGGCGGTGCGCTCGCGGCGTCGATGGTGACCTCGACGTCGAGTCCCGGTGCGCTCGAGAGCACGCCCGTGGGCTTGGCGAACACGTCGGAGATGAACGCCTCGGGTACCAGGCGCAGGGTCACGTCGCGATAGATGCCGGCGGGGACGAGGTAGTCGATCGAGCCCGGGCCCCCGGGGTTGCCCTCGGGCGGCACCTGGAGCCAGCGTCCGTCGACGACGACGGCGAGCACGTTGTCGGTGGCCGAGAGCCCGCCGGTGAGCTCGACCGACCAGGGGAGGAAGCCTCCCTGGTGCTGGGCCAGCTCGATCCCGTTCAGGTACACCGTCGCGTCGGTCATCACCCCGTCGAAGTCGACGAATACGCGTCCTCCCGAGAGCTTGGCACCCGAGAAGTGCTTGCGGTAGATCCATACCCGCTCCCAAGCGCCGGGGTTCCAGCCGCCCCAGGACAAGGGGGTCACGGTATGGGGCACGGTGACGCGGGCGTAGCCGCGGTCGGCGAAGCCGGGCTCCTGGGCGCCGTCGACGTACGCGCCCCCGAAGCGCCAGCCCTGGTTGAAGTCGTAGGTGACCGGGCGCGCCGGCTTGGGCTGGGGCTTGGGCTTGGCCTTGGGCGCGCGGGTGGCGGCGCCAGCGGGGCTCGAGCTCAGCGCCAGCGTCGCGCCGCCGAGCATGCTCGCGCGCAGGACCTCACGCCGCGTTACGCCCGAATCGTCGCTTCCCACCGAAACATCATGCCGGACGGGGGACGCGGGGGGCGCAGGTCCGTCGCCTCGCCCCCCGCGCCTTCCCTCAGGCCTTGACCATGGGGAGCGCCGCCCCCACGGGCACGGGCTCGGTGAGGGTGCTCGGACGCGCCTTGCACGCGTCCTTGCACGACTTCTCGAGCGTGCAGCACAGCGAGCAGATCGTCCCCTGGTGAAACGGGCACCCGGCCGTGTCGGGCATCTCGTAGCTCTCCCCGCACACCACGCACTGCACGTGCTCGGCCGAGCGCTCGGCCGGGGGCACGGTGGGCTCGCGGGCCAGGTACACGCCCCGGCCGCGGAGGATCCACGACAGGGCGGGCGAGAGGACCATGGCGATGACCAGGGCGAGGAACGGCGACCACGCGTGCAGCGCGTTACCGAAGGCGTGGAAGTAGGCGGCGATCGAGATCGCCGAGGCGATGACCATGGCGCCGAATCCGACCGGGTTGAACTTGGGCAGGTGCGCCCGCTTGTACTCGATGAACGACGGGCTCGTCTTGAGGATCGGCTTGTTGATGACGAGATCGGCGACCACTGCTCCGATCCACGCGATGGCGACGTTCGAGTAGAAGCCGAGCAGGGTGTTGAGGAAGCTGAACATGTTGGCTTCCATGAGCACGAGCGAGATCCCCACGTTGAAGAACACGAAGTACACGCGCCCGGGGTACCAGCGCAAGGCGGTGGAGAAGAAGTTGGTCCACCGCAGCGACCCCGAGTAGGCGTTGGTGACGTTGATCTTGACCTGGGAGAGGACGACGAAGAACACGGCGACGGCGAGCGCGACGCCGTAGGGAAGCACGGTGCCCAGGCTCGAGAGGAACTGGTGCACGGGCTGGGTGGCCACCGCCTGCCCGATGTGGCTGACGACGTAGAAGGCGAGGAAGGCGCCGCCGAGCTGCTTGAGCGCGCCGAGGATGACCCAGCCCGGCCCCGCCGCGATCACTGCCGTCCACCAGCGACGGCTCGACTCGGGGGTCCGTGGGGGCATGAAGCGCAGATAGTCGACCTGCTCGCCGATCTGGGCGATGAGCGAGAGGGCGATGCCGGCGCCCGCGCCCAGGGCGATGAAGCTGAAGGCCACGTGGCCGCCCGAGGCGCCGCCGAAGTGCGTCCAGCGCGTGTACTCGCTCGGGTCCTTGATGGCGATGAAGAGGAAGGGGAGGAACATCCCCACCAGCCACAGGGGCTGGGTGAGGAGCTGCATCTTCGAGAGCAGCGTCATCCCGAACACCACCAGGGGCGGGATCATCAGCGCCGACACCCCGTAGCCGAGCCACAGCGGTATATGGAGTCCTAGATGCAGCCCCTGCGCCATGATCGACCCTTCGAGCGCGAAGAAGATGAAGGTGAAGCTCGCGTAGATGAGCGAGGTAACCGTCCCCCCGAAGTAGCCGAATCCTCCACCGCGGGTGATGAGGTCCATGTCGATCGAGTACTTCGCCGCGTAGTAGGCAATCGGGAACGAGGTGAGGAAGATGACGACGGCGGCGAGGAGGATGGCGGCGGCCGCGCTCTGGAAGCCGAAGCTCACCGACAGCGATCCGCCGATGGCGAAGTCGGCGAGGTAGGCGATGCCGCCCAGCGCGGCGTTGGCGACGGCGAACTCCGACCACTTGCGGTAGCTGCGCGGGGCATAGCGCAGGGAGTAGTCCTCGAGCATCTCGCTGTTGGCCCGCGAGCGTGCGTCTTTGCCGCGGACGGCGGTGGGCGGTGGTTCGGCGGTGGGCGGTGGTTCGGCGGTGGTGCTCACGGTTGCCTCCTGGGGCGTGGTAGTTGACCGGGAGCGTCGGGGCGACCGGGGTGAGCACACATCCCCCTGCGGAGAATCACCCCGGGTGATTTGGACGTGTGGAGGTTGTCCTCGGGGGTGAGGTCCACGAGCATCCTGGTCGATGCGTGGGAAGCGGAGAACCGGTTCGGGCTGTGCTCTCGCTCGTGGCTGAGCACAAGGCGCGGACTCCTCGCCGCGCCACCGGCGCCTTTCCGCGCACCAAGTTCCATCGCGCCCGGGTGCGCGAGGAGCACGTCGAGCGCCTCCCCCTGCTCTCGGCCATGGAGGACAGCCACGCGCGCGTCGTCGTGCTCACGGCGCCGCCCGGGTTCGGCAAGAGCACGCTGCTCGCCCAGTGCGCCGCGCGCAGCGAGGACCCCGAGCGGGTGGTGTGGGTCTCGCTCGACGAGGACGACAGCGGGCCCCGGCTCTTCTCGGCCATCCTCACCGGTCTGCGCGATCTCCTCGGACCGGGGCTCGACGCCGCCCTCGACGCCGCCGAGGCGCCGGACGCCGACATCCGCCAGGACGTCCTCATCGTCCTCCTCGACGCCCTCGCCGCCACCCCGGCTCAGGTCACCCTGATCCTCGACGATCTCCACCTCGCGCTCGAGGAAGCGGCGACGCGCGAGCACCTCGACTGGCTGCTCGCGCGCCTGCCCAGCACCCACCGCGTGCTCCTCTCCACCCGGCGCGAGCTCGGGCTCGACGCGCTGCGCCACCGGGCCATCCGCGGCGAGGTGCTCGAGCTCCGCGCCGCCGACCTGCGCTTCGCCGCCGACGAGGTGCTGCGCTTCCTGTGCGACGGGCTCGGGCTCGACCTCGGGGCCGAGCAGGTGGCGCGCCTCGAGCGCGGGACCGAGGGGTGGCCGGCGGCCCTCTACCTGGCGGCGCTCCGGCTGCGCCGGGGCGACGACGCCGACGCCGTGGCCGAGCAGCTGGCGGGTCGCGACGAGGATCTCTTCGGCGCCCTCACCGACGAGGTCCTGCGCTCGACCCCCGAGCGCGAGCGACGCTTCATCCTCGAGCTCGCCGTCCTCGACCGCTTCAACGCCGACCTGTGCGCGCGCGTCCTGGGCGACGAGGCGACCACGCGCGGCGCCTTCCGCCGGCTCACCCGGACCTCTCTGTTGTTGATCCCCCTGGACCGGGGGCGAACGTGGTTTCGCTGCCATCACCTGCTCCGCGACGTGCTTCATGCGCGCCTCGTCGCCGAGGACCCCGAGCGCGCCCGCACCCTCCACGTCCGCGCGGGGGCCTGGTTCGAGTCAGAGGGCGGGGAGAGCGAGCTCCACGAGGCGATGCGGCACTACCTGGCCGCCGGGGCTTGGGACCTTGCCGCCGAGCTCCTGGCCCGGCACAGCGTGCGCTTCGTGCAGTCGGGGGCGCTGGGGGGCCGTGCCCGCGAGTGGCTCGCCCAGTTCCCCGCCGAGGTCGTCCGCGGGGATGCGCGTCTGGGCTACGTCAGCGCCGTGCTCGCCGCCCTCGACGGCGACCACCCGCGCTCGGATGCCTGGCTGCGCGAGGCCGAGCGCGCGGGGTGGGAGGGACCGATGCCCGACGGGACCGCCTCGCTGCGCCTGAGCACCCTGTGCCTGACGGCGATGGTGTGCTTCGACGACGTGGGCCGGGCGATCACCGCCGCCTCCCAGGCGCTCGCCGCCCTCCCCGCGGGCTCGCCCATGCGCTCGGCCGTGCAGTCGCTGAGCGCCTGGCACGCCCTCCTCCTCGGCCGCCGCGAGGATGCCGCGCGGCTGGCGCGCGAGGCGCTGGCCGGGCACGTCCACCTCTCCTCGGCCGGCCTGCCGCTCGTCGCCTACCTGCCCTCGGCCGTCCTCGCCATCGTCGCCTGCGAGCGCGGCGAGCTCGAGGTGGCGGCCGCCTTCGTCGCCGAGGCCGAGCGCGCCCGCGACGACGGACCGCTCCGCGGCGCTCCTCACACGCTCCCCGTCACCTGCGCGAGCGCGCGGTTGGCGACGTTACGCGGGGAGCCGGCGCTCGCCGTGGCGGGCTGCCGCGCCGGCCTCGAGCTCGCCCGCGAATGGCGCGATTCCTCGCTCATGGTCCCCGCCGCCCTGCTCGAGCTCGCGCGCGCCCACCAGGCGCTCGGCGACCATCAGGCGGCGGGACGGGTGGCGCGCGCCGGGCTGGCGAGGATCGCGGGAGCGCGGAACTCCGGCATCCTTTCCGAGGCGCTCGGCAGCGTCGACGGGGCGCGGCCGGCCGGGTCGGCACGAAGCCTGCGCGACATCGACGGCGTCGAGGAGCTCAGCGCCCGCGAGGTCGAAGTGCTGCGCGCGCTGGCGGGCAGCGGCAGCCTGCGCGAGGTCGCCGACGCCCTCTACATCTCGCGCAACACGATCAAGACCCACACCCGCGCCCTCTACGCCAAGCTCGGCGTGGGGACGCGCGAGGAGGCGGTTCGGCGGAGCCGCGAGCTCGGGCTCCTCGTGCGCGCGGGGGCGGGAGCGGGCTGGTGAGCCTCGCCGACTGCACCGTGCTCGTCGTCGAGGACCACGAGTTCCAGCGCTCGACGACGCTGCAGATCCTCGCCAACCTGGGGGCGGGCTCGCTGCTCGAGGCCGCCGACGGCGAGGGCGCGCTCGCCATGTTCAGCCCCGGGCGCGGGCCGGACGTGATCGTCTGCGACCTCGACATGCCGGGGATGGACGGGATCGAGTTCCTGCGCCGGGTGGCCGAGCTCGCCGCGGGGACGGCGGTGATCATCGCCAGCGGCCTCGACGACGACGTCCTCCGCGCCGCCGAGACGACGGCGCGCGGCTACGGCCTCGTCGTGCTCGGGGCCATCCCCAAGCCCCTCACCGCGCGCCGCCTGCTCCAGGCCGTCGGCCTGCACCGCCCCGGCGTGGCGGGCGCGGCAGCGGCGGCGACGGCGCCCGCCGAGGATCCGTGGGCACAGGCGCTCGCGCGCGAGCTCGTCGGGGTCCGGGTCAGGCCCCGCGTCGAGCTCGCCTCCGGTCGCCTCGGCGGCCTCGAGGCGCGGGCCCATCGTCTCGGTCCCGACGGGGAGATCGATGCCGCCGGGGACGGGTCCGGGCCGGCGGCAGGGCCGGGGCCCGGGGCGGGGCCCGGGTCGGTGGCGCTGGCGGTGGCCGAGCGCGTCGTGCGCGCCGCGCTCAGCGCCCAGCAGCGCCTCGGCGAGGGCGGCGAACTCGTCGACGTCACCGTCGTCCTCCCCGCCGCCGCCCTGGACGGTGAAAAGGGCGCGCAGGCGCGCTTGCTCGACCGGCTCACCGAGCTGGCCGCCGAGGCCGAGGTCGAGCCCGCCCGCATCTGCGTGGCCGTGGCCGACGCCGAGGTCGCCGCCGGCGCCCTCGACCTCCTCACCCGGCTGCGCGTGCACGGGTTCGGGCTCGGCTTCGACGGCTTCGGAGGGGTGCGCGCGACCCTGCCCGCGCTCGAGCGCCTGCCCCTCACCGAGGTCAAGATCGACGGCGACGCGCTCGGCCGGGCCACCGCCTCGGTGCGCGGCGCCGAGGCCTTCGCCGCCACCGTCGGGCTCCTTCACGACCGCGGCCTCGATGTCGTGTGCGACGGGTGTACGAGCTCCGCCGAGTGGCTCGTCGCGCTCCAGGCCGGATGCTGGCGCGCCCAGGGCGCATTCGTGGGACCGCCCCTCGCGGCCGAGGACGTCGCCGCCTGGCTCCACACCTGGGAGGGGGTGAGATGAAGCGCCCGCCGAGCATCCGGGTGCTCTTCGGCGCCCTGCTCGCGGTGGTCATGCTCCTCGCCGCCGGCCTCTTCTCGGTCACCCTGCTCCAGAGCCAGACGGCGAGCCAGCGCACCGCGGCCGAGCGCGAGCGGGTGACCTCGTTCCTCCTCTCCGACCAGATGCGCCAGAGCTCGAACGACCTCACCGAGATGGTGCGCCTGTACGTGACCACCGGCGACACGCGCTATCGCCGCTACTACGAGCGCATCCTCGCCATCCGCAACGGGACCGCCCCGCGCCCGGTGAACTACGACAGCTCGTTCTGGGACCGCGTCCTCGCCGACCCGGGCGCGCCCATCCGCACCGGCCCGCCCGCGTCGCTGACCGCGCTCATGCAGCGCGCCGGCTTCACCCCCCCGGAGTTCACCGCGCTCGACGCCTCCCTGCGCGCGTCCAACCACCTGGCCGTGCTCGAGGAGCGGGTGATGAACGCCGTCGCCGCGCTGATCGCCGCCCGGGGCAACGGCCGCGCCTATCTCACCGCCGTCGAGCCTCAGTACCACCGTCTCGTCGACGCCGCCTACTTCGGCCAGAAGAAGACGATCATGGGGGCGATCGGCCGCTTCACCGCGCTCGTCAACGATCACGCGGCCGCGCGCGAGGCCTCGCTCCAGTCGCGCACCAACACGCTACTGGTCGCCCAGACGGTCGTTCTCGTCCTCCTCGGGATCGTCCTCCTGGCCACCCTGTTCCTCGCCGCCCGCCTGATCGGGCGCCCGCTCGCCCGCCTGACCTCGGTGACGCGGCGGATCGCGCGCGGTGACTGGTCACAGCGCGCCCCCGCGGGCGGGGTCGCCGAGCTTCGCCATCTCGCCGAGAACTTCGACGCCATGGCCGACGCGGTCCAGAACGACCTCGCGGCGCGACGGCGCGCCGAGTGGGCGGCGGAGTCGGCCGACCGCGCCAAGTCGGCGTTCCTGGCGATGACGAGCCACGAGCTCCGCACCCCGCTCGTCGCCGTCACCGGCACCCTCGAGCTCCTCGAGCACGGCGAGCTCGATGCCCGCCAGCGCGAGCTCGTCGAGGTTGCCTCCCGGTCGGCGCGGACGCTTCTCGGAGTGATCGGCGACGTGCTCGACTTCTCGAAGATCGAAGCCGGCCACCTCGACCTCACCCCGGTCCCCACCGCCATCGGTCCGCTCGCCGAGGACGTCATCGCCCAGCACCGGCTCGCGGCGCCGCACAGCGAAGTCGAGCTCGCGGCGAGCGTCGACCCTCGCCTCGCCGCCCGGCACGAGGTCGACGCCGTGCGCCTGCGCCAGATCCTCGGCAACCTCGTGGGCAACGCCGCCAAGTTCACCCGCCGCGGGCGGATCGAGCTCCGTGTCGAGGTGCTGGAAGACGGCGAGGAGCGCCAGCGCCTGGCCGTGACCGTCGCCGACAGCGGCGTGGGGATCTCGCGCGAGGACCAGGCGCGCCTCTTCGCCCCCTTCGAGCAGGCGCGCTCCGACGTCGACGCCGAGCATGCCGGGACCGGTCTCGGGCTCGTCATCTGCCGCCAGCTCGTCGAGGCCATGGGCGGGGCGATCACCCTCACCAGCGAGGTCGGGGAGGGGACGACGGTGCGGGCGGAGCTGGAACTGCCGGTCTCGGCGGCGTGCGCGGGCGTACCCGATGGCGAGCTGCCGGCGCCGGCGCGCCGGGCGCTGCCGTCCCGGAGCGAGGCGCAGCGCGAGGGGAGCCTCGTCCTCCTCGTCGAGGACCACCCCGTCAATCGCGAGGTCCTCAAGCAGCAGCTCGAGATGATCGGCTTCCTCACCGACACCGCCGGCGACGCGGCGGAGGCGCTCGCACGTTACGAGTGCGAGCGCTACGGCCTCGTCTTCACCGACATCCAGCTCCCGGGGGCGGACGGCCACGAGCTCGCCCGGGGGCTGCGGGAGCTCGAGCTCCGGCTGGGGGTGGCGCGGCGGCCGGTCATCGCCTTGACCGCCAATGCCCTGCGCGGCGAGCTCCTCCTCGAGCGAGCTCAGGTAGCGCCCGACGATCTCGCGCCCGAGCTCGAGGTCGCCTCCGGTGAGCTCCTCGAGCGCCGAAGGCGGAATCGCGCCCGAGCCGGGCAAAGGAGCCTCTCCCGCCCCCCAGACCTCCTCGGGCAGCCACCGCCGCAGCGCCGCCGCCAGGGTCGCCAGCGTCGCCGGCTTGACGACGAGATCG